>DASVLX010000001.1:0-11327 GCA_036384655.1 Pseudonocardiaceae bacterium
TGATCCTGAATCTGCCGATCTGGCCGGACGGTCTCAAACCTGACGATCGTCCCCAGTGGGCAGCGGATGGGCCCCAGACTGCGGTCTGGAGCGACAGAGTCGCTCCGACGGGCCTACTGAACCTGTTGACTTGGCAGTCCCGGCGGATCCGGCTGTTCCCATGTGTCGACGGCGACGAAGTGGTGGTGCCGCGGGTAATCATCGCCGCAGGTGACCGAATGCCGCAGACCCCACATGACATCGAGCCGCACACGGCATGGCACATGTCGACCGACGGCAAGAAAACCGTCGCGGCCGGGTGGCGACCCCGGACACACCGGCCTGGTCGGGCAGGCTGGCGTGGTCTCGACTCGTTGTTGGCATTGGAACGCCAAGACGGCACCCGGTTCGAAACAAGCCGGCTGCTCGACCAGCTCAGCAGAATGGTGGTCAAGAAGTGCCCCCCGTTCGAGTACCCGCTACGGGTGGAGCAGGTTGGTGTCACATACGGCACTCAGAACGCCGTCGTAGAGCAGGTAATCAGCGACTCGATCCCGATGCCGGTGGCCGCGCTACGCACCCACGATCAGTGCTGGGACGCGGTGGCGGGCGTGTATGAGCAGGCCGAGAAGTTGGCACAGGCTGCCAACCGACTGTCGGACGACGTTCGGCGAGCCTGCGGTGGTGACCCGGTGCCCTGGGACAAGGGTCAGCGGCTGGGCGAGTTGGTCCTGCATGCATTGGACCCGCTTGTGCGGCGCTTCCTCCGCGGGGCTTGTCACACAATGGATCTGGACACGCTCGACAAAGCCCAACGCGCCTGGGAGATGCTGGCGCATGACGTAGTTCTCGACACGATCAAGCCGATGCTGGCAGCGACACCCGCGTCGGCGATCGTCGGCCGCACCGACGAAGCTACTGGTCGCGTGCATCGACTGTCCACAGCGGAAAACGGATTCCGCGACAAGATCAGGAAGATCTTGAATCTCGACATTGTCGATCAAGCTGATCAGACGGTGGATGATGGAGAGGAGAGTCAGTGACCGACAAGAAAGAGCCCCAGTGGTACTGGGAGCGGTATGTCGCCAAGGACGGCACGTGGCGGAAAGGCAAGCCGACCTACGGTGCTGCGCCACCTGGGGAGGACCTGGCGGCCCTACGCACGGGGTTGGGTCGAGACATCGCAGACGCGCACGCAATGTGGCCGTTCTATCAGACGGTGACACTCCATGACAAGATCACTGATCAGCTGTCCGCAGAGCACCACACGCTGGCTCTGTATGGATTGCATCAACAGTCGCAGCACGAAAAACCGATGCACGACCCGCGCCTGCGGTCGACCGGCACAGCCCTGCGTGTACTCCGAGACAGCTCGAAGACGAGCGCCGAGGCCGTCGACCGCCGGTTCGCCGTCCTCGTCTCCTCGACCTCAGTGAATGCTCTGGTCATACATCTGCGGGGACTGATCACTCAGCTTCGGTCCATCGACCAGCCCCTCAACTACACCCAGCTTCTCCGGGACATCTACCACTGGTACAAGCCCACCTGGCGGCAGCAAGTACGACGCAACTGGGGATCGACCTACTTCCGCTGGTCGGCACCCCGCGTGGACGAGGACAACGAGACCGCCTCAACCCCCGCCACCAACTGATCACCATCCACATCCGATTCGTCAAGGAAGCTCCTGTGAAAGCACACGCATATCTCGACGTGCATATTCTGCACACCGTGCCACCAGCCAACCTGAACCGCGATGATCAAGGCAACCCGAAGGAGGCAGTCTTCGGTGGCGCACGCCGCGCGCGAGTGTCATCTCAGGCGTGGAAACGCGCGACCCGCCAAGCCTTTGAGGACACAATTCCCGACGACCGTGCGTTCCGGTCGAAGCACATGGTGGGAAAGCTGGCGGACCGCATTACCGACCGCACTGGACTGGACACAGACGAGGCCACTCGACTGGCGACCGCACTACGCAACGCCTTGGGTATCAAAGCCGGCAAGAAATCAGCTGACACTCCCTACTTGGTGTTTTTCGGCCTGCGACAGCTCGATGCCCTCGCCGCTCTCATCGCGGAGGACGCCACGGCCCTGGTCGGCCTCGACGACAGCAAGCTCAAAGAGGCTCTGGAGGACCTACCGATCAGTGACCAGTTGCGCACCGGACACCCTCTCGAGGTGGCGTTGTTCGGTCGGATGGTCGCAGACCTGCCATCCCTCAATGTCGACGCCGCGACCCAGGTTGCGCACGCGCTGTCCACGCACGCGGTCGAGTTGGAATTCGACTACTACACCGCCGTCGATGACGACGACAGGGACAACCCTGAGCAGCAGGGCGCTGCGATGATCGGCACCATAGGTTTCAACGCGGCCACCTTCTATCGCTATGCCACCATCGGCCTGCACCAGCTCCGAGAAAACCTCGGCGGTGATGACACCGCGACAGCCGACGGTGTGCGGCTGTTCGTCGACGCTTTCGCCCGCAGCATCCCGTCTGGGCACCAGAACACGTTTGCGCATCGCACTCTGCCCAGCCTCGTCGTGCTCGCGCTACGCGAGGACCAGCCCATCAACCTCGTCTCGGCTTTCGAGAAGCCCATCGACTCGAAGGAGGGCATCGTCCAAGACTCCATCGTCGCCCTGGCTAAGGAGTTCCGTCACGTCAGCGAGCAATGGGATTGCACGGCCTCTGCAGTTGCCAGCACATACGTGCTTCTTGACGACGACCGTCAGCACGACCAAGCAACCGTGACTGCCGCCTTCGGGCCGTCCCACCCCTTCCCCGACATCCTGACCCAAGCACAGCTGCACGTGGTCGCATGGCTGAAGGACCACCCCGCCCGATGACCACCCACAGCTCCGACCAACATGGCGGCAACCGGGCCGTACTGCTGCTGCGGCTGGCGGGTCCGTTGCAGTCCTGGGGCCAGCACAGCAACTTCAATCGATACGACACCAGCAGCGAGCCCACCAAGTCCGGTGTCATCGGTCTGCTCGCGGGGGCGGAGGGCCGCACCCGGGAAAAAGACATCACCGACCTGTGCCGACTGGAACTGGGTATCCGCGTCGATCAGCCGGGGAGCCTGGCCCGTGACTACCACACGATCAGCGATTATGCCGGCCGGCCGCTGCCCACTGCGGCCCGAACGGCGAAGCGCATCCAGAAGCCGACCTCACCCGCCAAGTACACGCAGGTGACTCAGCGCTACTACCTGGAAGACGCCGTGTTCGTAGCCGCTGTGTACGGAGAACGATCCCTGATCAGCTCGCTCGCCGACGCCGTCCGAAGCCCCGGATTCCCTCTTGCATTGGGCCGACGAGCCTGCATCCCTACCCAACCCATTGTCCTCGGCATCGACGAAGGGCCGTTCGAACCCACTGACGGCGGGCCGTTGAAGCAGGCTCTGACTCGTGTGCCGTGGCAGGCCTCCCAGCACATCAGAAAACGCGCCCATGCCGTCAAGATTGATCTCGCAGCCACCATCGAAAACCGGGACGGCGACGATATCCTCCATGACGTGCCGGTGGGAACATTCGATCCCGCCAACCGATGCTTCACCACCCGCCGCGTCCAACACACCTGGATCAACGCGGACACCCGCATCCCGGAATCGCAGATCACGAAACGTGACGATGCGAATCTCCACGATCCTTTCGCGCTCCTGGGATGGTGACCGTGCCCTACCTATCCCGCATCCGGATCAACCCACTCCGGAAGCACTCCCGAGAGCTCCTCGCCAACCCGCAAAAACTCCACGCCACTGTGCTCGGCGGCATCGCGCACCAACCGGTCACCGAACGGGTGCTGTGGCGCATCGACAGCGACAACCCGCGCCAACCCCTGCTCTACGTGCTCACCAACAGCCGACCCGACTGGCATCACCTCATCGAACAAGCCGGCTGGTCGGACGCCGACTGGGACCACGACGCCGAACCCCGCGACTACAGCCCCCTACTCGCCCAGATCGCTATCGGCCGCCAGTTCGCCTTTCGGCTCACCGCCAACCCTGTACAGAGCACCCGCGCACCCGTCAAACTCACTCCGCCCCAAGAGGAGGCCCGCGTCAAGAAGGGTGAGCCCGCCCGCGGCTACCGGCTCGGTCACCGCACGGTCAGCGAGCAGCTGAACTGGCTCCTGGACCGCACAGCCAGCTGGGGCTTCACCATCCCCGACGCCCCCGGCGGTCAGCCAGCGCCCGGCATCACCAGCAACGACACGACCACGGCGCCCCCGGCAAAGGAGGTGCGGATCACCGCTCGCACCCGGCGCTCCTTCACCCGAAAAAAGTCCCCACAACCGGTAGTGCTCAACACTGTCACCTACGAAGGCCAATTGATCGTCACCGACGCCGATCTGCTGCGGGACAAGCTGCTCGCCGGCATCGGCCCCGGCAAGGCCTACGGCTGCGGCCTGCTCACCCTCGCCCCCGCCAGACACCGCGCGGACGCCTGACATGTGGTGGCAGGCCGATGCGCAGGATCTGCACCAGGTATCCGACCGCATCTCCAGCGTCTACGTCGAGCGATGCCACATCGACCGCGACGAGAACGCGGTCGTGCTGGTCAACAAGAAGCAAACGGTCCGAGTGCCCGCCGCCATGGTGGCGGTGGTCCTGATCGGTCCGGGCACGCGAGTCACCAGTGGCGCTATCCGTCTGCTCGCCGACTCCGGCACGGCCATCTGCTGGGTCGGCGAGCGCGGCGTGCGCATGTACGCAGCGGGGCTGGGGCCAAGCCGCGGAAGCGCCCTGCTCCTGCGTCAAGCCTGGCTCGTCACTCGGCCGCCACAGCGGTTGGCCGTCGCACGCGCCATGTATGGCATGCGCTTTCCCGACGATGACGTCTCGGCACTCACCATGCAGCAGCTTCGCGGTAAAGAAGGCTCGCGCGTCAAACAGATCTACCGCGAACAATCTGACCGCACCGGGGTCCCCTGGGCTAAACGCGAGTACAAACCAGGCGATGCGTTCGCCGCTGGCGACGACGTGAACCGTCTGCTGTCCGCCGCGCACACGGCGCTGTACGGCATCTGCCACGCCGTTATCGTGGGGCTCGGCGCCAGTCCAGGTCTCGGCTTCGTCCATACGGGATCGGCGACATCCTTCGTCATGGACATCGCCGACCTCTACAAGGCCGAATACACCATTCCACTCGCGTTCGACCTCGCCGCCCAAGGACTCACCGACGAACGCGATGCCCGAGCAGCCCTGCGCGACCGCATCGCAGACGGTCAACTTCTGCCCCGGATCGTCAAAGACATCAAGAACCTCCTGCTGCCAGAAGGTGTCGACATCGACGAGAACGACATCAACACACTCTGGGACGAAGAACTCGGTGCCGTCCGAGGCGGCGTCAACTGGTCGGGCACCGACGACACCCACCTCGTCGTCATAGGTCCCGAGTTTGAGGACGAGCCCACAGAATCGGAGGAGTGGTGACCGTCATCATCCTCGTCGCCGCAGCCCCGGGGCTGCGCGGCCACCTCACCCGATGGATGATCGAACCCCGTGCAGGCGTCTTCGTCGGCAACCCGACCCGACGCATCCGCGACCGGCTCTGGACGCTCCTGTCAGACCGCATCGGCGACGGACAAGCCGTCATGATCGAACCAGCCAAGAACGAGCAAGGCTGGGCTGTCAGGACCGCAGGACGGGATCGCTGGTACCCCGTCGACTACGATGGACTGATCCTGGCGGCCCGACCTCGCCAGTAAAACCGCAGGTCAGCAAGTGTCGTCCCCGCGCACGCGGGGGTATTTCGCGTCCGGCCGGTGCCGGACGGCCGCGATGGTCGTCGTCCCCGCGCACGCGGGGGTATTTCCCAACGGCATCGAGGACCTGGAGGACGAGCCGGGTCGTCCCCGCGCACGCGGGGGTATTTCCTGATCGTTCCCGTCGCCGTGGGTGTCGGGTTCGTCGTCCCCGCGCACGCGGGGGTATTTCTGTGGATTTCTGGGCTGCTGTCGTTGTCGATCAGTCGTCCCCGCGCACGCGGGGGTATTTCCCAGCGGAGATCCCTGGAATGGCCCCTGAGATGGTCGTCCCCGCGCACGCGGGGGTATTTCGGTCCCGGACTACCTGATCCACGCGGCTACACAGTCGTCCCCGCGCACGCGGGGGTATTTCGCCTGAAGGACGCGGCAAAGTCCATTTCGGGAGGTCGTCCCCGCGCACGCGGGGGTATTTCTCGCGGGCGGAAAAGTCGACGTGTTGCAGGTCGGTCGTCCCCGCGCACGCGAGGGTATTTCGAAAGCGGAGACGTCGTGTCGTGGTCCCGGAGAGTCGTCCCCGCGCACGCGGGGGTATTTCGTCATGAACGCCGACCCGAACCGAGGCAGAAAAGTCGTCCCCGCGCACGCGGGGGTATTTCCGAGGACGACGCGATGGTCGGGGATCTGACGTGGTCGTCCCCGCGCACGCGGGGGTATTTCGCCGTTGAGGCCGGCGACGCTGCGGCGCATCGAGTCGTCCCCGCGCACGCGGGGGTATTTCCGCGAGGCGCCACAGTAACGGGCGCGCCCGGGAGTCGTCCCCGCGCACGCGGGGGTATTTCGCCGGAGACCCTGGACCGCTACCGATACCGCGCGTCGTCCCCGCGCACGCGGGGGTATTTCCGCGATGCAGACCGATCCCGGCTGGTTCAGCCCGTCGTCCCCGCGCACGCGGGGGTATTTCTCATTGCGAGGCCAAATCTTGCCCTCCGGGTCGGTCGTCCCCGCGCACGCGGGGGTATTTCGACGTGCGCGGTCTTGAGGTGGAGCGTGCCGGCGTCGTCCCCGCGCACGCGGGGGTATTTCTGGACGCTCGGCACCTGGATCACCTCGATCCTGGTCGTCCCCGCGCACGCGGGGGTATTTCTGGGACGAGGCCGAGGCGGACGCCGCCCTCGCGGTCGTCCCCGCGCACGCGGGGGTATTTCCTGGCTGGGGGAGTGCCGATCACCGCGCTGGCCGTCGTCCCCGCGCACACGGGGGTAGTCCTCGGCCGAGCCACCGACATCCTTCACTGGTGCAGGGCAGATCCGAGAGCATCCCGGACAGCCAACACCGTTGCTTCTGAGGCCGAATCCGCATCACCATCGGCGGTGATCAGCAGGCCGCCGTTCAGCGGTTCGGTTGTCACACCGGCGGGCAGGCGGTCCACCTGAACCCCGCTGGGATCGACCACATATGTCGCCCAGCCCACGATGACCTCGCCAGATTGTTTTCCTTGCGCATCAAGCAGTGAGCCGCTCGCCCACATGCACGACGATGGTTGCCACGTCGTCACGGTGGCTCGGACCACGGCCAGCGCCGCATCCCTGCGATACAGGCGAAGCGCCTCGCCCTCGGCCTTCGGCAGGTGCAGCACGACCCTGTTACTTGTCACCGATCGAGTTGAGGTCGCGCCGCACCGAACATTGAATCCCGCTTCGATGTCCTGCCCGTTCCAAGCGCCAAAACCGTAGCCCAGTTCAGTCATCACGGAGCGAGTCTCATCGTCACGCCGGGACCGCCCAGCCAGCAGCAACTCGCGCAATCCTTCAACCGACACGTCGATCGGCTTCTTCAGGGCCGCCGTTCGGCTCCCCGCCCTCTGGAACCACGATCCCAACAACGGATCAACGTCGCCGAGCGCGGCTAGGAACTGTGCCAGCCGGCGAGCACAGTCCTCGATCGGCTCACCCCGCGGACCCCAGTAGGCAGCCACATAGAACGACTCAGCCATCGACATCACTGGTGTAGCGCGGGTCCGAGAGCATCCCGGATGGCCAAGACAGTGGCCTCCGACGCCGAATCCGCGTCGCCATTGGCCGTGATCAGCAGGCCGCCGTTGAGCGGTTCGGTCATCGCCCCGGCAGGTAGACGATCAACCTCAACCCGGCTCCCGTCGGCCACATACGTCGCCCAGCCGACGACAATCTCGTCCGGCTGGCGTCCTTGTGCCTTCCGCAGGAGCCGGCCCGCCCATGTGCACCACGACGGCTGCCATGCCGTTACCGTCGCCCGTACCACGGCCAGTGCAGTGTCCCGGCGGTACAGGCGGAGTGCCTCGCCCTCAGTGTCAGGAAGGTCGATCAGGACCAGGTTGCTCGACATGTGCGGCGTCGAGATGGAAGCGCCACACGTCACGTTTAGTCCGACCTCACCGACCTGGCCATTCCAAATCCCGACGCTGTATCCCAGTTCGGTGATCACCGAGCGGTCGTCGAAGTCACGACGGTTCTGCCCTGCCAGCAGCAACTCGCGCAGCGCATCCGCCGACGGATCAACCGGCATCTTGAGGGCTGCGCTGCGGCTGCCGGCCGTTTGGAACCACGACCCCAGCAGCGGATCGATCTCACCCAGTACGGCCAGGAACTGCGCCAGCCGGCGGGCACAGTCCTCGACTCGCTCGTCACGCGGACCCCAGTAGGCGCCAACATAGAACGTCTCCTCAGCCACGGCGCTCCTCACTCCTCCGGTGGCACATGGACGACTTCGATGCCCGAAATCCCAGCATCCTCGAACAGATCACTAAACGCAGCCACGGCGGAAGCTTCGGCGACTGACCACCTGATCGAAGTTCCACCTGCGGCTCCTACCTGTCTCTGTGCTTGCTCTCGGAGGCCCTTAGAACCGTGGAACCACCTCTGGAACTGGCCCTTCTTCACGAAGTTGGCGTAGCCGGGGCCCTTGGCTTCCTGGAGGACGCCGTCTTTGTAACCGTCGAACTTGACGCCCTTGACTTTGTAGACCATGCCGGTGCGACCGGTGATCTGGGCCTGGTACTTGGCGGCCCGCGCGGACATCGACTCCGATGCCTGCTCCCACTTCCCGATCTCGCGCACGACCGGCGGTACCGGTGGCTCCGGTGGTGGTGTGCCGGGTTCGGCGGCCGGAGCTGGCTCGACGCGATCGATGTAGTTCTCGACCGTGGTGGTCGCCCGCTGATACAGCGCGGCGGCTTCTTCGAACTGGTCGGGCACCGGCGCCAGCAGCTCATACGCCTCGGCCAGTTCCCAACTCGAACTCTCCTCGGCGAGCTGCCGCAACCCCGGCAGCACCTCACGGCGAACCTGGTCGGCGAACGCGACGTACTCCTGCGGCCGCAACAGGCTGATCGCCGCCCGTAACTCGGCGATCAGTTCCGGCAGTGATGTCATACCCCAGTCCTTCACCGCCGCGCCGGTGCCGGTGTTCACGTGGTCCGTGCTGTGCCGATGATTCTCCAGCTTCGACGCCGGACGATACCGAAGGTGAGTGTCCGCTGACTCCACGGGGTCATGGCCGCGTGCTCATGGCCGGACGCGGAGACAACTCCCGATCGGGTGGTCAGTCCGTACGCGTCGGTCTGCGGCCTGTCGTCGCAGCGGTCGGGGACGACGTTCACGTCCCGATCAAGGGGCATTACTGGGACCACGGGGAATGGTTGGCCGTACACGTAGCCAAGGTTGATCGAACGAACCACGGTGATAGGACGACGCCGTGACGTGGATACCGCGATGGCCGTCGGCGGACCACCCGGACAAAGCCGCGGTGTGCTTGGTGGACCGTCCGCGGAGTCGCTCAGCAAACGGGCTGCGGCGTTCTCACGGTTCCGTGCCCGGGCGGCAGTCACACGCAGGTGAGAATCACCTGATTCCAAGGCGGGCCAACCGCGCACAGGAACAGTGTCGTTGGATCGTGAAAACTGGTTCTGGCACGGTTTGCGTGATCTGACCCTGGCGGTTATGCACGGCTCTGGGTGGTTGATCCTGATGCGGGTCCGGCCGGAGTACGGGGCATCGATCCGGTGGATCGTGTGACCTATGGGCCAAGGTGACGCGGACGGTGTTATGAGACCGGGAGTCGGCCATCGGCGGGACCGGGCGGGTGTCGATACCGGCGGCGGCGCTCGCGGGCACGCTGGCCACCCAGGTTCGGCTGGCCCTGCCCCGGGACCCGGAATACAAGGGCATGGTCGAACGCAACAACGGCTATCTGGAAACCTCGTTCCTGCCCGGCCGGTCCTTCGCCTCCCCGGCGGACTTCAACACCCAGCTGGCCGCCTGGCTGGCGGAGGTGGCCAACGTCCGCACCGTCCGCTCCATCCACGGGCAGCCGGCGGACCTGCTGGCCACCGACCTGGCCGCGATGATCGAACTGCCGGATGACGGCGGGCTCCAGCGCTGACTGGCCCCGGATCGTCTGGACCCGTGGACGGAACATCCCCCATCCGATGTAGCGGATGGGGGATGTTCCGTGCAGGGTGCCAAGTTCAGCCAAGCATGCCGGCTTTCACAGCCTGAACCAGCGCGGGGACGTCTGCACGGAGCACCGGACCGGTGGGGTTCTTGGAGTCGCGCACACCATCCAAGGTGTGGGCCAATTCGACGCACTGCGCGCCGCCCGAGCCACTCCTCGAGCTCTTCCGCCACCGCACGGCACCAACAGTGACGTTCTGTGACAACATGAAACTAACTCCTTCAGTTCAGGTCGGACAACCTGCTATCAATTATCGCCCGCGACGCGTCTTCGGTCTCCGAGATCCGTTGAGCGGTCTCGAACGCGCTCATGTACGGCCCGGTAGCCTTGATGTAGTCCGCCCTGGTCAGCGTCTCCACATACGCGATCGTCCGGGCCGGCGGCACGTACAGGAGCGTGAACGGGCTTGCCAGCGCCGCACAGGCCCCGGCCGACCATGGCACGATCCGCAGCGACACGTTGTCCAGATCCGCGATCTCGCGCAGCCGCACCAACTGATCGCGCAGCACCTGCCGTCCGCCGATCTCCCGGTGCAACGCCTCTTCACCCAACACGATCCAGATGTTGGGTCCGCCCGGGCGGACGATCTCCGCGCCTCGTGCTGCCCGCTCCTGCGCCTGCGTCATGGCCTCTCCGCCGGGGATCGTCGGGGAGTGAGACAAGAGGGCGTAGGCGAAGCGCTGGGTTTGGAGCAGACCCGGGACTTCGGGATACACCATCTGAATATCCGTGGCCAGCCGTTCCAAGGACACGTACTGCCGGTACTTGCCGCCCAATGCCCTGGGAACTGAACGCCGGCGCGCATCCTTGCCCAGCTGTCGCAGCTCATCCGCGTCACCGGACGCCAACCCGTACATCTGGATCATGACTTCAACGTCGGCCGGTTTCGGACCGATGGCGCCGGTCTCGATCTTCGACAGCTTGCCGGCGTAGCCGCCGATTCGCTTCTCGGCGACGGCGAACTCGATCCCTGCCGCCTCGCGGTGCTGTCGTGCCCGTTCACCGAACTGCAACCGCTGGATGACGGGATCGTTGTCGTCCTCAACCATGGCGGCAGTCTGCCCTAAGGGATGGGAGCGGATCGGATTGATCGGCGGTGGTCGTTGGTCAGGGTTTGACCCCGACTCCGGCGAGGATCATGGAGCGA
>DASVLX010000002.1:0-5036 GCA_036384655.1 Pseudonocardiaceae bacterium
CGGCGGTCCGGCTGGCGGCACGCGAGCCCGTCCGGGCGGTCGATCTGGTGCGGGTCCTGGTGGCCGCGCCGGCCGCACTCGACGGGTCCGCCGACGGGTCCGCCGATGGGTCCGCCACAGGGACCCTCGCGAGTTCGCTCACGCTGCCTCCCCTGTCCGTTCGGCGGCGCGCAGCCGCACCGAGGCGGCCCGCGGGTTGTGCGCGATCTCGGCCTCATCGGCCTGTTCCGCGCCCCGAGTCAGCAGCTTCAGCCGTGGCCCGAGGCCGGGCAGTTCGACCGGCAGGCCGGCGGGGGTCCGCGACTCGGACCATTCCCGCAGCGCCCGCTTGACGATCCGGTCCTCCAGTGACTGGTAGGACTCGACGACGATCCGGCCGCCGACGGCCAGCGCCCGCAACGCCCGCGGCATCGCCCTGCTCAGCACGTCGAGTTCCCGGTTCACCTCGATGCGCAGCGCCTGGAAGGTCCGTTTGGCGGGATGTCCGCCGGTGCGCCGGGCGGCCGCCGGCACCACCCGGTACAGCAGCTCCACGAGTTGCGCGCTGGTGGTGAACGGCCGGCGCTGCCGTTCCGCCTCGATCGCGGACGCGATCCGGCCGGCGAACCGTTCCTCGCCGTAGTCCCGCAGGATGCGGGCCAGCTCGGGCACCGGGTAGGTGTTCAGTACCTCGGCGGCGGTGATCCCGGTGTCCTGGTTCATCCGCATGTCCAGCGGCGCGTCCTGGGAGTACGCGAAGCCGCGTTCCCGCTCGTCCAGCTGCAGCGAGGAGACCCCCAGGTCGAACAGCACGCCCTGCACTGTGTACAGGCCGAGATCGGCGAGCGCGGTGGGCAGCTCGTCGTAGACGGCGTGCACCAGGTGGACCCGGTCGCCGTGCCGGGCCAGTCGTTGTCCGGCGAGCGCGAGGGCCTTGCTGTCCCGGTCGAGTCCGACCAGGACGAGCCGCGGATGCGCGGACAGCAGGGCGTCGGCATGGCCGCCGAGACCGAGGGTTGCGTCGACCAGCACGGCCGGCCCGTCGGGCCGGTCGACCAGGGCCGGGGCGAACAGGTCGAGGACGCGACGCAGCAGCACCGGCACATGCCGGTCGCCACCGGGCGCCCCCGCCGTGTTCGTCTCGTTGACCACTGACAACCCCCTTGCTGATGGAACGGATGCCGTCAGGTCCCCGCCCGCTCGTCGGACCTGGCACCGGGGAAGGTGCGCCAGGGCCGAAGGCGAGCGGACTGAGGCCTCACGGCATCCGGATGAACTCAGAAGAGCCCGGGCAGAACCTCCTCTCGCGCCTCCGCGTAGCTCTCCTCGTGCTCGTCGAGGTACCGCTGCCATGCCTCCGCGTCCCAGATCTCAAGCCGAGTGATCGCGCCGATCACGACGCATTCCTTGGCGAGACCGGCATAACGGCGCAGCTCGGGGACGATGGTGATCCGTCCCTGGGCGTCCGGACGCTGTTCGTCGGTGCCGGCGAACAGGTATCGCTGGTAGGCGCGGACCGCCTCATTGGTGAGCGGAGCCTCCGCCACCCTGCGGGCCATCTGCTCGAACTCCGCTCTGGGAAAGACATAAAGGCAATGGTCCTGGCCCTTCGTGACCATCAGACCCCCTGCCAGGTCATCCCGGAACTTCGCCGGCAGCGTCAGCCGTCCTTTGTCGTCCAGTCGCGGAGTGTGCGTCCCGAGGAACACGCCTCCACCTCCCTGCCGGCCGCTGCCAGCCGGCGCGGGGCTCCCGTCTGCCCCACTGCGCGCCACAGTACCCCACTTTTCACCACAGTCAACGCCAAATGGCCCCGATCCTGACCCGATCGGGTGGTATATCCGCAGGTCACGGGCATGGTGTCCGGTGGGGGGCTGGCCCTGCCCGGTGCCCGGCGCACCCTCGGAGGACACGGCGCGTTGTCCATGACAAGCCCAGGATCATGTGTGGCGGATGAACGCGGCCCCGCGCCGGCCTACGCTCGTGAGAGGCTTGGTTAACACACGCCGCGCCGGCCGGGCTTGACGAACGCATCTGGAGGTCGAGTGACATCGACGAGCCGACCCGCAGCGCTGCACCACAGCCAGTCCGAGCACGGCGGCGCCGCGAGTCGTGCGGCGAACAACGGCCAGATGGCCGGCGAACTGACCGGGCCGATCACCGGCTCACTCACGGTGCCCCGGGTCGATCCGGGGCTGGCTGACCTGCACGCGATCACCGGCAGAATCAGCGCGAACATCGAGCGGGTACTGGTCGGCAAGCCCGAGGTCGTGCGGATCGCCCTGGTCACGCTGCTCGCGGAGGGCCACCTGCTGGTGGAGGACGTGCCCGGGGTCGGCAAGACCTCGCTGGCCAAGGCGCTGGCCAAGTCGATCGACTGCACGGTCAGCCGCATCCAGTTCACCCCGGACCTGCTGCCCTCGGACATCACCGGGGTGTCCATTTTCAACCAGCAGCGCGAGTTCGAGTTCCGGCCCGGTCCGGTGTTCGCGAACATCGTGGTCGGCGACGAGATCAACCGGGCCTCCCCGAAGACGCAGTCCGCACTGCTGGAATGCATGGAGGAGCAGCAGGTCACGGTCGACGGGGTGGCCTATCCGCTGGAGTCGCCGTTCATGGTGATCGCCACCCAGAACCCGATCGAGATGGAGGGCACCTACGCGCTGCCCGAGGCGCAGCGCGACCGCTTCACCGCCCGCGTGTCGATCGGCTACCCGGACCCGCAGGCCGAGCTGGCCATGGTGGACGAGCACGCCGGCGCCGATCCGCTGGCGACGCTGCAGCCGGTGTCCAACGCCGACCAAGTGCGCATGCTGATTGAAATGGTGCGGCGGGTGCATCTGTCGCCGGAGATCCGCCGGTACGCGGTCGACCTGGTGTCAACCACCCGCCGGCTGCCCGAACTGCGGCTGGGCGCCTCACCCCGGTCCACCCTGCACCTGGTCCGGGCCGCCCGGGCACAGGCGGCGCTGGCCGGACGCGACTTCGTGGTGCCCGACGACGTGCACGCGGTGGCGATCCCGGTGCTGGCGCACCGGCTGGTGCTCGGCCCCGAGGCGCAGACCGCCCGCCGCTCCGCCGCCGACCTCGTCCGCTCGGTGCTGCAACGGGTACCGGTGCCACATGCGCCGGGCCCGGCCGAGCCCGCCAACCTGTGGCCCGGGAGAACGACTACTTGATCAGAGCGTCCATGTCGGGGCTGACCACGCGCGGCCGCTCCCTGCTCGCCGCCGGAGTGGCCGCCGGGCTGTGCGCTGTCGTGCTCAACGAACGGGAACTGCTGCGGGTGGCCGCGTTCGTGATCGCGCTGCCGCTGCTGTGCGCCCTGCTGGCGGCCGCCGCCCGGATCGGCCTGTCGGCTCGCCGGCAACCGCGTCCGGACCGGGTGCCGGCCGGCGAGGAAACCGATGTGCTGCTGGAAATCCGCGCCACCGGCCGACTCCCCCGCGGCGGGCTGCTGCTGGAGGACACCGTGCCGCACCCCCTGGGCGACCAGCCCCGGTTCGTGGTGGAACGGCTGCCGTGGAACCGGCCGGTGCGGCTGGACTACCGGGTGCGGTCGACGACCCGCGGGGTGCATCGGCTCGGACCACTGCGCGGCCGGATCACCGACCCGTTCGGGCTGGCCGAGTTCGATCGGGAACTGGCCGGCCAGAGCACGGTCATCGTGGTGCCCCGGACGTATCCACTGACCGGCCTGCCCGGTGGCGCCGGCAGCGGCGGCGGCGAGGACGGCTCGGTCCGGTTGCGCTCCGGCCAGGGCGATGACGACGCCATGGTGCGGCAGTTCCGGCAGGGCGACGACATGCGCCGGGTGCACTGGCGATCGACCGCACGCCGGGACGAGCTGATGGTCAGGGTCGAGGAACGGCCCTGGCGCGGCAGCACCACCATGCTGCTGGACCACCGTGCTCCCGCGCACCGCGGCCACGGCCCGGGCAGCAGCCTGGAATGGGCGGTGTCCTTCGCGGCGAGCGGCTGCCTGCACCTGATCGGGACCGGCCACGCGATCCGGCTCATCACCGAAGACGGCCATGTGCTGGCCGGTGATGGCGGCGAACCGGGCCAGGGCGCCGACCTCGTGCTGGACAACCTGGCCGCGCTGCAACCCGTACACCGCCGCGAGCTGTCCTGCACCGCCGACCCGGCCGGCGGCCACGAGCTGATCGCCGTGCTCGGCGCGGTCAGCCCGACGGCTGCCGCCGAACTGGCCAGGGCACGGGTGGGGCGCACCCGCAGCCTGGCGATCCTGCTCGACGTGTCGAAATGGGCGGAGCCCACCGCCGAGGTGCTGGTGGACCGGCCGGCCGATCCGGTGGGCGGGGCGCGGCTGCTGCGCGAGGCTGGCTGGCAGGTCGTGGTGGTCGGACCGGACACCAGCATCCCGGACGCCTGGCGCACGCTGTGCCGGCTCGGCGACGACACGGGAAGGCCGGCACAGTCGGCACAGTCGGCGCAGTCGGCGCCCGGAGTGGGTCAAACGGCAGTGCGGCCAACAACGCCGCAGTCAACAACGCCGCGGCCAACAGGGCAGCCAGCGGACCCGGCCGCCTCCCAGACAGCCTCTCAGGCGACGACGCGCCCGACGGTGCGGCCGGCGGGCTCGCGATGACGACCGCCCCGGCCCGCCCGAACCTGGTGGCCATGCCGCTGGCCGGCGCGGTGGCGGTGATCTGCACGGCCACCGCACTGTCCGGGGTGGTCTCCGGGTGGGCCTGGCTGGGGTACGTCATCATCGCCACCGTGGTGGTGGCCACGGCCGGCACGGTGGCGCGCGTCGTGCGCGTCCCCGGTGAGGTCATCTGGGCCATCCAGCTGGTCGCGCTGGTCTTCCTGACCGTGCCGCTGTTCAGCCGTTCCGGGGCTCTGCTTTTCCTGCCCGGACCCGCGGCGATCAACGACATCACCTCGCTGCTCGGCCAGTCGATCGACGAGATCCGGCAGGATGTGCCGCCGGTCATCGCCGACGCGCCCATGCTCTGCCTGATCACGCTGTGCACCGGTGTTGTGGCGATCGCGGTGGACACCCTGGTGGCGACCGCCGGGGTGCCTGCCAC
>DASVLX010000003.1:0-12446 GCA_036384655.1 Pseudonocardiaceae bacterium
GAGCCTCTGCCATATGTCGGCAGCCTGGACAAGTGCTTCCGCTCTTAACGAGCGGACTCCATTGAGGCGGGCAGACCGTGTCCACCCGGGCGGTTGTCGAGCAGGTGCTTCCGCTCTTAACGAGCGGACTCCATTGAGGCAGGTAGACGGTGCCCGGCTGAGAACCGCCCGGCTGCTGGTGCTTCCGCTCTTAACGAGCGGACTCCATTGAGGCTGATCGTCCGTCTCCACTCCTGGGATGTCCCACCCGCGTGCTTCCGGTCTTAACGACCGGACTCCATTGAGGCGCGCTGGCGGGCCGTTTCCGTGTGCTCTGGTGTGAGTGCTTCCGGTCTTAACGACCGGACTCCATTGAGGCGGAACACCCAGCCGCCGACCTTGGGCCAGAAGAAGTGGTGCTTCCGGTCTTAACGACCGGACTCCATTGAGGCCGCGAGACAGCGGAAAACAGCGGAAACTAGCGGAAGAGTGCTTCCGGTCTTAACGACCGGACTCCATTGAGGCGCGGCCATGAACGCCTCGTGAAACAGCTGCTGCGCGTCGGGTGCTTCCGGTCTTAACGACCGGACTCCATTGAGGCCCGCCAAATGAGTCAATCTCACAAACTTCACCCGTTCGGGTGCTTCCGGTCTTAACGACCGGACTCCATTGAGGCGGGATCGAGTGGACCGCCCCGCCGGAGATCGCCGGCACGAGTGCTTCCGGTCTTAACGACCGGACTCCATTGAGGCGTGTCGATAGACAGGTTATCGGCGATGAACTCCGTCGTGCTTCCGGTCTTCACGGCCGGACTCCATTGAGGCGTGTCGATAGACAGGTTATCGGCGATGAACTCCGTCGTGCTTCCGGTCTTCACGGCCGGATTCCGTTGGCTTGTCCACGTCTGGTGACGGAGTGTGCCCAGGCGTCGGCGATGTGGTGATTGGGCATAGGTTGAAGATGTTACGGAACGTCTTCAACGGAGGTGCGCGATGAAGACCATCACGATCGGCGGGCTGAACACCTCGATCATGGGACTCGGCTGTATGGGCTTCAGCGGGACCTACGGGCCGGCCGAGTGGGACACCTCCATCGCCACCATCCATCGCGCCATCGACCTGGGCGCCACGATGATCGACACCGCCGACGTCTACGGCGCCGGCCACAACGAGGTCCTGGTGGGCCGGGCCATCCATGATCGACGTGACAGCGTTCAGCTCGCGACGAAGTTCGGCAATGACCGGTTCGCCAGCGATCCGTCGCGCCGGATCCGTGGCACCCGCGACTATGTGCTGCGCGCCTGCGACAACTCGCTGCTGCGGCTGGGCGTGGACACCATCGATCTTTACTACCTGCACCGGCCGCCGCAGGACGCCGAGATCGAGGAGACCGTCGGGGCGATGGCCGAGCTCGTCCAGGCCGGCAAGGTGCGGTATCTCGGCCTGTCCGAGGCCAGCGGCGAACTGCTGCGCCGCGCGTATGCCGTCCATCCGATCGCGGCGGTGCAGAGCGAGTACTCGCTGTGGACGCGGGACGTCGAGGCGGTCACCCCGGTGATGGCGGAGCTCGGCGTGGGACTGGTCGCGTTCTCGCCGCTGGGCCGTGGCTTCCTCACCGGCGCGTTCGACGCCAGTCGCCTCGATGATCCGCAGGACTCCCGCAGCGTGATGCCGCGTTTCCTCGGTGAGGCGCGGGAGAAGAATCAGCGCATCGTGGACGCCGTGCGCGTGGTGGCCGACCGGCTGGGCGTGACTCCGGCGCAGGTGGCGCTCGCCTGGGTGTATCGGCAGGCATGCCGGCTCGGCGTCGAGGTGGCCACCATCCCGGGCACGCGGAGTCCGGAGCGTGTTGCCGAGAACATCGCGGCCACGGATCTCACGCTGGACATCGAGGCGCTCGCGACGCTGGATTCGCTGGCCGATCTCGTGGTCGGCGAACGCTACGGCGCCAACAGCCCCGGCCGCGTCGCCCCTACGACGCAGTCGCGGTAACGAGCCATGCGGGCGAGCGCGGAGAGCGCTCGCCCGCGTCAGGCCTCAGCTATCGCACGCCGCTCCTCATGCCTTCACCACGTTCGCGATCGTCGTGTGCACGGCGTTGCCCTTCGCCAGGGGCGACGGGTGCAGGGACGTCAGCGAATTCATCGAGCCCGCGATGTCGACGGGCCGAGCCGGATTGGCCTTGCTGGGCGGCGCGACCTCCGAGGAGGGGCGCGGGTTGTACCAGGCGCCCTGCGGAACCGAGATCACGCCCGGCATGATCCGCTCGGTTACCTTCGCCTCAAGCTTGATCGTCCCACGATCGTTGTAGACGAAGACCTGGTCGTCGTTCTTGATTCCCCGGTCGGCGGCGTCCTGCAGGCTGATCCAGACCTGCTGGTGATGGGCCTCCTTCAGCCAGTCGACGTTGCCGTATGTCGAGTGCGTCCGCCCCTTGAAGTGGTGGCCCACGACCTGCAGCGGATAGTCCTGGGAGGATCGGGCCTGCATGGGCCCCTCCCAGGTCTCGACGTATTCCGGAAGGGGAACCAGCCGGTCACCCGGGAGCTTGTTCCGGAACACCCCGAACGTCCATTTTTCCGACATCTCGGCAAGGCGCTGGGAGTAGATCTCGATCTTCCCCGACGGCGTCTCGAGTGGATTCGCGACCGGGTCGGTGCGGAAGTCGGCGAGGCTGACCGCCGGACCCATGTCCTTCCTGAAGATTCCCATCTTCTTCCACTCGTCGTACGTCGGAAGATCCGGGTCACCGGCCCTGCTGGCGTCGATCGTCTCGCGCAGCCAGTCCTCCCGGCTCTTGCCCCCGGTGAACTGGGCCTCCGTGCCCAGCCTCTTCGCCATCTCGGTGCAGATCGAGAAGATGTCCCGGCACTCGTACAGCGGTTTGATGGCCTGCTCCGACACGATTCCGTAGGCCATCGGGCCGGCGTTCTCACCCGGATGGATATCGGACTCCTCGGCGGTGGAGGTACCCGGAAGGATGTAGTCCGCGTGCCGGCACGAGGTTGTGTACTGGATATCGCAGACGACAATGAGCTCACATTTCGTGTCATCCTTCAGGAGCTCGGCCGAATGGTTGTTGTCGCCCGTCTGGTTCACCAGCGAGTTGCCGCTGTACTGCCACACCATCTTGATGGGAACGTCGAGTTTGATATTCGTCGGGTTCCCGTTCTCGTCCACCGGAACCTTGGCCGAACGCACGCCCGGCGAGGACTTCTCGCACACACCGGCGTTGAACGTGTCCATCTGCTCGCCGTGGTCGATCGCGTCGAGCCAGGAGAACACCGAGATCATCTTGTTGGACGGGTTGGTGATGGTGGTGTTGAAGGGCTGGACGAAGGACAGCGCCTGAGCCGTCTCACGTGCGCCGGTGCCACCTCCGTGGATGCCGACGTTACCGGTGACGCAGGCGAGAAGGAAGATCGCCCGCGATTCGTCCTCGCCGTTGGCGTGGCGTTGGGGACCCCAGCCCTGGGTGATCGCACAGGGCTTCGCGCCGCCGATCTCCCGGGCCAGACGGCGAATCTGGTCCGCTGGAACCCCCGTGATGTCGGCCGCCCACTCCGGCGTCTTCTCCACCCCGTCCGGTCCCTTACCCTCCACATAAGACCGATACGACGCGTTCTGGGGAGCCCCGGCCGGCATGTGGTTCTCGTCGAACCCCACGCAATAACGATCAAGAAACGCCTGATCGTGCAGGCCCTCATCGAGCATCACATGGACCATCGCCGCCACCAGCGCGGCGTCCGTTCCCGGACGAACCGGTACCCACTCGTCGGCCAGGACCGCGGCCGTCTCGGAGTAGCGCGGGTCGATGACGATCGTGCGCACGGCGTGTTCACGCTTGGTCTGTTGGCTGACGAACAACTGCCCGCCGCCGGACATGCGGGTCTCCAGCGGGTTGTTCCCGAACATCACCTGTAGTTCGGCACTCTTCGCGTCATCGAGCGAGTTGCCGTCGACCCACTCTCCGTAGAAATAGGGGTAGGCCGCGGTGATCTCCGTGGTCGAGTAGTCGGAATAGTGGTCGAGATAGCCACCCCAGGTATTCATCAAGCGAGCGAACGGCGAGGCATCGGGCGGCCATGAACAGGCCATCGTCGAGCCGAGGGTGCCGGTGCCGTAGTTAATATAGAAGGCCTCGTTGCCGTATTTGGCCTTGATCTCCTTCATTTTCGCGGTAATCTCGTCGAGCGCCTGGTCCCAGGAGATCGTCTCCCACTGCTCGTCGCCGCGCTTGGTGCCCGGCTTGCGCTTCATCGGCTGCTTCAGGCGGTCGGGGTTGTAGATACGGTGGCGGATCGACCTGCCTCGCACGCAGGCGCGCACCCGCTGGCTGCCGAGCTCGTTCGTTCCGGTGTCGTCTGGCAGCACCCGGACCACCGTGCCGTCCTTGACCTGCAGGCGCAGCGGGCAACGGGAGCCGCAGTTCACGGTGCACGCCGACCATACGGTGCGGTCGACGTCCATCCGTCCGCCGACCTCTCCCGCCTGGGCGGGGTTACCGGGCATCGCCAGATCCGCCACCGTCGACACCAACGCGACCGTGCCGGCCACCGCCGCCGACCGCTTCAGAAACGTCCGACGCGTCGAGCCGCCGTGCGGCCCGGCTCCGTCTTTCACGTCGGTATCAATATCGATCCTGTTCGCCATGGAACAGCCTCCAAAGGATGAGACCATCAGCCGTGAGCCAGCCTAAGCCGACAGATGTCGTTGAGATCCGGCGACATTCGTCACCCCGTGGCCGGCTCGCCACGCGAAAATCGGTAATCTCGATCTCGCCGGCCGTACCGATCTCGCCGGAGGCTTACCCGGCGCGTCAGTCTGAAAACACACCGTTACCGCGACTGTCCCGGTTCCGAGAGAATTTCACGAAAACCGTTCGATGTGAATTCGAAAGAGCATTCTGTTGTAGGTGTATCGCGCTCTGTTACACCGCGCGGGTGGGCGTTCGGAGCTGTCGGGTGGGCAGATAGCGGCGGCGACCGGTAACGACTGCCGTCGCCAGGGCGCCGACCACGAGCCACACGGCGAGTTGGATGAGGCCGTCGGCGAGTCCCGATCCGCCGGCGATGATCGCGCGGAGTGCCGTGATCGCGCCGTGGGTGGGTAGCACGTCGGTGATGTCGTACAGCGTGCTGGGCAGGGCGGAGATGACGCCGGTGGCCGCGGTGAGCACGAAGACCGCGATGGACGCCACCCGGCCGCCGTTGCCGAAGATCGCGGCGGCGGCCTGGTTGACAGCGACGAAGGAGCCCGCGGCGAGCAGCGTGACGCCCAGGAAGGCGAGCGTCTCCACGATGCTCAGGTGTTGCAGGGGTGCGGCGATCAGCGTGATGGCGATGGCGGCGAGCGCGGCGGCGGTGGCACCGGGGACGGCGGCACGGACGATGATGCGCCAGGTGGGTTCGCGCGAGGTGAGGACCGTGTCGGGCAACGCGCGGGTGAGCGTGTAGGTGGCCAGGGCCAGTGCCCACAGTGCGAGCGCGGCGAAGAGCGTCAGGGCGAGCGTGCCGACGGGCAGGCTGTGGGTGGTGGCGTCGATGGGGTTGGCGGCGATGCTCTTGAGGTGTGCGCGTTCGGCATCGGTGTAGTCGGGCACCTGGCCGCGGCCCTGGTCGAGTTGGGTGGCGAGTTGTTGCGCGCCGTCGTTGGTCGCGACGGTGCCGCTGTCGAGTTGCTGTGCGCCGGTGACCAGGTCGGTCGAGCCGCTCGCGAGGCCGCGCGTTCCGGTGGCGAGTTGTCGCGCGCCGGTGTTGGCCTGCCGCGCGCCCGTGTTGAGCTGTCCGGCGGCGTTCGCCGCGGAGGCGATGCCCTGGGCCAGCGGGACGGCCTGCTGGGCGAGTTGCGCGTCGCCGTCGGCGACCTGGCGGGAGCCGGTCGCCAGGGCTTGGACCGAGTCGCGGGTCTGCACGGCGGCGTCGCGGATGGTGTTCCGGACGGCGTCGAGCTGATTGGCGTTGGTGGCGAACGTGTTGGCGGCGCGAATCAGGGTTTGGCAGAACAGCGGGCCACCGCCGTTGACGACGCACTGGTCGGCCAGCTTCTGGAAGGACTCGGCGGCGGACTGGGCGGAGGGGAGCGCGTCGATGGCGGCGATGAGACGGTTCGCCAGCGGCACGACCGTGGCGGCGAGCTGCTGGTTGCCCTCGGCCACCTGTTCGGCGCCATCGGCGAGCTGCCTGGTCAGCGCGGGAAGCTGCGCCGAGTCGCGCTGGGCCTGGGTCAGGCCGGTCTCCAGTTGGCTGGAGCCGGTCTCCAGTTGGGCGGTGCCATTGGCGAGTTGGTTCGCCCCGTCGGCCAGTTCGGTGGCGGCCGCCCGGAGCTGGCCGGTTCCGTCCACGAGTCCCTGGGCCCCGGTCGTCAGTTGGCTGGTGCCGTCGGCGAGCTGGCCGGCGCCGTCGGCCGCCTGGTTGACCTGGCCGTGGATGGTGGAGAAGGCGACGTAGACGTTGTCCAGGTAGGTCTGCACGACCTGCTGGTCGAGGGTCTGTGAGGTGGCGCGGGCGATCTTGTCGGACAGCGCCGGATCGGCGACGCCGGCGGCCGAGCTGGTCTGGACGTTGAGGATCGCTCGGGTGGTCTCGAGTGGTTTCGCCGTGGCGGTGGAGGTGGCGCGAGCGGAGAAGTCGCTCGGGATGGTGACCACGGCGGCGTAGCGGCCGTCGGCCAGACCGCTGGCGGCGTCGGTGGCGTCGGTGAGTGTCCAGGTGTAGGCGGAGTCGGAGTCGTGGGTGAGGTCGCCCGCCAGTTCGCGGCCCAGTGGGATCGTCTGGCCGTTCACGGTGACCGGCTCATCGTTGTTGACCACGGCGGCCGTTGCCGTGTGGTGGTCCGTGTCCGGCGACCAGAACGCCCAGGTCAGCAGGCCCATCACGAGGAGGGGCACGGCGATCAGGGCGACCCAGGTCTTCCAGCTCAGTGGACCGTTGCCGAGTGCGCGGGTGGCGTTGGCGAATGGTTTGAACATCAGCCGACCTCGACGGGGTGGGTGGACACGGGGTAGGTGGACACGGTGTGCGGATCGCCGGACACCATGCGGGCATCGGCGGGCAGCAGGTCCGACAGACGCTCGGGGTCCTGGCAGGTCAGGACGAACGAGGCGGGCCGGCCGGCACGGGTATGGCCGTACGCGAGCAGGTCGCGCAGCCTGTTCCGGTCGTCGGCACCGAGAACGAGATCGGCGTCGGCGAAGAGGATCAGTTCGACCTCGTCATCCAGCGCCGCTGTCGCCTCCCGCAGGGGATCGACGGTGTCACCACAACGGATCAGGGCAACCCGGCGGCGGACGGCGCGGACGTGTTGGGGCATCAAACGGCCCAGGACCTTGAGGTCGCCGGTGAATCTGGTGACCCGACCGGCGAGGGTGAACAGCAGCCCGGTCCCGCCGACGCCGTGCAGGACCAGCACGCCGCCACGGGGCAGGTGGATGTCGACGTCCGTGTAGACCGGCTGGCCGCGGTCGTCGTCAAGACACAGGCCGCGCGCGCTGACCACCTCGTCGACGCCGGGGCCGGGCCAGTCGGCCAGACGCAGTTCCTGGACCACGCCCACGCCCTCGGTGTCGATGACCGGAAGGACGCGGTCGAGCCCGGCCGGCAGCTGCCACGCGTGCCGGCCCAGCAGCGACAGGACGGCCGGCACCAGGGTCATCCGGACGAGGAAGGCATCAACGAAGACGCCGACCGCGAGGCCGAAGGCGATGGGTTTGATGGTGGCGCTGCCCTCGGGTACGAATGCGGAGAAGACCCCGAGCATGATCAGCGCGGCGGCGACCACGACGCGGGAGGCGTCGACAAATCCGGTCTCGATGGCATCATGCGGGTCGCCGCGGTGGACGTAGTGCTCCCGGATCCGGGACACGAGGAACATCTCGTAGTCCATGGCGAGTCCGAAAAGGATTCCCATCAGGACGATGGGCAGGAAGCTGAGCACACTTCCGGTGCGGGTCACGTGCAGCAGCTCGGCGAAGTGACCCTGCACGAAGACGTAGGTCACCGCCCCGAGCGCCGCGCCGATCGACAGCAGGTAACCGACGGCGGCCTTGATCGGCACCCAGACGGAGCGGAAGACCATCGCCAGCAGGATCAGCGAGAGGCCGACGACCACCGCGCCGAACGGCAGCATTGCCCGGCCGAGTTGGGCCGAGATGTCGACGGCGACGGCGGTGATGCCGGTGACGGCGGTCTGCGTGCCGTAGGCGTCGAGGAAGTGTTGTTCCTGGCCGCGCAGCGTTTTGACGAGCTGTTCGGTCGCCGCCGAGTCGGGCGAGCCGGTCGGGATGACCTCGATGATGCCGGTGTCGCCCTTGGGATTCGGCGTGGCCAGTGGCACCGACGCGACGCCGGGGAGCCCGCGGATCTCGTCGGCCATCCTGTTCACCAGGCCGACCGGGTCCGTGCTGGTGATGATGTCGGCGGTGACGAGCAGTGGGCCGTTGTAGCCGGGGCCGAAGTACTCGCTGACCACGTCGGAGGTGTCCCGCGCGGGAGTGCCCTGCGCCTCGGTGCCGATGTCGGGTAGCGCCAGACGCAGGTTGGCCGCCGGTAGCGCGCAGAGCCCGAGCACCCCGACGACCACCAGGATGGTCACCAGCGGAACCCTGGTCACGGTGCGCACCCACCACCGCGACGGGTGGAACCAGCCGCGGTGATGTGCGCGCTGTGTGTGGCGCCGCCGCCGGGCACGCGGACGCAGGTGGTTACCGGCCAACGACAGCAGCGCGGGGACCAGCGTGACCGCGACGCAGACGGCCATGGCGACCGCGAGAGCGGCACCGATCCCCATCGTGGTGAGGAACGGTATGCCCGCGACCGACAGGCCCAGCAGGGCGATCACGACGGTGAGTCCGGCGAAGACGACCGCCGAACCGGCGGTGGCGGTGGCCCGGGCGACCGACTCCTCGACGTCCAGTCCGTCGGCCAGTTGGTCCCGGTGCCGGGAAAGGATGAACAGGGCATAGTCGATGCCGACCGCGAGGCCCAGCATCACCGCCAGCATCGTGGTCGTCGAGAAGATCGGCGTGACGATGGTGGCCAGATAGATCAGGCCCATCGAGACGCCCACGCCGAGGACGGCGGTCAGCAGTGGCATCACCGCGGCGATGAGCGCACGGAACATCAGCAGCAACACGATCAGGGCGACGACCAGGCCAAGTCCCTCGGTGGGGCTCAGGTGTGGAATCGGGTTGGAGAAGGCCTGGCCGCCGGCGTAGACCCGGGCGCCGTCGCCGACCGACGAACCGAGGTCCGTGGCGATGGTCGACAGCGAACTCCGGGTCTGCGGGGTCACGTCGGTGAAACTGACGTTGAGCTGCACGTTGATCAGGGCGGCGCGGCCGTCCTTCGACACCGCGCCGGCGACGCCCTTGCCGAACGGGTCGGCCGCGGTGACGACCTGGTCGACCCTGTCGATCCGCTGGACGGCGTGCGCCACCGCGTCCCGGTTCCGGGCGGTGTCGACGGGCAGGCCCTCCGGCATCACCAGGACCAGTTGTGCCGATGTGCCGCTGACCTGGGGAAAGACGCGCTGGAGGTGGTCGAGGGCCTGCTGCGACTCCGATCCGGGGATGGCGAACGTGTCGTCGGTGCCGTGGTTGAACATGACCGCCGCGGCACCCACTCCGGTCAGCACCACCAGCCACAGCGTCAGGACCAGCACACGGGACCGGGCAGCCGCCCGTCCCAGTCGGTAGAGCACGGACGACACGAACACGCTCCTTCCGACGCACTTCAGACAGCTCGATACACCGTGTATCGTGATACAAAGCGTATCCGATACGCTGTGTATTCAGAATCGCGGTCCAGCGTGACGGAGATGGGTTGGCATGACGGCGGCGAGCGGCGAATCGAAGACGACGACACGGCGCCGCACCGAGACACGCCGCCGCACCGAGACGCGGCGGAGGCTGATCGAGGCGGCGTACACGGTCTTCGCCGAGGTGGGCATCCGCGACGCCCCCGTCGAGGTGATCTGCGACCGCGCCGGCTTCACCCGCGGCGCCTTCTACTCCAACTTCGGCAGCAAGGAACAGCTGTTCCTCGCCGTCCATGAGGTGCAGATGCGGGAACGGGTGGACCGGCTGCGCGCCGCGGTGGACACGGCCGTCGGCTCCGTCGACTCCGCCGATCCCGAGATGGCGACCAGCGTCGCGCTGGCCGCGGGCATGGCGTTCATGGAGTCGCTGGCGGAGGACCGGACCTGGTACATGCTGTCCGCCGAGTTCCGCGCCCAGGCCCTGCGGCAGCCCGAACTCCACGCGCACACGGCCGCCGCCGAGACCCGCTTCCACGTCGCGCTCGCCGACGTCCTGGTGCGGACGCTGAACCGGATCGGGCTCCGGCTGACCATGGAACCGCGCACCGCGGTCGTGATGATCATCGCGCTCTATGAGGCCATGCTCCAGCGGGTGATCTTCGAGGAACTGCCTCGCACGGACCTCAGCCGGCACCTGGCCGAGGCGGTGCGGTTGTTCGCGTCCGTGATCGCCCCCGTGATCGCCCCGCGTGACCGGGAGACCCGCTGAACCCGCACCCTGGGGGACTCGCCTGGGGTCCGACCCGAGGGACACGAAGCCGGATCAGACCGACGATGGGGTCCTCCGGAAGAGAGGATGACGATCAACATGAGCACCCCAACGGCGACGGGCACGCGTTCCACCTTCTTCACCGACCCGAGGATGAACTCGATGACCCGGGCGACGCTCGGGCGGGTGTACACCGGCGCGGCGGACACCGGCGAGACATTGGCGACGATCGATCGCATCACCGACGGCGACAACTCATCGTGGGCACGCGAATGGGAGGCGACGGCCGATCGCGTCGCCGCGATCGGCGATGACTGCCTGCGTCGAGGACACCGGGTGAGCGCCCGCAACGCCCTGCTGCGCGCCGCGACGTACTACATGGCCTGCGTCGTGGTGGCCGACAGCTGCGACGACCCCGAGACCGTGCTGACGCGGACGTTCGCCGCGTACCGGCGGTGCTGGGAGCGGTACCTGGGTCTGCTGGACAACCCACCCGAGCCGTTCGACATCCCCTACGAGGGCACGACGATGCCCGGTTGGTTCTTCGCCGCCACCGGTGATGGCCCCAAGCCGACGCTGGTGATGGCCAACGGTGCCGACGGCGCGCTGAGCTTCATGTGGCCCGGCCACGGCTCCGAGGCCGCGGCGCGGGGCTACAACGTCATCCTGTTCGACGGCCCGGGCCAGCAGCGCATGCTGTTCGAGCGGGGCATCCCGTTCCGGCCCGACTGGGAGCACGTCATCGAGCCGGTCGTGGACGCGGCGCTGCGCCGCCCGGACGTCGACCCGCGGCGACTCGCCTTCTACGCCGTCAGCCAGGGCGGCTACTGGGGCCCGCGCGCTCTGGCGTTCGAGCATCGCTTCGCGGCCGCGGTGATCGACGACGGGGTGGTCGACGTCTCCGCGGGCTGGCAGGCCTACCTGCCGCCCGAGCTGGTGGCGATGCTCGACGCCGGCGAGCGTGACCGGTTCAACGCGGCGATGGAGCTCGCCCCGGCGGACGCCAAGAAGACGATCGCCTGGCGGACCAAGCCGTACGGCTGCCCGACCCTGTTCGACACGTACGTCGAGGCGCGGCGCTACCGGATCACACCGGAACTCGCCGCGCGGATCACGACGCCGGTGCTCGTCGCCGATCCCGATGGCGAGCAGTACTTCGCCGGCCAGCCCCAGCGCCTGTACGACATGCTCACCGGGGAGAAGGAGCTCGTCCGCTTCACCGAGGCCGAAGGAGCCGCCGGGCACTGCGAGCCGATGGCCCGGGGCCTCGCCGCGCAGCGGTTCTTCGACTTCCTCGACGACCACGTCGGTCTCGCCGCCTCCTGAGCACCCACCGGGCGGCCTGCCAGGCGGTCCACCGGGCACCGCGTGCACTGCCCGTAGTATCACGGGCAGCGCACGTGGTCGGGGGAGTCGAGGTGGATACCGAGCTGGTCGGTCGAGGGCGGCAGTTGAGCGACGTCGCCAGGGCGCTCGCCGACGCGGCCGGTGGCCGGCCACGGGTCGTGTCGATCGAGGGTGAGGGCGGCGCCGGCAAGACGGCGTTGGCCAGGCGATCACTGTCCGATCTCACCGTCGAGCACCACACCGTCGCGCTGGCCGGCGATGAGCTGACCGCGGCCGTCCCGTTCGCCACCCTCGGGCCACTGGTCGACATCCCGTTCGAGACCACGGTCGTCGAGGCGGCACGCCTGGTGATCGGCCGTCTGGCGGAGCTGGCCGACGCCGGGCCGCTGGTGGTGCTTGTCGATGACCTGCACTGGGCGGACCTGGCGTCGCGCCAGGCGCTGGCCATCGCCGCCGGGCGACTCGAACACGAGACGGTGGCGATCGTCGTCACGGCGCGTCCGGAGCACAGCGGCGTTGACGACGGCTGGGCCAGGTTGCGCAACGACGTGGGCCGCTGCGTGCGGGTCCGCGTCGGCGAGCTCACCGCCGACGAC
>DASVLX010000004.1:0-23816 GCA_036384655.1 Pseudonocardiaceae bacterium
GGGCGGCCGTGGGGCGCCGTCCGCGCGGCGGGGCGGTCGTCGCGGGTGTGACGTTCACCGGTCTCCCCACGGTTGATTCATTAGGTTAGGCTCACCTTACCCATGAGGTGGTGCTGGCTGTTCCAGCCGGTCCCGCCGTCACGGCCGTCCTAGAAAGGTATCCGAACTCGATGAAGAGACTCCCCGCACTGGCCGCGTTGATCGTGATCCCGGCGTTGCTGTTGACCGCGTGTTCCGGCGCGGCCGGCGCTGCATCGTCCACCAACACCTCCTCGACGGCGGGCGGGTCCACGGACGCGTATCCGGTGACGATCGCCACGAAGTTCGGGGACGTGACGATCAAGTCCCGGCCGACTCGGGTGGTGGCGCTGGGCTGGGGCGACGCGGAAACCGCGCTGGAACTCGGCGTGCAACCGGTCGGGGCGTCGGACTGGCTCGGCTTCGGCGGCAACGGCGTCGGCCCGTGGGACGCCGACAAGTACACGGCGAAGCCCGAGATCATCGAGACGTTGCAACCGAACTACGAGAAGATCGCGGCCCTGAAGCCCGACCTGATCCTCGACGTGCGCAGCTCCGGTGACACCCAGCGCTACCAGAAGCTCTCGTCCATCGCGCCCACCGTGGACGTGCCCAAGGACGGCACCAACTACCTGACCACCACCGCCGAGGAAACCACCATGATCGCCGAGGCGCTCGGCGAGAAGGCCAACGGCCAGGCCCTGCTCGACCAGGTGAACAAGGCGTTCGCGGCCGCGGCGGCGGCGAACCCACAGTGGAAGGGCAAGACCATCACCGTCGCGACCCGCACCGCCGACGGCTGGGGCGCCTACGTCAATGGCGACGTGCGGCTGGGCTTCTTCACCAAGCTCGGCTTCACGCAGTCGCCGACCATCGCGGCGCTCAAGCCCAACTCGACCGGCTTCTCGGTGTCCATCTCGGACGAGCAGCTGAACCTGTTGGACGCCAACCTCATCGTGGCGTTCCCGATCTACATCGACAAGACACAGATCACCGGAAACGCGCAGTGGCAGGCCATTCCGGCCGTGCGCGCCGGCCATGACGTGGTGCTCGACGGGCAACTGTCGGACGCCTTCTCCGACGGCACACCCGGCGCCCAGCAGTACGCGCTGAGCAAGCTGACGCCGATGATCAACGCGACCGGGGTGGGGAAGTGACGGCGACCCAACAACTTTTCTCCGGCAACACGGTCAAGCCGCGCCGGGCGCACGTGCGCCGGTTGACGGTGCGGCGGACCGAGCGGCCGTCCCCGGGCTTCGTGCGGCTGACACTGGGCAGCACCGGTGACGGCTTCGAGGACGAGTTCGAGCATCTCGGCTTCGACCAGTGGTTCCGGCTGTTCCTGCCGGGGGTGGACGGCGGGTTGTGCCTGCCCGACGGCGCGGCCGAGGGCTGGCACACCCGCTGGCGGGCCATGCCGGACGAGAGCCGGCCGACCGTGCGCAACTACACGATCCGCGATGCCCGCCGGGCCGGCGCCGAGTGGCTGCTCGACGTCGACCTGGTGGTACACCGCCACCCCGACGACGGCCGGGTCGCCGGGGTGGCGGCCAACTGGGCGCTGGGCGCGACCGTCGGCGACCGGGTCGGCGTCCTCGACCAGGGCCGGATCTTCGACCCGCCCGAGCAACCCGGGCCGATCCTGGTGGTCGCCGACGAGAGCGGCCTGCCCGGGGTGGAGGCCATCGCCCGGTCGCTGGCCGGCCGCGAGGCCCGCTACCTGCTGGAGACGGCCACCACCGCCGACCAGCGCGGACTGCCCGGCGCCGGCCGCGTCAACTGGCTGGTCCGGCGGCGCGACCAGAATCCCGGCGAGGCCGCGATCGCCCGGCTGGCCGAGGTACGCATCGATCCGGCGAGCTACGTCTACGCCGTCGGCGAGGCCACCCTGGCGCTGGCCACCCGTGCTCGCGCCCGCGCCGCCGGGGTGGCGGCCGATCACATCGACTTCTGCGCCTACTGGCGCCGGACCCACGATCGGTCCGGAGGCTGAGGAAGCGGCGCGTCGGGCCGGCTCAGGGGGTCGGCCCGACACGCGGGCGGTCAGCCGGCGAGGTTGCCGCGCATCTCGATCAAGGGCGTGTCAGCGCCGTTCCGAGGTTCTCGACGGCCAGGTACGGGTTCAGGTGCGGGTGGCGGCTGCCGACGGCGACATCCCGCCAGAACCGCTGCAGCGGGTTCGCGGTGTTAAAGCCGCTGGCGCCGTGCAGGTCGAGCATCCGTTCGACCGCGGCGCGGCAGTCCCGGCCGGCGTCCGCGAGATCCATCCGCAGCCGTGGGCCGTCCGTCTCGGACAGTTCGGCCGAGTCCGCCAACCGGGCGACCGAGAGCATGGTGCGTTCGGCGCGGTTCACCAGATGGGTCGCCTCCGCGAGCCACTGCCGGGCCCCGGGTGACTCGCCCATTCGGGAGTACGCGGTCATGAACGGCTTGCGGTCCGAGGCGAACATCGTGTTGATCGCGTCGAGCGCGCCCCGCGCGGCTCCGACCACCGGACCGAGCACGGTCGTCGCGTACAGCAGCATGTCGCGGAGGGCGAAGGGAGCCAGCGGCGCGACCCGGTCGGCCGGCACCAGTACGTCGTCGGCGACCAGGCTGTGGCTGCCCGTGCCGCGCATCCCGGCCATGTGCCAGGTCCGCTCGATGGCCAGGTCGGTGACCGGTATGAGGGCGTAACAGACCGTGCCGTCCACGGTCAGGGCGAGTCCCGCCCAGGCCGCGTCCTCACATCCGGAGACGTTCGGCCAGCGGCCGCTGACGCGCACCCCGTCACGCACACGCTCACCGTGGCCGGCGGGCATGCCCGATCCGCAGGAGAGCGCGTCCGGGTCGGCGAAGAACTCGGGTGCCCGCGGCTCCGGGAAGCACCCGGCGGCGATGTTCTTGGTGGTGACGCAGGTGCCGGCGATCCAGGCCGTGGACGGACAAGCTGTCCCCAGGCCGGCCAGACACCCGGCGATGATCTCTGTCGTTGCCCACGTGCCCCCGTAGGCCTGCGGTGTCCGCAGGGCGAAGACTCCCTCATCGCGGAGCGCGTCCAGGCTCTCAGCGGCGGGACGGTCGCTCCGCTCTGCCTTCTCGGCGTGGGCACGCAGCACCGCGTTGGTGGCATTCGCTATCGCGTCATCGGTCATGGCACCGAGCCAACCCTGGTCGTGCCCGCCAGGCCATGCGCGAACCGGCCCGATTCATACGAGGCTGTGCGCTGCCCTGCTCGTTAACATTGGTTGTGTGGACCCGATAAGCGAAGTGATTCGCACCGTCCGGGTCGGCAGCGCCCATGGCCGGCTGAACAGATACTCCGGCGCTCGGGGAGTCCGGTTCTCCGACTTCGCGGGCAGCGGATTCCACATTATCCTGCGCGGCGTCTGCTGGCTGATCACCGAGGGCGACGAGCCGGTCGGCCTCAAGCCAGGTGATGTCGTGCTGGCCTCGTCCGGCACCCGGCACGGTCTCAGCCGCGTCCCCTGCGCACTGCGGGACCTGCCGGCCGCGGTGATGGGCCCCATTCCGCCGGCGCCCGGGACCTTCGACTTCGAGTTCCTGTGCGGCGCCTACCGGCTGGCTCATGGCCAGGCACCGCGATACCTCCGCGTGCTGCCCGACCTCATCACGGTGTCACCCGACTATGAGCACCATCCCGAAATGCGGGCGCTGGTCGATCTCCTCGGGGCGGATGTGTCGGGGACGCTGCCGGGCACGGGAGCGACGCTGCCGGCGCTGCTTGACCTGATTCTGGTCCAGGTGCTGCGCCAGTGGCACGAACAGCACGGCACTGTCGGGTGGCCGGAACCCGATGACCCCGCGATCGCCGCCGCCCTGCGAGAAATCAACGACAACCCGGGGCGGCAGTGGACGGTGACCCGGCTCAGCGAGGCCGCGGGCTTGCCTCGCACGGCCTTCACGAGGCGCTTCACCGCGATGGTGGGCCAGCCGCCGATGCGGTATCTGATCAACTGGCGGCTGGGGCGAGGCGCCCGGCTGCTTCGGGAGACCGACGCCCCGCTGGCCGCGATCGCCCGCCAGGTCGGGTACTCGACCGAGTTCGCGTTCGCCGGCGCGTTCCGCCGGGAGTACGGCGTGTCACCGGGCCGTTTCCGTCACGCTCCGGCACTCGGCATCTCAGACGACACGGCCGACGGCGCTTCTCCCGAACCCGCGAGCGGTCAGTGACGGGACAGCCTCGGGCCGGCGTGCCCGCGAAGAACACGGCTCCACTGGAGAAGTTCGGGCCGTTCTTCGCCCTTCTGACGGATACCGACGCGAACGAGCCGTCCCTGGGCGGCACCGCGTCCAGTCGCTGGTACTCCGTCGCCGAACTCATGGCGTCGACGGTTCTGGTCGAACGGGTCGAGCATTTCCGCGCCGCCATGGCAGCGCGCGGCCCCGTCGGTGAGACGGCGGCGGACACCAGGGCGCTCGCGTCGACAATGGCGCTCGGGATGTTCGCCCGTCTCCTCTCTCCCTCGATCGGCGCGTTCCTCACGGGCACACCGTCGCTGCGACCGGACCCGGAGACGACGTGGATCTACCCGGTCGAGTCCGGACCCGTTCCGTTGCGAACCTCGGCCCCGTTGTCACGGGCCGAGCCAGACAAGGTCGTGGAGCGTCTCGTGCTTCCGCTCGCGTCCGCGGTCGCCGCGCGGTTCAGGGTCTCCGAGCGCGTCCTGTCGGGCAATGCCGCCGCCGCACTCGTCGGGGCCTGCCATGTTGTCGCGCTTGTCGAACCCAGCCGTAGCGCGAACGCCGCCGCGCTACGTGAACGGATGCTGTCCACGCCACCGCTGGCCGGAACCGGCACCGCGACGGGACCGTTCGTCCGCTCCTCGTGCTGCCTGATCTATCGCCTACCGATGGGGTACATCTGCCGAAACTGCATCCTGGTGGCGAAGCGGACGAAGACGGCGCGACGGAAGGCCGCCGAGATGACCCTGCAGACCCGCGCCGACGCTCGGCGCCACGACATCGACTGGACACGCGCGCCATTTCGCTGACTACGTTGGCTCGTTCTCAGTCAGTCCGTGACCGCCGCGTGTCAGCCGGCGAGGTTGCCGCGCATCTCGATGGCGATCTCCGCCGCGTCGAGGTTCGCCAGCGCGCTCTCCAGCACGTCCGCGTCGAAGGTGCCGTTGTCGCGCGCGTCGAGCAGCGCCGACCGCTGCGCCGCGATGACCGCGAGCCGGTGAATCCTCGCCGCCTTGAACGTCTCCAGCGTGGGCTCGTCCTCGGCACGCACCAGTTTCGGGACCGTCTGGGCGCTCGTTTTCATGAGCTCGACGATCCGGCTGCGCTCGGCGTTCGTCTGCTCGTCGATCGCGGCCTGGTCGACCTTCGACGGGATGAGCCGGAGCAGCGGACCGATGGTGCCGCCCTGGACGAGCAGTGACATCGCCGCGACCGCGAACGCGATGAGCACGAGAACCGATCGCTGCGGGGTGTCGTCGGGGAGCGTCTGGGCCGCGGCCACGGTCACCGCACCGCGCATTCCCGCCCACACGACCGCGGCGCCCTCGCGCCGGCCGAGCGGCTCGCGGAGGAAGTAGTCGACGTCCGCCAGTGCCCGGGTGACCCGCACGGCGAAGCGCTCGACGTCACGCTCCGACACTCGGCGTCCGCGTGCGTTCATCCGGTCGAGGGCTTCCTGCTTGCCTTCCGGCGTGACGATCTTCTCCTGCATGCCCTGCAGCCGGGACTGCATCTCCTGGCTGCGCCGGGAGCTCCGGCTGAGGATGCCGAGCAACGGCGTCACGTAGGCGGCTCGCACGAGGATCGTCAGCACCAGCGCGGCGGCGGCGATAAGCACGGCCGTCCCCACGCCGGCATGGTCCTGTTCGACGTTCGTCACGATCGACTTGATCTGCAGGCCCATCGTCAGGAACACCACACCCTCAAGGACGAGCTCCACCGTGCGCCAGTTCTGCGAGTCGGACAGGCGGTTCCGCGGTGACAGGTCGCGCGGTGCGCGGAAGCCCGTCAGGAGGCCCGCGACGACCGCCGCGACCAGACCGGAGGCACCCACGAGCTCGGCGGGCACGGAGGCGACGAACGGCACCGTGAACGAGATGACGGTGTTGACCGTCGAGTCGGTCACGCGCCTGCGGACCATCAGGTTGAGCCATCCGACGACCCCGCCGATGACCAGCGCGATGATGACCGAGTAGGCGAACGAGCCGACCGTGCCCCAGAACGAGAACGACGCGGCCGTCGCGACGATCGCGGTGCGGAGCAGTACCAACGCGGTCGCGTCGTTGAGGAGACTCTCGCCGTCGAGCATCGCCAGGGCACGCTTGGACACCGACGTCTGCTTGATGATCGACGTCGCCACCGCGTCGGTCGGGCTGACGATCGCGCCGAGCGCGACGCCCCACGCGAACCCGAGCCCGGGAATGACGAGCGTGAAGAACAGGCCGAGCAGCAGGGAGCTGACCACGACGAGGATCACGGACAGGCCGCCGATCGCGCCGAACTCGCGGCGGAAGTTCATCGCCGGCATCGACACCGCGGACGAGTAGAGCAGCGGCGGTAGGACGCCCTCCAGGATCCACTCCGGCTCGATATGCGCCGACCCGAAGACCGGCAGAAGGCTCGCCGCGACACCGACCGCGACCAGCACGAGGGGCGACGCGACCCCGAGACGCGGAGCGACGAGCGACGCGGCGGCGATCACCACGAACGCGGTCACGATCACGACGAGCAGCTCGGTCACGTGTCCAGACTGTCAGCAAGCCGGGTCGCTGGCTGGAGACGGATCCGATCCCGCCCGATGATCAGAACTCCAGCCGGACCACGGCCCGGCCTGGTTGCGGGCGGGAGACGATCTCGAATCCCGCGGCGAGGAACGACGTGAGCGCCCCATGGTAGAGATCGGCGGCGGACGGTTTTCTCTCCGCCGTGTCGATCGGGTAGCCCTCCACCACGCGTGCGCCGGATGTGCTGGCGTGCTCGATCGCGGCACGCAGCAGCGCCGATCCGATGCCACGGCGGCGGAATCCCACCCGGACGACAAAGCAGGTGACGGCCCAGACGGTGGGGTCGTCCGGCGACTCGGTGCTTCCCCGGGCGACCACCCGGGTCGTGCGCAGTCGCGGGTAGGCGGTCCGTGGCTCCACCCCGATCCAGCCGACCGGTTCGTCGCCCGCGTAGCCGATCAGCCCGGGACCGGGGTCGCGTCGCGCCTGCTCGCGGAGCGCGGATTCACAGGTGGCCACGTCCGTGCCGCGCCATTCACCGCCGGAAAGCTTGAAGTACTGGCACCAGCATCCCGCGGGGTCGCCGCGCGTGCCGAACACGGCGCGCACGTCATCCCACGGCACCTCGCCAATCGGAACGATGCGGATGTCCTGGGCCGGTTCGTGCTGGGGCTTCGCGACCATGCCGGCACGGTAGCCCGAACCACCGACATCGTCGCGCCATTTCCACTGTGGACAGGGTGACGGCGGCCGCTGCCGAGGGCATCCGGCCGCCGTCACGTCTAGTCGTCTCCGGTCGTTGACTCGCCAGCCGTCCTGGCTTCCCCTATCGGGCGGGTGATCCAGGAGATGCCCAACTGACTTGTCAGGTACTGGCAACTGGGGCAGGCGTCGGCCGGCTCGCCACCATCGGGCCGGTGCGCCGTCGTCGCCGCGCCAACCTGGTCGAAGTGGTGCTTGGCCTGGTCGACCGTCCAGGTGCCGTTCGGATCCTGGTTGTGTAGGTAGTCCGAGATGGCGCCGACCTCGGCGCACTTGCCATGCTGCGGACGGTCCTTCAGGTCCTGCGGCGCGTTGTCCAGCACCTGCTGCACGACGCCGTGGTGCTGGATCTGCCCGCTGTCGTACTTCATGCTGCTGTGCGGTACCACGTGATCGCCGACCAGCAGCGCACTGCCCATGCCGGGCCGCTTGCGTTTGCCTGGTCGCCCTTCCTTGCCGTCGAACTCATGCAGCAGGTTCTGCGAGTTGTTGTGCGACGACTCGGTCAACCCGAGGTCGCCGGTCTTCAGCGGGTGCTTTCCCGGCACGGGCGGTCCGGTGAGGGTGTGCGAGTTCGCCCCGGTCAGGTGCTGGTAGTTGTCCGGGTTCAGTTGCGGCGCGTGCGGCCGCGTCGACGGCCCGGTGCCGCCGATCACACCGGAGGTGTGCGTGCCGTCCGGGTGGTACTCGTCGGTCTGCTCGTTGAATCCGACATGGTTCGGCGGCGGCGCGTCGGTATGCGAGCTCGACCCATGCGTCGGGCTGGACGGAACGCTCCTGGAGGCGTGCGGGTTGTGCACGTCATCGGTTGGGTTGTGGATCTTCTTGAAGCCGTCCTCGACGGAGGACTCGGCGTGCTCGTGGGCGGTGCCCATGGTGTGCAGGCGTTGCGACGAACCGTGTGAGAGGCGGGCTACCTGTTCGAACACGCCACCGCCCACCTCCAGCCCGCGCCCGAAGGTCTTCGCCAGGGCCAACCCCACCCCCGACGTGTCGCCCTTGACATGGTGCAGCAACGACTCGCCAGCCTGTTGCAACCGCTGGCCACCATTGCCGAGGTCGCCGGCGAAGTTCTCCAGGGTGTTCGCGGAATCGTGCAGGTGGCTCGGATGGATCTCGAAGCCGGTCATGTCTCGCCTCCGTCACGCGTGCTGGGTGGCTGGGCTGGTCGCGTGGTCGGATCCCAGCAGGGACCCCGCCTCGTCCTTCACGCCGTCGGTGAATCCGGACGTCGCCGCCGAGCCCACCGAGCCCAGATCGATGCCGCTGTTCGTGCCCACCGCGTCACCGACGAGTTGGCCGGCCATCTCCTCGGCGGCGTTGCCCAGCGAGGAGAAGATCGGGCCCTCGACCGCGTTGAGCAACTGCTCCTCGATCTGGTTGACGGCCTTCTTGATGATCTGTTTCATGATCTGCGAGGTGGCCTCGACCTGGATGGGGATCAGGGCCTCGGACGCGCCGAACGTGAACGGCGCGGCGGCCTCGTCCGCGATGATCTCCGCGGCCAGGATTCCCAGTTGGACGATCGCGGCCACCTTCAGCCCGATGACCACGACCGCCGAGATGTCCAGCCCCTCGGCGAGCACCTTCATGCCCTCGCCCAACTGCGGCAGGTGATTCTTGGCGAGCTTGTCCCAGATTCCCTGGAAGTTCGTCAATGCCTGCGAGGAGTTCTCGCTGAGCATCTGCGCGATCTTGGCTTGGGCGTCGCCGGTGTTACTGGTCAGCTCGGACGAGATCTGACGCAACTCGTCCGCCGTGGAGCGCAGTTCGTCCTCGTCGATATTCGGCCAGTTGATCCCGATCAGGTTGAGTACCCAGTCCAGGGCGCTCGGCAGTACCAGGCCCATGGGTCACCAGGGCCTTTCATCGGGATCCGGGGCGTCCTCGTCGTTGCTGGCGGCGACGGTCTCCTCCGGTTCGGATTTCGTTCCCGCCCAGGGATCCTGCGGCCGGCTCTGATCCAGCGCGGTGTGCGGCACCTCGGGTAGCGACGTCCGAAGCTCGCTCAGCTCGGGGACGCTCGCCAGTGCGTGCCCGGCCGGCGCCGCGCCTTCCCGCAGCGGCGCCATGGCGTCGGCCATGTCGGCCCGGGCCTGGGTGGCGGCCTTCTGGACGGTGGCCACGATGGTCGCGGCCAGCTTCTGCGCGGTCATGGTGTCGAACAGGGACGGCGACAGGGTGAGCGAGGTGAGCACGCCGGTGGCGTCCACCGTGGCGGTGACCCGGCTGTCGTACGACTTGGCCGTGCCGGACACGTCCAGTGCCCGCTCCCGCACCTCCCCGGCGGCCTCGATCCGGGCGCGCAACCCGGCCATCACGGTGTCGGCCTCCTGGCGGAGTTCTTCTATCCGCCCAGCCGTGAATGCGGGCTCGTCCAATACAGGTTCTCCCATGTGTCCGCCCTCCAACATTAGCTATCAATCAGCGCCCGCCCCATGCGCTTACCGTACGCGATCACGGCGCCACGGTAAGCGCACCCTAACAAACTTTTCATCGCCGTTACAGATGCCAGGCACCCGTTGTCAAATCGTGTCCCGGCCGCCGATACGGAGGACGTCCACGGTCCCAGCCGGTTGCGCCCTGACCGCACATCATCCATGACCGGCGCCCTGAGAAGCGGAAACGTTGCCAGGACCAGCGATGCCCGGCGCGGGCTCGATGGGACCCGACGACACGGCATCTTCTTCGATGCCAAGAATTTATTCAGTCAAGTGTTAATTCTGGCCTCGACGGCCGGTCACCCCGCGGGGTGAGGCGAGCGGCGGTCACGTTCGGTCGCCGGACCCGCCGTTCATCGGAAAGGGCCAGAACAATGGCCTGACTACCGGCGGGCCGCGAATTCACACCGTCGCGGATCCGCCCCTCGCCGCGACCCGGTAACGGCGGGCGACGCATTCCCTTGTGGCGGAGTCCGAGCGGATTCCGGGTTGTTTGACACGCCACTCGCTACCGCTGGCGGCCGGTGGTGCCGACGCTGGCGCTGCTTGAGATCGTCCTGTGTGGACAGGCCGTGCTCGACGTGGTGGGGCTGCTGGGTGGCCATCGCGCGGCCGAGTTGGTGCCCCATCTGGCGTATCTGGTCACGTCGTTGATCGTGTCGCCGATCGCCGCGAACCAGGTTCACGGCGAGTCGGGCCGGTGGCCGGGACTGCTGCTCGCCTTCGCGTTCCTGGTTCTCGCCGTCATCGAGGTGCGTCCGCGGACGACCTGGCGTAGCTAGATTTCGCCGGTTACCGTGCTGGACAACCCACACCGCGGGTCGTGGAGCTCCGTGTCAGGGACCGACACGAGTGGCCGGGCCGTGATCAGCGTCGAGGAAGGCAAGTAGGTCGGTGCGGGCGCGGAACACGCGGGACCGGACCGTGCCGACCGGGCAGTCGCACACCACGGCGGCTTCCTCGTAGGACAGGCCGACGACGCGGGTGAGCACGAACGCCTCGCGCCGGTCAGGGTCCAGCGCGCTGATCGCGACGCGCAACTCGACCAAGCCGGCGGGGGCGCTCTCGGCGTGGCGGCTGTCCATTTCGTACACCCAGTCGCCCGCGCTGGTGCGGGGGCTGCGCTGATTCTGACGGATCTGGTCGGCGGCGACGTGGCGGGCGATCGACCACAGCCACAGCCGGGCGGGTGAGCGTTGGGCGTAGCGGGGCAGGGCCGCGAAGGCACGCAGGTAGGTTTCCTGCACGAGGTCGTCAGCCTCGCCGGCATCGGCCAGATAGGTCATCAGCCGGCGGAGTGGGGGAGTGGTGGCGCGGATGAATGCCGCGGCGGCGTCCCGATCGCCCCGTTGCGCGGCCAACGCCCAGCCGGTCACCGTGTCGTCGTCCATGCCTCTGCCTTCCGACCCGGTTGCCTTGCGCCGAATAGACGGAAGAAACCGTAGACACCAATCCGATCAGGTTGTTGTGGTGGGGTGGCGGAACTGGGAGCACCGTCACGTCGACCTGGTAGCTGTGGGCAGAGAAGACGAACGACATGACAAGCGGGCGCAGGCGATCACCTGTGACGCGGTCCGCGAAGTGCTCTCCGCCTCGCTGGACGGAGAAACCGACGCCACGCCGGCCTGGGTGGGTGACCACCTGGCCGGCTGCGCGGACTGCTCGCGGTGGTCGCAGCGGGCCGCGCGGCTGGACCGGATGCTGCGCGTCGCACCAGTCGAGCCCACCCGGTTCGACATGGCCGAGGCGGTTCTGGCGAAGGTAACGCTGCCGCGCCGGGGACGCTGGCGGGTGCCACTCCGGCTGGCCCTGGCGGCCGTCGCGGTGGCGCAGTTGTGCATAGGCCTGGCCAGCCTGCTGTCCCCGCTGGGCATGGCGGACATGGCGGCGATGATGAACACGCACATGGATCACGAGGAAGCGGCGTTCAACATCGCGTTCGGGGTCGCGCTGATGATGGTGGCCTGGAACGGTCGGTGGGCCCGTGGTCATGTGCCGGTACTCGCCACGTTCGTGGGCATGCTGGCGGTGTCCTCGGTGGTCGATCTCGCCGATGGCGCGGTGACCTGGGTGCGGCTGACCACCCATCTCCCGATCCTGGTCGGGCTGGTGCTGGCCGTCGTGCTCGGCCGCGGGCCGTATGTCGATCAGGATCCGGTCGGCCGGCTGCGCCGTGATCACCATGTGAATGAGCCGCCGCCCGGCGTTGTCTCCGAGCCCGAGGCGCCGGAGCCGGTGCGGCAGCGTCATCGCGGCACCCCGCCACCTGCCGCACGTCGCGACGCCGCGTGACGGTCGCGGCCGTCCCGACCAAGATCGGGACAGCGGCGCCGGCGAGGTTGGCCAGTGATGGGGCGAGCCCGGTCACGCGATCCTCGGCATCGGCTATCTGGTCCGCGCCCTCGTCTCGGCGTCCGCGTTTGTCTCCGTCCGTGGTCGTGATGCGTTGTCATCGCTGGTTGTCGGCGGCTCGATGTGGTCCGCCGGCGCGTGCGGCGGCAACGCGGGAACGGCCAGATCCAGCGGTGGGACCGGGTAGTCGGACGCGATCTCGACCTTCCCGCGTGGCGCCCGGCGCCGGGACAGCGACAGGGCGACGACCGGCACCACCAGCACCAGGATCCCCACCGGGACCAGCGCGGCCACCGCGTTGCCACCGCTGCCCCACAGCGTGCGGATGACCAACACCGCCAGGATCCACACCAGACTGACGGGGACCAGCACCTTCCAGCCCAGCCGCATGAACTGGTCGTAGCGGAACCGGGGCAGCGTCCCGCGCAACCAGATGAACAGGAACAGGAAGACGAACATCTTGATCAGGAAGGCGATCATTTCGAGCCAGCCGTTCCCGTTCAGGAACGACAGCGGCCACGGCCAGCGCCCGCCGCCGAGGAACAGCGTGGTCGCCATCGCCGAGACGGTGACCATGTTGACGTACTCGGCCAGGAAGAACATCGCGAACTTCAGCGACGAGTACTCGGTGTGGAAGCCGCCCACCAGCTCGGACTCCGCCTCCGGTAGGTCGAACGGTGCCCGGTTGGTCTCGCCGACCATGGCGATCACGAAAACCACGAAGCTGGGAATCAACAGATAGAAGTACCAGCCACCGTGCTGGGCGGTGACGATGTCCGCCGTCGACAGCGACCCCGCGAACAGCACCACGGTGACGACCGAGAGCCCGATCGTGATCTCATAGGAGATCACCTGCGCCGCGCTGCGCAACGCGCCCAGCAGCGAGTACGGGGAGCCGGACGCCCAGCCACCCAGCACGATCCCGTAGACGCCGATCGACGAACAGGCCAGCACGACCAGCACGCCGACCGGGAGATCGACCAACTGCAGCACCGTCCGCTCGCCGAAGATCGTTACCTCGCCGCCGAACGGAATCACCGAGAACGCCACGAACGCCGGAATGGCGGAGAGCACCGGCGCGATGAAATACACCTTCTTGTCCGAGGACGTCGGCATGATGTCCTCTTTGAACGCGAGCTTCAGCGCGTCGGCGACGCTCTGAAACCAGCCGCCGGGACCGGTTCGGTTCGGGCCGGGCCGCTGCTGCATCCGGCCCACGACCTTCCGCTCGATGACGATCAACAGAATCGTCAGAACCAGGCCGAGAGCGAACAGCACGATCACCTTGAGCAGGATCAGCCACACCGGGTCGTCGGCCAGCAGCTGTGCGGCGGTCATCGGCGGGTCGCCCGATCGAAGATGGTGGCCATTTCCTGCGCCAGATGGTCCGCGTCGGCGTCCGGATCGGCGACGAGGACGGCGGCGAGTCCGTTGAGGGCGTGCCGCAGCGTGACGGCCATGAACCGGACGTCGAATTCGCGGAACTCGCCGAGTTCCTGGCCGGCACGCAGGATCTGCCCGACGATCTCGAACTCCAGCTCATGCGATTCGAGCCCGTACACCGGCCGCCCGTTCGCGTCGCGCAGGCTGTTCCCGATCTCGGTCACGGCGGCGATGTGGCGACGGTGCTCGGCGTAGTACCGGGCGTTGCCGAGGATCAGTCCACGCAACTGGGCCGCGGGCCCGGCGTCGACAGGCACGAACCGCTCGATGAAGAGACCCGCATCCTCGAACACCGTCGACACGACCTCCCTCAGCAGCTCGTCGCGACCAGCGAAGTGGTAGGAGATCATCCGCGTGCTGGGTACCCCGGCCCGCTCGGCGATCCGCGCGAACGACGCCCTGGCCAGCCCGGACTCGGCGATGACGTCGATCGCCGCGGCCACGATCTGGGCCCGTCGAGCCGCCGCGGTGACGGTGCGCTGGGTGCGATCATTGACTCCCATAAGTCAAGTATGACTCACGTAAGTCAGCACTCACACTGGGCTCCCGTCAGGAGGCCGGCCGCCGCCGGCTCAGGCAGGGGTCCCGAGCAGGAGCACGATCAGAGAGGCGGCCGCGAGGGCCAGATAGGCGCCCGGGAAGGCGATGTTGTACAGGACGCGGGCTCGGATGTGCGCGGTGATGGCACCGACGAAGAAGCAGACGAGACCGGCCGCGGCAATGGTCGGCAGGACCGGCAGGCCGACGAACCAGAGCAGTAGGCCGATGCCACCCGCGCCCTTGAGCGCGGCGAGTCCGGGCAGCCAGGATTCGGGCACCTCGACCTCGGCCGAGTTGGCGAGGACGAACCGGGCGCGGGCAAGGTCGGCGACGGCGATACCGATGTTCGCGGCAGCCGTCACCGCCAGGACGATGGTGGTCGCGACAGACATGGCGGCGGGTCCTTCCGCGTTGGTTGTGCGGTCATGATTGGGGGTTCCGGATCGGGTCTCTGCGCAGATGACCACCCTGACCAGATGCCGATCCTGAGCTGATGACGACGCGGGCCGCTGGCATGTCAGATGGCCCGATCCGGGGTGTCGTGCTGACATTGAGGCGTGCCGCGTCGTCAGTCGGGAGTGGGCACGAATACACCTACGGGACCGGATTCGGTCGAGGCGACCGCACAGCGGCGCCGGCTGACCGGCCTCGCGTACCGGCTGCTGGGATCGCTGTCCGAAGCCGAAGACGCGGTCCAGGAGGGATATGCCCGCTGGTACGGGCTGCCCGCGAAGCAGCGGGCCGAGGTCGTTTCGCCGGCCGCGTGGCTGACCACGGTGGTCAGCCACGTCTGCCTGGACATGCTGGGCTCGGCCAGGTCACGCCGGGAGCGCTACGTCGGGCCGTGGCTGCCCGAGCCACTGTCGACCGAGGCGACGGAGTGGACATCGCTGGCACGCAACGGAACAGGGGCCGATCCGCTGGATCGCCTGTCTCTCGACGAGTCGCTGAGTATCGCGATCCTGACCGTGCTCGAACGCCTGACTCCCGCCGAAAGGGTGGCGTTCGTGCTGCACGACGTCTTTGGCTATCCGTTCGCCGAGATCGCGGAGATCACCGAGAGGAATCCCGGTGCCTGCCGGCAGCTCGCGTCGTCGGCCCGCCGCGGCGTCCACGCCGCACGTCGCACGGAGGTCTCCTCGGCCGATCTCGCCCGCACGGTCGCCGCGTTCAAGGCAGCCTGGGAAGCGGGCGACATCACCGGTCTCATCGGCCAGCTCGATGCCGCGGCGACCGCCACGATCGATGGCGGCGGCAAGGTCAGCGCCGCCCCTGCCCCACTCACCGACGGCGAGCGGATCGCCCGGTTCTTCCTCGACGTATACGACCGCCAACCCGACCTGGTGATCCGCCAGACCGCGGTCAACGGTGCTGCCGGCCTGATAGCCCAGGACGCCGGGGGACGGACGCTCGCGGCGATCTCGTTCGCACTGCGCGGAACACGGATCAGTGACATCTGGGTGATGCGCAATCCGGACAAGCTCACGACCTGGAATTCGACACGGTGACCTCCGGTTCGGAAGTCGTCCGCGAAATGCCGGCGCCCGCTATTCGGACTTGGCGAGTCGTTCGCGCAGCCGGAATTTCTGCACCTTGCCCGACGCGGTCAGCGGGAACTCGTCGACGAACGCCCAGATGCGCGGGGCCTTGTACGGCGCCAGGCGCTCCCGCGTGTAGGCGGCGAGCTCCTGCTCGGTGGGCGTGGCTCCGGCCGCGGGACGGACGAAGGCGGCGACCTGCTCGCCCCAGACCTCGTCGGGCACGCCGACCACGGCGACATCCATGACATCGGGATGGGTGAGCAGGACCTGCTCGATCTCGCGCGGGTAGATGTTCTCCGCACCGCGGATGATCATCTCCTTGAGACGGCCGGCGATGCGCAGGTATCCGCGCTCGTCCAGGCTGCCGAGATCCCCGGTGTGCAGCCAGCCGTCGGGGTCGATGGCCGCGGCGGTCGCCTCCGGCATGTCGAAGTACCCGGTCATGACGTGGTAGCCGCGGGTGCAGATCTCGCCGACCGCCCCGAGGGGCACGGTCGCCGCCTGGTCCTGAGGGTCCGCGATCCGGACCTCGACACCGGGAATCGGACGGCCCACGGTCTCGGCGCGGTCCTCCGGCGCGTCATCCGACCGGGTCATGGTGATGCCCGGGGAGGCCTCGGTCTGCGCGTAGATCGTGCACAGCGGGACGCCGATCGCGGCCTCGACCTGCCTGGCGAGCTCGGGCGTGACGACCGCCCCGCCGGACAGCGCGACGCGCACCGACGACAGGTCGGTGCGCGCGAGATCGGGGTGGTGCAGCAGTCCGATCAGCATGGTCGGGACGCCGCCGATGACGGCACTGCGCTCGGACTGGATCAGTCGCAGCTGCAGGCCGGGATCGAAGTGCGGCATCAGGACCTGCGTGCCCAGGCTCGCGATCGACGACAGCGTCGACAGCACGCAGCCCGCCGTGTGGAACAGCGGCAGCGGATTCACCTGCACATCGCCGCGCCGCAGTCCCAACGCGGGCACATAGGACAGCCGGGCGTTGTTGGTGATGCCGCGGTGGTGCAGCACGACGCCCTTCGGCACGCCGGTGGTGCCGGACGTGTACTGGATCTGCGCCGAGTCCGTCGGCCGCACCTCGGGCAGCGGCTCGGTTGGCGAGCCGGACGCGCGGAACGCGTTCCACTCCTCGAACAGCACCGCCTCCCGCAACTCCGGAAGCTCATCGCGCACCCCGGCGAGCGTGTCGGCCATCGGGTTGCCGCGATACTCCCGCAGCAGGAAGACCCCCGAGGCGCGCGACTGGCCGAGCACGTGACGCAGCTCGGCCGCGCGCAGGGCCGGATTGACCGTGACGAGGGTGAGCCCGGCCAGCGCGGCCGCCAGCTCGAAGATCACCCATTCCGGAATGTTGTTCGCCCACACCGCGACCCGCTCGCCCGGGGCGAACCGGCCCAGCAGTGCGCGGGCGGCCTGCTCGGCCTCGGCCAGCAGCTCGGCGTAGGTCCACCGCCGTCGCCGGTCATCCTCGGGAAGGCCCTCGACCAGGGCGGTGACCTCCGGCGCCCGCGCGACGGCCTGGCGCAGAAGATCGCCCACCGTCTGCTCGAGCACCGCCTCATCGCCGTCATCCGCCACCGCGTACGAGCTCGCCGCCATAGCCGCCTCCGCCCTTCTCGTACCGGCTACCCATTTTTTGCACTTCCCGCGAGACGGAGAACCTGGCAGACATGGGAATCGTCCGGACCGGACGCCCTGCCAGCCTCCCAAGGCAAGCCGGTCAGACGTAGTCGAATTCCGCGGTCATTCGTCACCGCCTTCGTGTTCACCGCGGGCAGTGCCGTAGCCGCTGATGGCTGCCGCACGCCTGTGCCCGTCACGTTTCGCGGGCCTGGCCGGAGGTGCCGGTCGGGCCCGGGGCGAACAGGCCGGGTGGGTCGTACCGTCGCCTGATCGTGTTGAGCCGGGCGTACTTCTTCTCACCGCCGAGCGCCTCGACGACACGATCGCTCTCGTCGATGTTGATCATGTTGAGGTAGCCGCCGGCCCCGGTCCACGGGCGCAGCCGGGCGGCGGCCGCGCGAGCACGGTTGAGACAGTCGGCGTCGCGGCCGGGGTCGTCCCAGCGCAGCGCGAGGTTGAGCCAGAGCTGGTGCTCGCGGTGGGCGAAGGCGGCGGCGTCCTCGGGGACGTCGGTGACCGCGCCGCCGAGGTGGAACAGCTCGACCTCGCCATCCATGTCCATGTCCCGCCAGAACGCGACGAGGACGTCGATCGCCTCGTCGGAGAGCTCGGCGAGGTGAAGCTCCTTCGTGTAGTACCGGTGGCCGGCCGCGAAGTCGGCGTCGGCCAGGCGTTGAACGGCGTCGGCGAACGGCAGCGTGAGGTCCGCGGCGGCGGCCGGCTGGCCGGCGGCGAGCAACTGCTCGACCTGGGCGGCGCCGGCCGGATCCTCGGGGTCGCCCAGCCACATCGCGGCGAGCATCAGCGCGGGCCGGCCGACCAGTTCCGGCGGGACGAACGGCAGCGGCGCGGTGGCGCGCAGCAGAACCCCCTGCCAGCCGACCATGTTCGGCAGGGTGGGCAGGATCCGGGCATACTCGCGCAGCGCCGCGCGGGCGTCCCGCGGCTCGTAGAGGGCGACGCCGAGGCGCATGAGCGGTCCGAAGCGGTGAGCCCGGAAGGTGAAGCGGGTGACGACGCCGACGTTGCCGCCACCACCGCGCAGAGCCCAGAACAGGTCCGGATGGGAGCTTTCGCTGGCCTCGACGACGCTGCCGTCCGCGAGGACGACCTCCAGTGACTCGAACTGGTCGCAGGTCAGCCCGAACCTGCGGGACAGCCAGCCGATACCGCCACCGAGGGCGAGGCCGCCGACGCCGGTCTCGGACATGACGCCGGCCGGGACGACCAGGCCCAGCGGACCGGTGGCGGCGTCGAGATCGGCGAGCCGGGCACCGCCGGCCACGTCGACCAGCAGCGCGTCCTTCCGGACCATGACGTCCCGCATCCCGCTGAGGTCGATGACCAGGCCGCCGTCGCTGGTCCCCCGTCCGGCGACGTTGTGACCGCCGCCCCGGACGACCGGGCGGAGCCCGAACTCGCGGGCGGCGTTGACCGCGGCGACCACGTCGGCCGTGCGGGTGCATCGCACGATCAGCCCCGGCCGCCGGTCGGCCATCGCGTTCCACACTCGCCGGGTGGTGTCGTAATCGGGATGGTCGAGACCGATGACCTGGCCGGCGAACCCCTGCCCGAGAGCGGTGCTGATCGCGGCGCGGACCTCGTTGGTCACCGCCGGGGCGGACAGTGTGTTTTCCTGACTCACGACTTCCTCTTCTCCTCGTACGGACAGTCGCGAGCCTTCCCGGCGCGCCTTACAACCGACTTGCAGTCGCCCTGCGGAGGTGTCCAGGACTGTTCCGTCAGCCGTCTTCTTCGAGGAGGGCGATGGTGGCCCGCAACGTCGGCGTGTCGTCGCCGGGCATGGCCGATTCGATGTCCTGGCCGTCGGGCGCGTTGCCACCGGTGTAGATCTGGTGCAGGTGCATGCCGCAACGCAGGACGTGCTCGTTGACCGCCGCCCGGAGTTGTTCCTCGCGGTATCGCTCCCGGCCATCGGGAGCGATACCGCGCCGAAGAATGTGCTGCTCAACGGCCGCCCGAAGTTGTTCCGCGCGGTCGTCCTGGCCGTCGGCGGCGAGCGCCCGCGCACCGTTGTGCAGGACCAGCAGGATGTTGCTGAGGTCTTCTTCGCGTTGGAAGCGCCCGAGGGCACGGCGAAGCAGGGGCAGGGCCGGTTCGCCCGACATCAGCCTGTCCTGTGCCAGCAGCAGTTCGGCTATCGCGGCGGTCCACTCCACACCGCAGGCCAGCGCGTCGCGGACCGCCCCCTGCAGTGCCCGACGCCCGTCGGCACCACGATCCTGCATCAGGAACGCGGCTCCCTCGGTGATCTCGGCCAGCGCGGTCAGCCAGCCCAGGCCGAGTTCGCCGCTGATCCCGCGTGCCTCGGTCGCCGCCACCAGCGCGGTCGTCGGGTCGCCGTCGGGTACCTGCAGCAGCGCCTGGTAGTAGAGCGCCTCGGCGCGCAGCTCGCGGTCCTCGCGTCCGCCGGAACGGTCGAGGGTCCCGACCACGGCGGCGATCGTGTCCCGGGCGCGGTCAACGTCCCCCGCCACATAGTCCAGGCCGGCATGTGCCGTCCGCGCGCGGGCGATGTCGCGGGCGGGTGCGTGCGGGGCGGCGTCCAGACAGCGTTCGAGCAGCCGACGACCCTCCAGCACCAGTCCGCCGCGGACCCAGAACGTCAGGAGTTGCCCGACCGTCCGCAGTGCCGCCTCCGGGTCCGTGTCCAGGTCATGCGCGTTCGCCGCGCGGATGTTGGGCAGTTCCCGGGTCAGCATCCGGATCGCCTGGGCGGCGCGCGTGCCGTGCAGCTCCCGCTCGGCCCGGCCGACCAGCTGGTGAACGAATGCCGCGTGGGCGGCCCGGCTGGCGTCCGGTGCGGGGTCGTGCGTACGGCAGTAGGCCCGCATGATCTCCAGCAACCGGTACCTACCGGGTACCGCGGTCGTGTCGGCGGCCACGAGGGAACGGTTGACCAGAAACGACAGCGACTCCACTCCGCGGTCCTCGGCGAGCACCGCCTCCAGCGGGAAACCGCCCTCGAACGGCCACAGCCGCAACAGCATCGACCGGTCGGTGTCCGGCAGCAGATCGACGCTCCACCCGATGGCGGCCTCCAACGTCGTGTGCGACGTCAGCGATCCCGCGGGCGCCTTCCCCAGCACCACGAGCCGGTCGCCCAGGCGCGCGGCCATCTCGTGGATACCGAGGACCGGGATGCGTGTCGCGGCCAGCTCCAGGGCCAGCGGAATCCCGTCGAGCGCGAGGGCGATGCGCCGCACCACGTCGAGATCCCGCCCGCGAGGTTCCCACGTCGGCAGTGCGGCCCGGATCCGGTCCGTCAGCAGCGCCACTGCCTTGGCGTCCCACAGCGGGCTCAGCGGCAGCAGCCGCTCGCCGTCGACGCCGAGCGGCGCACGGCTGGTGGCCAGGACCCTCATGCCGGGCGCCCGGTCGAGGATCCGGAGCACGAGCGGCGCGACGTGGTCGGTGAGGTGCTCGCAGTTGTCGAGCAGCAGCAGCCCGCGGCGACGGCGCAGTGCCTCAGCCAGCGAGTCGGGCGTGGCGGCCGCGTTCTCCGTGATGTCGAAGGCGGCCGCTACCGCCGACAGGAGCACGGCCGGGTCGGCGACGTCGGCGAGCCGGACCAGCCAGGGGCCGTCACCGTCGGAGCGGGTGGCGGCATGCTCGATCGCCAGCCGAGTTTTGCCGACACCCGCCGTGCCGGTCACCGTAACCAGCCGGTTCTCGGTGACGAGCCTGTCGAGCAGGGCGAGGTCGGAGTCCCGCCCGAGAAATGACGACAGCGGCCGGGGGATGCGCTCATGCGGGGCCGGATCGTAGGCGGGGCTCGGGCGAACGGACAGCAGGCCAGGATCCTGTCGGAGCACCCGCTCTTCCAGGCGCCGCAACTCGGGCCCGGGATCGACACCCAACTGGTCGGCGAGCAGGCCGCGGACGCGGCGCACGGCGGCGAGCGCCTCGGCCTGCCTGCCGCGCCGGTACAGGCCGAGCACCAGCAGCGCCCAGCGACGTTCCCGAAAGGGCGCGGCCCGCACCAGTGCCTCCAGTTCGGCGACCGCTTCGGCTTCCTGCCCGGCCGCGAACAGCGCGGCGACCCGGTCCTCCTCCGCCGTCTCGCGCAGTTCCCACAGGTGTGCGCGGGCGGCCGACACGACCGAGTCCGCCGGCAGGTCCGCGAACGGTTCGCCGCGCCACAGCCGCAACGCCTCGTCGAACACCGGCAGCGCCTTCTCACCCTGACCGGATTCCGAACGAATCCGAGCGACGCCGATCCGCTCCGTGAACTGCTCGATGTCGGTGGCACCCGGTGTGGTGACGAGGCGATAGCCGGCCGCCGTCCGGTGCAGCGAGTTCCGTTCGGCGTCACCCAGCGCGCGCCGCAGCCGGGACACGTAAACCTGCAGCGCGGTCCGTGAACTGGCGGGCGGGCGGCCCTCCCAGAGAGCCTCGCCAAGCCGATCGTCCGAAACGGGCCGACCCTCGGCCGCCAGCAGCGCGGTCAGCAGGCGGCGCGGCAACGGCCCGCCGAGTTCGACCGGCCGGCCCCCGTCGTGCACCTCGGTCGGCCCGAGTACCGCGAAGGTCCGCACACCCGAGTTTAGGGACGGCCGTGGGGCGATTCGCAAGCCACGCCGGCCGTGGCTTTTCCACGCCATCGGCGGTTCGCTGATCGCCTGGGCGGTCCTGGCCAGCGGTGGAAGAGTTCGTCGACGATCGACCGGATGCGTCTGGGTTTCAACGACTTGAGGTTCATCAGCAGGTCGTGACGCACCGGGTCGAACGGCATCGCCAGCAACGCGGGTGGGACGCGACCGGGTTCGGACCCGGTCGCGTCAGCGAGGTTCGCCGCGGTAGGTACCGAAGGACCACCGGTTGCCCTCCGGGTCGCGTAGCGCGAAGTCGTAGGAGCCGTAGTCGGTGTGGTGTGGCTTCGTGAGGACTTGTGCGCCGGCGGCCGTGGCTCGCTTGTGGATGGCGTCGATGTCGTCGGTGCCCTCGGTGACGACGTAGGCGCCACCGGTTCCGGGCGGTATCGGCCAGGGGTCGTCGGGCGTGTCCTTGACCGAGCCGAGCATCACCCCGCCGCCGGGCGGCCAGGACAGTTGCGCGTGGTGCACGGTCTCGCCGTCGGCGTACACGACGGTTTCCTCGAAGCCGACCACGTCGACCAGGAATCGGATCAGCGCGCGGGCGTCGCGCGCCCGGACGGTGTGCCACACCTGCGGTGGCGGAGCGGTCTGAGTCATGACGGTCAGTCTGGTGGCGGTGCCCAGTGGCCGTCTTGGATATTTCGGAACTCCTCGGCCAGCCACGCCGTCGGTGAGCACCCGACCAGCGCGTGGAACTCGCGGACCAGGTGCGACTGGTCGACGTAGCCGTGCGAGGCGGCCAGCGTGCTCAGGCTGCCGCCCGGCGAGGCGGCCAGGGACCGTCGGGCCCGGTCCAACCGGACGACGCGGGCCGCCTGTTTCGGGGTCAACCCGGTCTCGACGCGGAACCTCGTCTGTAGGTGGCGGGCACTCCAGCCGGTCTCCTCCGCCAGCGCCCGGACGGGAATCCGCCCGCCGGTGCGCCGCAGACGCGCCCAGGCATACCGAACCTCCGCGGGCACCACCCGATCGGCAATCGTCCGGTCGGCAACCGCGAGGCCGGTCAGCCGCTCGTCGAGCAGCGCCATGCGGTCCGCCCAACCGCGACACTCCAGCAGCCTCGCGCGGATCTCCTCCACCCGGGACGCCCCGATCACGTCGGCTGCCTGAACGTCGATCCCGGCCAGCTCACCGGCCGGCAGACCGAACAACGAACGGCAGGCCAGCGGGCTGACCGCCACCTGAATCCCGGACTGTCGCCCGTCGTGTTCGATGATGGCCGGCGCGGTGTGCAACCCGCCGAGCAACGCGTCGAACCTGCTCGCCGGCGTGCGCCGGTCGACGTGCCGCGCGATGACGAGCGGGTCGTCCAACGTGAAGATCAACGTCACGAACGGCGAGGGCAGGCCGCGGTGCCGGGCCGGCGGAACGCCGGCCTGGCGGTAACCCGAGTACCACGCCACGGCCGACCGCAGCGGCGCGGAGGGCCGCCCCCGGGCGAAGTCGTCAACCGGCACCCCTCCACTATCGCGAGCCGGCGGCGACCGAGCCACCCCGGTCGTCGGAGGGACTCACTAGCCTGAAGCATCTACGAGCGCGGCCGTCGCTACCAACAGGAGACGCCGATGTCACCCACAGCGCGCAGGTTGGTCACCGAGACACTGGAATACGACGGTGGCCGGCAGGTCACGGCGTCTGTGCCGCCGGCCACGCCCGAGGCCGTCGTCTTCGCCGGCGATGGCCAGTTGATCGCGTCATGGGGAGCCGTCCTCGAGTCGGCCGGCCTACCGCCCACGATGATCATCGGTGCGCACCGTCCGGACGATGAAACGTCGCGGCTGC
>DASVLX010000005.1:0-3926 GCA_036384655.1 Pseudonocardiaceae bacterium
TGCGCCGCGCACGAAGCCGATGGCTCAGCACCTCGAAGGCGTTGCCCGGCTCGGTCCGGGTGCCGCGAGCGTCCCTGACGATGACCGAGCCGGAGCCGACCCGATAGGTGAGCGTCTCGCCGAGCGGCCCGGAATCGTCACCCAGGAAGGAGAACCGTGACTGTCCGGTATGGACCATCGCGCCGTCGAGCCAGAAATGGTTCGGCGAGGCCGCGAACAACTCGCGGTAGATCGCCTCGGTGTCCACCTCCCACGGCAAGCTGGTGCTGGCCAGCCGCAGCGGACCGACCGCGTTGGTCGTGGCGGGGTGCGGCGTGCGACCGGTCCGCGCGCCGGCACCGGACATGCGACGGGCCCGACGGCCGCCCGCCAGGTCCCGGAAGTTGGTCAGGATGCGCCGGCCGTACTCGGACGCGATCGACTCCGGATGGAACTGCACGCCCCAGCGCGCCAGGTCGCGATGCCGCAACGCCATCAGCACGCCGTCCTCCGCCCAGGCGGTGGCGATCAGTGTGTCGGGCAGTGGTTCGGCCACGCACAGCGAGTGGTAGCGGACGGCGGTGAACTCGGCTGGCAGCCCGGCGAACAGGTCACCGCCGGTGTGCCGGACGGTGGTCAGGTGTCCGTGCCGGGGCGCGGGCGCCGGCTCGACCCGCGCACCGGCCAGGTGGGCGATGAGCTGATGCCCCAGGCACACGCCGAGCACCGGGCGTGTCGTCCGGCCGAGCAGGACGGGCAGGTGGCCGACATCGCGCGGGTGCTGCGGCCGGCCGGGCCCGGGCGAGATCACGATCGCGTCGAACGTGTCGGCCCGGGAGCCGAGCAGAGCGGGATCGTCGTTGCCGACCACCACCGGTTCGATCCCGTTCACCTCAGCCAGCAGCTGGAACAGGTTGAACGTGTACGAGTCGTGGTTGTCGACCAGCAGCGTCCGCACCGGTCACGACTCTCGGAACAGCTCGGCGATCCGGATGACCCGGGGATCGCGGCGGAACTCCTCCCAGGTCAGCGGCAGCGGCTGCCGCCAGTTCGGGTACTGGTTGATGGTGCCGGGCAGGTTCGGCTGCCGTCGTTCGCCCAGCACGTCGTACGGCGACACCAGGCGCAGCAGGCAGGGAGTGCGGGCCAGCGCCTGGTGGATCGCCACGATGACCTCGTCCTCGCTGGGCTCGGCCGCCAGGTTCAGCAGTCCCTCGTCGCGCAGCATCTCCAGCAGCCGGTCCCGCTCGGCGTACGCCCGCGCCCATTCCTGTTCGACCGACGCGGTCAGCAGACCGAGTTCGGCCCGCACCCGGACATGCTCGCCGTGCAGGAATCCGGCGGCGGTGGGCAGGTCGTGCGTGGACACGCTGGCGGCCACGTTCCGGCGCCACCGCTCCGGCGGCAGCAACCTCGGCGCCACCGGCTTCTCGGGTTTCTCGGCCTTCTCGGGTTTCCCAGCCTTGGCCGTGCTGGTCTTCGCAGTGTCCGGCTTCGCGTGCTCGAACCACATCACGGCCGAGCCGAGCAGGCCGTGCTCCTTGAGTCCCTCGCCAACCTCCGGCGGGATGGTGCCCAGATCCTCACCGACCACGACCGCGCCGGCCCGCAGCGCCTCCAGGGTCAGGACACCGACCATGGCCTCGGCGTCGTAGTACACGTAGGTGCCACGGTTCGGCGGCTCACCCTCGGGAATCCACCACAGTCGCCACAGGCCGGCGATGTGATCCACCCGCAGTCCGCCGCCATGCCGCAGCGCGGCCCGGACCACATCCCGAAACGGCCGGTAGCCGGCCTGCGCGAGTTCGCGCGGCCGCCACGGCGGCAGCCGCCAGTCCTGGCCCTGCTGGTTGAACACGTCGGGCGGGGCGCCGACCGAGCAGTTCACGGCCAGCACGTCCCGCAGTGCCCAGGCGTCCGCGCCGTCCGGGTCGACGCCCACCGCGAGGTCGTGCACGACCCCGACGGCCATCCCGTCGGTGGCGACCCGGACCGCGTCGAGTTGTTCGTCGCACAGCCGCTGCAGCCAGGCGTGGAAGTCGACCCGCTCGGCGAGCCTCTCGCGTTCCCGCGCGACCTCGGCGCTGCCGGCGGTGCGCAGCGCCTCCGGCCAGGTCCGCCAGGACGGGCCGTACTGTTCGGCCAGCGCGCAGAAGGTGGCGAAGTCGCGCAGCGCCGGATCGTCCGGGATGGCGATCGGCGCCGGATCGTGCCGACGCAACAGCTCCAGGGCCGCGCGCTTGGCCGACCACACCACGTCGTAGTCGATCGGGTCGGCATCGGCCGGGCGCAGCGCGTCCACCTTCTGGCGCACCTCCGGCGGGCAGCGGTGGTAGGCGGCGGTGTCGGTCACCCGCAGGTAGAGCGGATTGGCGAACCGGCGACTGCTCGGCGCGTACGGGGACGGCTCGATCGGCGACACCGGCGTCGGCGCGTGCAGCGGGTTGACCAGCACGGCGCCCGCGCCCGACCCGTCAACCGAGCCGTCAGCGAGGCCATCACCGGATCCGGTCCCGGACTCCCCGCCCGATTCGGTGTCACTGCCCGGTTCGGAGTCGGAAGCGGGTCCGTTGGAGCACCAGCGGGACAGCTCACGCAGGTCGGCGTAGTCGCCCATCCCCCACGATCCGGCCGAGCGCAGCGCGTAGAGCTGCAGCATCCAACCCCAGGTGCGGGGCGGCGCGGGCAGCCGCGCCGGCACCACGATGACCGTCACCGAGCGCTCACCGGTCACCAGCTGATGCCAGCCCAGCGGCAGGCCGGCGGGTAGCTCGTCGCGGACTTGCAGCGCCGTGCCGTCCTCCAGCCGCAGCTCACCCTCGGTCCCGACGGGTAGCGCCCGCGCCCGGCCGGAGCGCACCACGATGGTCGGGGGCAGCACGGCCTCGCGCGCCCGCGCGGCCGCCAGCTCCCGGCGCACCTCATCGGGCGTGCTGGCGGCCACGCCCAACTGGCGCAGCACGGCGACGACCACATCGGCGTCGACATCCGTCAGCGTCTTCCGCGCGTCCAGATAGCTGGTGGCGACGCCGTGGGCCGCGGCCAGTGCGGCGAGTTCGGGATCCATCCGGGGATCAGCGGGTTGCATGGGTTCACCATGCCGCATCACCGGCAAGCCGCATCAGCACCGTGCCGCTTCACCACGGTGCCGGCCGGTGGCTTCCCGGATGGCCCACGTCCACAATCCGTTCACGCAGCGTCGTCTTTCGTGACGCATTGTCGAAAATGAAAACCATTGCCAAATAGGCTCTTCCGTGGCAGGGTGAAGGCACCGCGCGGACACCCGGTCCACCGTCGCATGCCACCCCGACATGCCCTCCACAGTGGACGATGATGCGCGGATCGGACGAGTTCACGATCGACGATGGGAAGACCCGAGAATGCGTACCCGCGCGATAGCTCTGCTGACGGCCACTCTCGCCGCCGGCACCCTGTTGGCAGCCTGTTCGTCCGGTGCCTCGGCGGGAGGCGGTGGCGACAACACAACGATCCAGGCGGTCGGCGCGGAGAACGAGTACGCCGACGTGATTCACCAGATCGGCGGCCAGTACGTGAATGTGACCTCGATCATGAGCAATCCCAACACCGATCCGCACACCTTCGAGGCCAGCGCGAAGGTCGGCACCCAGGTGCGCGAGGCAAGCCTGGTCGTGCAGAACGGGCTTGGCTACGACGACTTCATGAACAACATCGAGAATGGCGCGCCGAATCCAAACAGAACAGTGATCGACGTGCAGAAATTGCGCGGCCTGCCGGACAGCACGTCGAATCCGCATCTCTGGTACGACCCGGCGACCATGCCGGCGGTCGCCAAGGCGGTGGAGTCGGCGCTGTCGAAGGCGCAGCCGGACCACGCGTCGTATTTCCAGGCGAACGAGGCCACCTTCGAGAAGTCGTTCTCTGAATGGACGCAGGCGCTGGCCGCGTTCAAACAGGACTATCCGAAC
>DASVLX010000006.1:0-21499 GCA_036384655.1 Pseudonocardiaceae bacterium
TCCGTACTGGTGACCGGCGAGCCCGATCGGTCCGGCGTGCCGCTGCTGGCCGGGCGTCCGCTGGTGGCTGGCGGGCCGGCGGCGTATGTCTGCCGGGGATATGTCTGCGACCGCCCGGTGACCTCGGCCGCCGAGCTGAGATCGGCACTGTCGACAGTGTCGACACTGTCGACACAGCACCGCTGATCTCGTCCGCTTCGCCTCTGGCGAACGACGGACCGCGTTCGGTTGCGTCCGCGTAACGTGAGTTGCAGCGTAATCATGTAATCAGCGCATCGGAGGTGCGTCATGCACGGTGGATACGCGGGCTTCGGACGGATGCGAGGGACCTGGGGCGGACCCGGTGGGTGGGGTGGCCGCGGCCGTGGCCCGCAGGCCGAACCGCCGGCCGCCGACGATGTGGCGGCGTGGTTCGCCGGCCGGCTGCCCGACGAGTGGTTCGTGTCGGCGCCGGAGATCACCGTCGACCGCGAGGAGATCATCGTGGTCGGTGAGCTGCCGCCGCTGACCGAGGAGTTCGCCGACGAGGCCGCGAGGGCTGCGGCCGCCGCCGGCCGGATCAGCCGGTTCCGGGAACAGACCCGGGAGGAGCGGATCGAGATCGCCCGGCAGGCCGAGCACCGCTACGGCCGCAAGGTCGCCTGGGGCGCTCGACTCGGCGACACGGTTGAGCTTTTCACCACGCTCGCAGTGCCCGTGATGACCCGGTTGCGGCAGCCCGAGCGGCTGGTGCTGGACACCCTGGTGAACGCCGGCGTGGCCCGGTCCAGGTCGGAGGCACTGGCGTGGGCGGTCCGGCTGGTCGGCCAGCACGCGCAGTCCTGGCTCGGCGAACTGAGCGAGGCCATGTCGAAGGTGGACGAACTACGCAAAGAGGGTCCCAACCTGGGATAACGCCGTCCGCGGATCAGGTCCGGGCGGTCGATCGGGTCCGGGCGGTCAGTGCCCGGCGGTCCAGGTGGATGCGGGCCAAGGCCGCGGGTCGCCGTTATACCCGCCTGGGACGCCGAAAACACACGACTGTGCACAGGCGAGTTGGTCTGTGCACACCCTGAGGTTTCCGGCTTTGTGGCGCTGACCTGCGTCGATAGACTGGCCAAGGGGTCGCCCCCTGGGCGGGCGGGGGCTGTCTACTGACGCTCACGCGACTTTTTGCCGTGCAATGTCCGCTGTTCCAGGTGGATGCGGGCCAAGGCCGAGGGACGCGGGGCGCACTTCCGGTGCGCGAGCGCCCTGAGAACGCCGGCCCGCGCCGCCTGGGACACCGGAACCGCCGCCTGGGACGGCGGCTAGGCCCAGGTGAGGCCGGTGATTTGCTGATACGCGCTGATGTAGCGCTCGCGGGTGGCCGTCACGATCTCCGGGGGCAGGGCCGGCCCGGGCTCCGTGCGGTCCCAGTCGAGCGTCGACGTGTAGTCGCGTACGAACTGCTTGTCGAACGAGAACTGCGCATGACCCGGCTGCCACTGGTCGGCGGGCCAGAACCGGGACGAGTCCGAGGTCAACACCTCGTCACCGAGGTTGAGGGTGCCGTCCGCGTCGAAGCCGAACTCGAACTTCGTGTCGGCGATGATGATGCCCTTGGTGGCGGCGTACTCGGCGCCGCGCCGGTACAGGTCGAGGGTCAGGTCGCGGAGCCGCTCGGCGGTCTCCTTGCCGATCTCGTTCGCCACGTCGTCGAAGGTGATGAACTCGTCATGCCCGACGCTGGCCTTGGTGGTCGGCGTGAAGATCGGCTCGGGCAGCTTGCTGCCCTCCACCAGCCCGGGCGGCAGGGTGATCCCGGACACCGTGCCCTGCTTCTGGTACTCGCGCAGGCCCATCCCGGACAGGTAACCACGGGCGATGCACTCGACCGGCACCATCTTGAGGTACTTGCACTTCACCGCGCGCCGGGCGAACTCGGCCGGGACGTCCGTGGCCGAGATGACGTGGTTGGGCACCACGTCGGCGAAGTAGTCGAACCACCACACGGACAGCTGGGTGAGCAGCTCGCCCTTCTCCGGAACGGGCGTGGGGAGCACGACGTCATAGACCGAGATCCGGTCGGACGCCACCAACAGCAGATTCCCGTCCTCAAGTTCGTAGAGGTCCCGAACCTTGCCGGCGTGCACATGCCTCACGTCGTCGCACTCCCGCTCTCATGTTCCCTGGTCACGGACCCCCCGATGCTAGACCGCCACCAGGTAGAGCCCGCCGGACCTAGGCGTACATGGCGAAGAAGATGGCGATGTAGTGGCAGATGGCGGCGATGACGGTGGCCGCGTGGAAGAACTCGTGGTAGCCGAACGTCCTGGGCCACGGGTCGGGCCAGCGGGTGGCGTAGAAGACCGCGCCGATCGTGTAGAGCACGCCACCGACCAGCAGCAGCACCAGCGAGGCCACCCCGGCGTGGTGCAGCAGTTGTGGCAGCACGAACACCGCCACCCAGCCCAGCGCGAGGTAGATCGGCACACCGACCCAGCGTGGTGCCGTCGGCCACAACATCTTCAGCGTCACACCCGCGACCGCCCCGCCCCACACCACGGCGAGCACCACGTACCCGGTGGTCTGGTTCATCGCCAGCAGCGCGAACGGGGTGTAGGTGCCGGCGATGAGCAGGAAGATCATCGAGTGATCGAGCCGCTTCATCCACTTGCGCGCGCCCGCGCTGGCCCAGATGTGCCGGTGATACAGCGCACTCACGCCGAACAGGCTGAGCACGGTCGCGCCGTAGATGGAGGTGGCCAGCGCGGCCTTGGCGGACACGGTCGAGGCGGCCAGCGCGATCAGGGTGGCCCCGGTCGCGATGCCAACGAAGAATGACCAGAAGTGCAGCCAACCGCGGAACCGGGGACGGGTGGTTCGGGGGGAGGGCTCGGCGAATGTCGCGACGCTCACGGCGTCAGGCTACGCGTTCTTCACGAGTGGTTGATGAACAATGAACCCGACGATCCATCTTCACCTGATCGGGTCTTGCGCCCGGTGAGGCCCTGTGGCAGGACCGGACGTCCTGGCCCGGGTGCGGCCGGCGTACGCTCTCCCGACGTGGGTCCTCGCGCATGGCTACGGGAGCTACTGTACGACTTCTATGAGGCGCGGCTGTCTCGTCAACTGGCCGGCGCCGAACGTCCCCGCCATGTCGGCATCATGCTGGACGGCAATCGCCGATGGGCTCGGGAGGCCGGGTTCACCGACGTCAGCGAGGGGCACAAGGCCGGTGCTCGCAAGATCGCCGATCTGCTCACCTGGTGCCGGGAGGCCGGCGTCGAGGTGGTCACCATGTGGCTGCTGTCCACCGACAACCTCAACCGCCCGGACAGTGAACTCCAGCCTCTCCTGAAGATCATCGGCAATGTGGTGGACGAGTTGGCCGCGCCGGTGAACCCGTGGCGGCTGCGGATCGTCGGCGCGCTGGACATGCTGCCGCCGGATCTCGCCATGCGACTGTCCGCGGCGGCGGCCCGCTGCGCCGGGCGCCCTGGCATGGAGGTCAATGTCGCGGTCGGCTACGGCGGCCGGCAGGAGATCACCGACGCGGTGCGCAAACTGCTGCTCAAGCATGCCGAGATGGGTATGACCATCGAGGAACTGGCCGAGGTACTGGACGTCGATCACATCGCCGCGCATTTGTACACCTCCGGCCAGCCGGACCCTGATCTTGTTATCCGCACGTCCGGCGAGCAGCGGCTGTCCGGATTCCTGCTGTGGCAGTCGGCGCATTCGGAGTTCTGGTTTACAGAGGCGTACTGGCCGGACTTCCGTCGGATCGACTTCCTGCGGGCGCTGCGCGATTACGCGATTCGTCACAGGCGTTTTGGTTCGTGACGCGAAATAAACAATTCTGACCCCAGACAGCGGTGGAGGCGCCGGTTCAACCGGCGCCTCCACGCGTTGTGAGTTACAGCCGTCAGTTGGCGTTGTCGCCGGTGATGGACACCGAGGACAGGATCGGCAGCAGCACGACATTGTGGAGAATGTCGATGTCGCCGATGTTGACGAGGCCAATCTGGGTCGGGCTCGAAATCACGTCGGTCGTCGTCGACGACGGCGGCTCGTGGGTGGTCGTGGCGAAAGCCGGAGCACCCATCAGCATGAGGCCGGCCGCGGCAGCGGCCACGACACCAGTCTTCTTCAGCACAACAACACTCTCCTTCTTACCGGGGATTCCCCTTGCCCGGGGGCTTTCTGCGGGTTCCACGATTCCTGTCTGAAGGAACCTGCCCTTGGAAAGTTACCTGGCATTGCGGACAGATGCCGCGCCGGTTACCCCATCGTGTGAAATATCTATGATATGGCATCGCCCATTCCGGCGAAGAATTCAGATTCGAGATGCCGACGCCATGTGGTTCTGGTAGTGACTGATCCGGCACTCAGCGTGACAAACTGTGATCTGGGACACCGCGCAACGCGGACGTCTGTGAACCGTCAACCGGAGCGTATCTCCGCCCGACTCGGTCACCCGGCCTGGACCTGGGGACTTCACCCCCATGGGGTTGGTGAACGGCGGATTCGCTACCGGGCGCGACGATGACCAGTTGGTGAATCACCTGTGTGGCTGCCTGCACAGGAGGCCAGATCGCAGGTAGCTTGCGGACAGCGAGTCGTGACCTGCGGCTCGCTCCGGGAGGCCCTGGTCGTGTTGTCATCCGTGGTGACACTGAGCACGCGGGGGTCGGCACCCGGCCCTCGTGGTCCGCGAGCCTGACGCCAGACGGCGGCGGGAACGGTCCAGCCTAGGTCGGTGCCTGGCCCAGCGAGGAGCGAGCGTGGGTGTCGCGTTCGCGTTTGGGAGTTGCCGTGACCGCACGACGTCCCGTCAGCCGTTCCTCCGGCTCATCACGCAGTACCGCCCGGCGCGCCGCGCCCTCGTCGCGCACGTACGTGCTGGACACCTCGGTACTGCTCTCCGATCCGTGGGCAATCACCCGGTTCGCCGAACACGCCGTGGTGTTGCCGCTGGTCGTGATCAATGAGCTGGAAGGCAAGCGGCACCACCCTGAGCTGGGGTGGTTCGCCCGGGAAGCCCTGCGTCTGCTCGATGACCTGCGTGTCCAGCACGGCAGGCTCGACCAACCGGTGCCGATCGGCGATGTCGGCGGCTCCTTTCACGTTGAACTCAACCACACCGATCCGGAGGTGCTCCCCGCCGGCTTTCGGACCGACTCCAACGACGCGCGCATCCTCGCCTGCGCGCTCAACCTCGCCGCCGAACAGCGTGGTGGTGAGGTGACGTTGGTCACCAAGGACATTCCGCTTCGGGTCAAGGCCGGCGCCGTAGGCCTGGTGGCGGACGAGTACCGGGCCCAGGACGTGGTGCCGTCGGGCTGGACCGGGATCGCCGACACCGAGGCCAGCCAGGAGATGATCGACCAGCTCTACAAGGAGGGCGTCGTCGATCCGGCCGAGTTCGACCTGGCCGATCTCGCCGAACTGCCCTGCAACACCGGCCTGCGGCTGCTGGCCGGCACGTCCAGCGCGCTGGGCCGGCTCACCGTCGACAAGCACGTGAAGTTGGTGCGCGGCGACCGGGAGGCGTTCGGCCTGCACGGCCGGTCGGCCGAGCAGCGGATCGCGCTGGACCTGCTGCTCGACCCGGAGATCGGCATCGTGTCGCTGGGCGGCCGGGCCGGCACTGGCAAGTCCGCGCTGGCCCTGTGTGCCGGCCTGGAGGCGGTGTTGGAGCGCGGTCAGCACCGCAAGGTCGTCGTGTTCCGGCCGGTCTACGCGGTGGGTGGCCAGGAACTCGGCTATCTGCCGGGTTCGGAGACCGAGAAGATGCAGCCATGGGCGCAGGCGGTGTTCGACACCCTCGGCGCCCTGGTCAGCGAGAACGTGCTGGACGAGGTCACCGACCGGGGCATGTTGGAGGTCCTGCCGCTGACCCACATCCGCGGCCGGTCGCTGCACGACTCGTTCGTGATCGTCGACGAGGCACAGTCCCTGGAGCGGAACGTGCTGCTCACCGTGCTGTCCCGGCTGGGCACCGGGTCGCGGGTGGTGCTGACCCACGACGTGGCGCAGCGCGACAACCTGCGGGTCGGCCGGCATGACGGCGTCGCCGCCGTGATCGAGAAGCTCAAGGGGCACCCGCTGTTCGCGCATGTCACGCTGACCCGCTCGGAGCGCTCGCCGATCGCCGCGCTGGTCACCGAGGTACTGGAGGACTACGCGGGCTGAGGCCCGGAACCGGCCGGGCCGAGGTGGTGACGCCACCCCGGCCCGGTTGCGGGTTCGGCTTCGCTCAGTCGATCGAGCGGCGAATGAAGCCCAGCACGCCGATGGCGCCGAAGACGAGGCACGCGAACACCACGACCGGCACGTCGATCCACAGCGGAATCGAGTTCGAGTCGGGTAGCAGCAGCGCCCGCATCGCCTCGCTGACATAGGTGAGCGGGTTGAACGCGCACACCACCTGGAACCAGCGCAGATGCTCCAGCCCCCGCCAGGGGAACTGGGTGGAACCGGTGAACATCAACGGGGTGAGGATCACCGCGAACATGATGTTGATCCGCCGGGCCGACACCAGGGTGCCGATGGTCATCCCGATCGCGGCGCCGACCAGCGAGCCGAGCACCACGATGCCGACCAGGCCAGGAATGGCCGACAGCGGCCAGGACACGTTCGGCAGGATCAGCAACCCGATCGGCACCATGATCAGTGCCGCGACGATGCCGCGCAGCGCGCCGAACACCATCTTCTCGACGGCCACCAGTCCGATCGGGATCGGCGCGAGCAGCCGGTCCTCGATCTCGCGGGTCCAGGAGAAGTCCAGCACGAGCGGCAGCGTGGTGTTCTGCAGTGCTCCCAGGAAGCCGTTGAGCGCCACGATGCCGGGCAGCAGCACCTCGGTGTAGTTCGTGCCGACGTAGCCGATGCCGGTGAGCACCTTGCCGAAGATGAACAGCATGAAGAACGGCTGAATGATCACCTGGGCGAGGAACGGCGCGAGTTCCCGCCAGGTGACGAAGACGTCGCGCCACAGCACGGCACCGAACGTGCGTACCGAGGTCCAGGCCATCGAGCCGGGGATGGGCCGCTCGACGGGTGATGCGATCGCGGTCATCGAAGCTCCCGTCCGGTCAGGTGGATGAACACGTCCTCCAGGCTGGGTGTGCCGATGCCCAGATCACGCACGTCACAGCCGATACCGCGGAGCGTCGTCAGCACGGCCGGCAGCACGTCGGCCGGCTCATGTGACGTGTAGAGGCGGAACTGGCCGGTACCGGAGGCCGGAGGTCTGGCCGGTCCCGCCATGCCCGGGACACCGCCAGCGGGAATCCCCGCCGGCACGCCGGTCGGCACGCCGCCCGCGGCGATCCGCTCCACCCGCTCGATCCCGGGCAACTCGGCCAGTTGCTTGACGACCAGGTCGGCGGCGGTGCCGTCCAGATTGACCGTGACGGACAGCGTGGTGCTGCCGGGCAGGTTCCTGGTCAACGCGGTGGGGGAGTCCAGTGCGAGCAGCCTGCCGTGATCCACGATCCCGACGCGGTCGCACAGCTTGGCAGCCTCGTCCATGTCGTGGGTGGTCAGCACCACCGTCACACCCTCGGCGTTCAGGTCGGCGACCCGCTCGTGCACGAACAACCTGGCCTGCGGATCGAGGCCGGTGGAGGGCTCGTCCAGGAACATCACCTTGGGCTCGTGCATCAGCGCACGGGCGATCATCACCCGCTGGGCCTGGCCGCCAGACACCACGTCGATCCGCTTGTTGGCCTGATTGGCCAGGCCCATCCGTTCGAGGATCTCGTCCGCCCGGCGAGCCCGCTCGGCTCGGCCCACACCGTGGTAGGCGGCGTGGAACAGCAGGTTCTGCCTGATGTTCAGGGACCGGTCCAGGTTGTTGCGCTGCGGCACGACGGCCAGCAGCTGGCGGGCCCGCATCGGATCCCGATCGACGTCCACCCCCATGACCTCGGCCCTGCCGGAGGTTCGTTTCACCCGTGTGGTCAGCACGCCGACCGTGGTCGTCTTGCCGGCGCCGTTGGGCCCCAGCAGGCCGAACACCTCGCCCGGCCGCACCGTGAAACTCAGCCCGTCCACCGCCGGTGGTGCGTTGCGTTTGTACCGTTTGACCAGGTCAGTGACGGTCACCGCGTCAGTCACGTGGTTGAGGGTATTCGTTGCGGACCTTCGTTCGCCGCGAATTACCCGCCGTTCACGCAGGGCTGACCGGTCGTTACCAACCGGTTGGAAGCGGGCGCCCCTCGGCGAATCCGGCGGCCGACTGCACCCCCAGCACGGCCTGCTCGTGGAAGGACTCCAGATCGGTCGCGCCCACATACGTGCACGCCGACCGGACGCCCGAGCAGACCGCGTCGAGCAGGTCCTCGACCCCGGGCCGCAGCGGGTCCAGCATCATCCGGGAGGACGAGATGCCCTCCTCGAAGAACGCCTTGCGAGCCCGGTCGAAGGCGGTTGTCGCGCGATTCCGCGCGGTCACCGCTCGCTTCGACGCCATGCCGAACGACTCCTTGTAGGGCAGGCCGTTCTCGTCGTGCTGCAGGTCGCCGGGCGACTCGTAGGTCCCGGCGAACCAGGAGCCGATCATCACCGCAGAGGCGCCGGCCGCCAGGGCGAGTGCGACATCGCGGGGATGCCGAACGCCGCCGTCGGCCCAGACATGCCGGCCCAGCCGGCGGGCCTCCTCGGCGCATTCCGCGACCGCGGACAGCTGCGGGCGGCCGACTCCGGTCAGCATCCGGGTGGTGCACATGGCGCCAGGGCCGACCCCGACCTTGATCACGTCCGCCCCGGCCTCGACCAGGTCGCGCACACCGGCCTTGGTGACCACGTTGCCCGCGACCAGGGGCAGGTCGGGGGCGGCCTCCCGGACCGCGCGCAACGTGCTGATCATCTTCTCCTGGTGGCCGTGCGCGGTGTCCACCACCAGCACGTCGATTCCGGCCTTCGCCAGCGCACTGGCCTTGGCCGCGACGTCTCCGTTGACCCCCATGGCGGCCGCGATGCGCAGCCTGCCCGTCGAGTCCAGCGCCGGGGTGTAGATCCCGGCCCGCAGCGCCCCGACCGCGGTCAGCACGCCGGCCAACTGGCCCTGCTCGTTGACGCCCAGGGCCACCGGTTCCGGGCGCATGTGCAGGGCGTCGAACACCTCGCGTGGCGGTGTCGACAGCGGCAGCACCGGCATCGTGGTGGTCACGACCTCCGTCACCCGGGCGAACCGGTCCACGCCGACACAGTTGGCCTCGGTGACGATGCCAATCGGCCGCCCGACGCCGTCCACCACCGCCACCGCGCCATGCGACCGCTTGGACATCAGGTTCAGCGCGTCGGTCACCGCGTCCCCACCGGTGAGCACGAGCGGGGTGTCCCAGACCGTGTGGCGGGACTTGACCCAGGCGACGATCTCGGCGACCGCCTCCGGATCGACGTCCTGTGGCAACACCACCAGCCCGCCGCGGCGGGCCACCGTCTCGGCCATCCGCCGGCCGGCGACCGAGGTCATGTTGGCCACCACGACCGGGATCGTGGTACCGGTGCCGTCAGCCGTCGAAAGGTCCACGTCGAACCTGGACTCCACCGACGAGCGTGTCGGCACCAGGAACACGTCGTCGTACGTCAGGTCGTATCCGGGCCGATGCCCGTCGAGGAAGCGCACGGAAATCCAGATTACGTCTCGTGAGGCGGCTCCGCTCGAACCTTTTCGTCCGTCTTGTCATCTTCCCCGTCGTGCGCGCTCTGGCCGTTGGTCGCCGGGACCGCACCGCCGTCCTCGGCCCGCAGCAGCAACCGCCGGACCAGCTCCCGCAGCAGCAGGTACTCGGCATGGCTCAGCTCGCCGAACAGACCGGCCTCGGCCTGGTCCAGGGCGGCGGCGCAACGCCGCAGCATGTCCTCCGCGGCCGGCGTCGGCACGATCAGGTACCGCCGACGGTCGGCCGTACTGCGCCGCCGGACGGCCAGGCCCTTCCGCTCCAGCTCGTCGATCACGGCCACCATCGACGTCCGGTCCATGCCGGCGAGTTCCGCCAGCTCCTGCTGGGACAGCTGGTGATCGCGAGCCAGCGTGAGCACATGCAGATGCTTGCCACGCAGGCCCAGCGGCGCCAGCGCGTGCTCGGCGAGCACGTTGAACACCTCACCGAGCTTGATCAGCGCGTACCCGGTTCGGTCCGGCAGTGGCTGGAACACCTCGACCCCGTCTCCCATGCGTTGAGTATAACGTTCTTGCGCTGATCGTCGCCACACTGTATGGTCAGTTTTACTGATGATCGTTGGAGCTGAGGAGAGTGGCATGAGGTACCGGAACGAGTTCGCCGGGGTTGACTCCGGCTCAGCGGCGTCCCGCGCAGGGCAGCAGCGTGCGCACCATGTCGATGGTGTCGGCTTCGGACGAGCTCTTGTCCGGGCGGTAGCGCAGCACCCTGGCGAACCGGAGCGCGACGCCACCGGGATAGCGCGGACTGACCTGAACGCCGTCCAGTTCGATCTCCACCACGATGTCCGGGCGCAGGTAAACGGTCCACCGGTCGGATCGCACCTCATGCTGAGGGAACTCCGCCGTCTGCCAGGCCAGCAGGTCGTCGGTGAGACCCTTGAAGGTCTTGCCGACCATGATCGGCGGGCCGCCATCCGGATCACGGGCGCCCAGATGCAGATTGGACAGATATCCGGATCGCCGGCCGTGCCCCCATTCGGCGGCCAGCACCACGAGGTCAAGCGTGCGGGCGGGCTTGACCTTCAGCCAGGCCCGGCCACGCCGGCCGGCGGCGTAGGGCGCGGTCAGCGACTTGACCATCACGCCCTCGTGGCCGGCGGCCAGTGCCTCGGCGAACATCGCCTTGGCCCGCTCCGGCCCGGGTCTTGGCACGGTGGGGATCACGTATCGGCCGGCGGCGCGGTGTAGGGCCTCGGCACGTTCGGCCAGAGGCAGATCAAGGAGGTCGATGCCATCGAGATGTAGGCAGTCGAAGAAGTAGGGGCTCAGCAGCAGTTCGCGGGCCGAGGTCGCGCCGAAGCGGCTCATCGTCTCCTGGAAGGGGCGGGGACGGCCGTCCTCGTTCAGGGCGAGGGTCTCGCCGTCCAGCACCACCGACCGGCATGGCAGGCCGCGTGTCAGGTCGACGAGTTCGGGAACCTGGCCGGTGATCTCCCGGAGGGTTCGCGTGAACACGTGAACCTCGTCGTCCTCCCGGTGTACCTGGATGCGCGCACCGTCCACCTTGTACTCGACGTCGACGTCGCCGAGTTCTCGTAGTGCGTCGTCCAGGGACTCCGCGGGCGAGGCCAGCATGGGTCGGATCGGCCGGCCGAGTCGTAGCCGGAACGCGGCCAGCGCCTCGGCTCCGCCCCGCAACGCGGCGGTCGCGGTGTCCGGTAGCGAGCCGGACAGCATGAAGGCACGGCGGACGGTCTCGACGTCCACGCCGGTCGCCTTGGCGACGGCGTCGACCATGACACCCTCCAGGGCGCCCTGGCGTAGCTCGCCGAGCAGCAGGCGGATCAGGAAGTCCTGTTCCTGATCCGTCGCACGGGACAGCACCGCCGACAGCAACTCCGTCCGCTTCGCCGTCGAGCCGGCGCCCCGGGTGGCCGCGACGAGGTCCAACGCCCTGTCCACCTCGGCGACGGTCAGGGTGGGCGTGGGCGCCGGATGGCCACGCAGGTCGACGAGAGTCCGCCAGCCCGTGCCGATCCGGCCCTGCCGGGGTTGGCCGCCGAGCATGGCGACCACGGTGCGGACCTCCTCGGGACCGTCGGCTCGCCGGACCGCGGCGGCCAGGGCGTCGACCTTGGCCAGCCGCGACCGGGTCGCCGTCACGGCGTCCGACGCGCTCACGACCTCTACGAACTGCACCGTCCCATCATCGCCGCGACCCCCGACATTGCCCGGTGTCGTGTGGCCACGGGGTGGATCGGGGCCAATCCGCCGGGCCGCGTGGCGTACTTGAGTTACGCGGACCCGTGCGTCCCTGAATCCCAGACTGTTCAGGTGTTCCAGGTGGATGCGGGCCGAGCCGATCGAGCTTGTGGCGTGCTAAGGCACGCGAGCGGCCTGAGAACGCCGGCCCGCGCCGCCTGGAATGCCGGATTAATGGCCGCGCGCCATGCGTAGGACATTCAGTGCCGTGTCGAGTTGTTCGACGGTGAGCTTGCCGGCCTCGACATAGCCGCGTGCCAGCACCACATCGCGGATGGTCCTGCGCTCCTTGAGGGCCTGCTTCGCCACCGCGGCCGCCTCCTCGTAGCCGATGTAGCGGTTCAGCGGGGTGACGATCGCGGGGGAGCCCTCGGCGTACTCGCGAGCGCGCTCGGCGTTCACGGTCATGCCGGCGAACACCTTGTCCGCCAGCAGGCGGGACACCGCCGCGAGCAGTTTCGCGGACTCCAGCACATTCCGAGCGATCACCGGGAGGTTCACGTTCAACTGGAAATTGCCCTGGGCGCCGGCATAGGCGACCGTCGCGTCATTGCCGATCACCTGCGCGACCACCTGCAGGGTGGCCTCGCAGATCACCGGATTGACCTTGCCGGGCATGATCGAGGACCCCGGCTGCAGGTCGGGCAGGGACACCTCGGCCAGTCCGGTGCGCGGCCCGGAACCCAGCCAGCGCAGGTCGTTGGCGATCTTGCTGAGGCTCACCGCGACCGTGCGCAGATGGGCGGAGATCTCGACCACGCCGTCCTGGGCGGCCTGTGCCTCGAAATGGTTGCGTGCCTCGGTCAGCGGTAGGCCGGTCACCCGGGCCAGTTCGCCGGCGACCGCGGCGCCGAAGCCCTCGGGCGCGTTCAGTCCGGTGCCGACCGCGGTGCCGCCGATGGGCAGCTCGCCCAGCCGGGGAAGCCCGGACGCCAACCGTTCCAGGCCGTACCGGATCTGTGCCTCCCAGCCACCGGCCTCCTGGCCCAGGGTGATCGGCACGGCGTCCATCAGGTGCGTCCGGCCGCTGGTGACCACGTCGGCCCACTCGGCAGCGCGCCCGGCGATGGTGTCCGCCAGGTGCCGCAGCGCCGGCATGACGTCGTTGAACACCGCCTCGGTGGCGGCCACGTGCAGCGAGGTCGGGAAGGTGTCATTGGACGACTGCGAGGCGTTCACATGGTCGTTGGGATGCACCGGCCGGCCGAGGGACCGGGTCGCCAGGGTCGCGATCACCTCGTTGGCATTCATGTTCGACGAGGTGCCGGAACCGGTCTGGAAGACGTCGATGGGGAACTGGTCGTCGTAGCGGCCGGCGGCGACCTCGTCGGCGGCGTCGGCGATCGCGGTCGCCAGGTCCGCCGGAAGCACGCCCAGTTTCGCGTTCACCCGTGCCGCGGCCGCCTTGAGCAGGCCCAACGCCCTGATCTGGGATCGCTCCAGGCCCCGGCCGGAGATCGGGAAGTTCTGCACCGCGCGCTGGGTCTGCGCACGCCACAGCGCGTCCACCGGAACCCGAACCTCGCCCATGGTGTCGTGTTCGATTCGGAAGCCCTGATCGTTCATGACTCCAGTCTCGTCCCAGATCGTCATGCTGGCTGAGACGCGCGACATCACTGGCCATCGTTCATGGGTTGCGCATCGCGTCGGAACTAGGGTTTGGTGTGGCTCCCACCACGAAGGGCGGTTCAGTATGCCGGACATCGCGTGCGATGTGGATCTACTGATCGTTGGTGCCGGTCCGGCCGGCCTGTATGGGGCGTATTACGCCGGTTTCCGTGATCTGTCGGTGGCGATCGTCGACTCGCTGCCGGAGCCGGGCGGACAGATCACCGCGATGTACCCGGAAAAAATGATCTTCGATGTGGCCGGTTTCCCCGCCATCCGTGGACGCGAACTGGTGAGCGCCCTGGTCGAGCAGGCCGATCAGTGGAAGCCGACATATCTGCTGGGTCGGCAGGCGCGGCAGCTCACCGAGACCGACGGCCGGTTCACGGTCACGCTCGCCGACGGCAGCGTCGCGCTCGCCCGGGCCCTCCTGATCACCGCGGGAATCGGGGAGTTCCGGCCGCGTCCACTGCCGGCCGCCGAGGGTTGGGTCGGCCGGGGCGTGGTGCATTTCGTGCCGTCCCTGGCGGCGCACGAGAACCAGGACGTTGTCGTGGTCGGTGGCGGCGACTCGGCGCTGGACTGGGTGCTCGCGCTGTACCCGATCGCGTCGAGCGTCACCCTGGTGCATCGCCGGGCGCAGTTCCGCGCGCTGCCCGGCACGGTCCGGCAGGTTCGCGATCTCGGCGTGAAGATCATCACCGACGCCGAGGTGACGGAGCTGCGTGGTGACGGCTCCCTGCGCGAGGTGGACGTGGCGATCAAGGGCGGCGAGAAACTGACATTGTCGGCGCACACCGTGGTCGCCGCGCTGGGATTCGTGGCCGATCTGGGCCCGATCGGGTCCTGGGGTCTGGAACTCGACCACCGTGGCATCGGCGTCGACCACACCATGCGGACGTCACGGGAGCGGATCTACGCGGCCGGGGACGTGGCCCTCTATCCCGGGAAGGTCAAGCTGATCGCGACCGGCTTCGGGGAGGCGGCCACCGCGGCGAACAACATCGCGGTCGCACTCAACCCGGAGGCGCACCTGTTCCCCGGTCACTCGTCGAACGTTGGCTGATCACCGGGGTTGATCAGCACGTCCGATCACCCGGGAGTGATCACAAGGCTGATCGGCGAGTGGTCCGTGGGTCACCCGACGCCCCACGGACCACCCGGAGTGATCACTTGAGGATCTTGACCTCGTCGCCCACGTGCAGGTCGTTGAACACCGTTTCCGCGGCGGTCCAGGACAGGTGCAGGCAGCCGTGCGAGTACTGGCTGAGGCTGCCCTCGTGGAACGCGTCGCCCGGGTAGAAGAACACCGAGTACGGCATCGGAGCGTTGTCGAACTCCTTGCTGAGGTGCTTGACCTCTTTCGACAACACGTGGAACGTGCCCGTGGGGGTGGGGTAGCGCGAGCTGCCGGGCATCGTCGACACCGGGCCGTAGATGACCTGGCCGTTGCGGACGATCCAGACCTTGCGCGCGGACAACACGACGCAGGCACCGCTCTCGATCCCACACGGGTTGCTGGTCGCCACGGCCGGCTTGGTCGTCGTCGGCTTCGGCTTGGTGGTGGTCGGCTTGGTGGTTGTGGTCGTGGTTCTGGTGGTGGTCGGCGGGACCGTGGTGGTGCTCGTGGGGGTGGGCACGGTGCTCACCGTGGAACTCGCCGTCGACACCGTGGCGGGCGTTGTGTCGCCGCCGGCCGCGGGACTCACGGCGCTGGCATGAGCCTGCGCCGAACACGCGGAGAGCGCCGCGGCGGCGGCGATGGCGGGTATCGCCATGATGACCGTCTTGACCTTCGTGAACCGCATGCGGCCCCCTTCGACTCGACCTGCCATAGCAATCGCGCCATGGCCCGGTTTTGTCACTAATGACGCCCTTGGGTCGCTTTCAGTTGTCTATCCCGGCGTCATTCGAAGGTCACGATCCGGTCGCTGCTGGAGGGCAGTAGTCGTCCCAGGGCAGCGACCGGATCAAGACAGTGGCCGTCTCAGGGCAGTGGCCGTCTCAGGGCAGTGGCGGATAGGCGGTCGCTTCGCCACGGCGGTCGAAGTCGACCGAGGAGTACTTCCGCAGCTTGGTCAGCCGGTGGAACCCCTCGATCATCCGCACGGTGCCGGACTTGGACCGCATGACGATCGAGTGTGTGGTGCAACCGCCGGCCCGGTAGCGAACGCCCTTCAGCAGGTCGCCGTCGGTGATGCCGGTCGCGCAGAAGAACACGTTGTCGCCCTTGACCAGGTCGGTCGTTTCGAGCACCTGGTCGAGGTCGAGCCCGGCGTCCAGGGCCTTGCGCCGCTCCGCCTCGTCCCGCGGCCACAGCCGCGCCTGGATCTCGCCGCCGATGCACTTCAGCGCGCAGGCCGCGATGATCCCCTCCGGGGTTCCGCCGATGCCGACCAGCATGTCCACGCCGGTGTCCGGACGGGCCGCGGAGATGGCTCCGGCGACGTCGCCGTCCGAGATGAACCGGATACGGGCGCCGGCCTGCCGGACATCGTGGATCAACTGGGCGTGCCGCGGGCGGTCCAGGATGCACACGGTGACATCGGACACGTCACCGCCCTTGGCCTTGGCGACCCTCCGGATGTTCTCCGCCACCGGCGCGGCGAGATCGACCACGTCCGCGGCCTCCGGTCCCACCGCGATCTTCTCCATGTAGAACAACGCCGATGGATCGAACATCGCGCCCCGCTCGGCGACCGCCAGCACGGCCACGGCGTTGAGCATGCCCTTGGCCATCAGCGTGGTGCCGTCGATCGGGTCGACCGCGACATCGCACTCCGGGCCCTCGCCGTTGCCGACTTCCTCGCCGTTGTACAGCATCGGGGCGTTGTCCTTCTCGCCCTCGCCGATGACGACCACGCCACGCATCGACACCGTGCCGATCAGCTTGCGCATCGCGTCGACGGCGGCGCCGTCACCGCCGTTCTTGTCTCCCCGTCCGACCCAGCGGCCTGCCGCCATGGCCGCCGCCTCCGTCACTCGCACCAGTTCCAGTGCCAGGTTCCTGTCCGGCTTCTCCGGCTGATCCTGACCAACCTCCGTGGTGCCCGCTGTGCCGGCCGTGCCGTCCGAGGTGCTCATCATTGCCTCCCTGATCCGCTACGCCTAACCAGCATCCTCCCAGAACTATCCGCACTGTGACGAACCGTGGAACCAAGAGCGACCTGGGAGTGACGGAACAGACCTGGGACGATGTGAGGCGTGACGGAACGCACGACTGGCCCCGCGCGGGACGCGCAGCCGGACGACTCCGACCCCCAGAAGGGCGAAGGTCGCACGTCGTCGGCACGCCGTGGCCGCGGCGGACCTCGGGACATGCTGCTGTCGGTGATCGTGCTCGCCCTGCTGGCGCTCGCGCTCACGGCGGTGACGAGGTCCTGCTCGTTCAGCCCCGCCGGTCCGTCCACCTCCGGCGCGGCCACCGTCACGGTGAACGTGCCGGACGAGTTCCGATCCGACGCCGCGACGGTCGGCTTCCCGCTGCGCCAGCCCGCCGTGCCCGAAGGGTGGCACGCCAACTCGGCCGCGGTGTCGTCCGTGCCGGGCGGCGCCGGTGGCCAGGACACCGCGATGCGGCTGGGCCTGGTGACTCCGGACGGGCACTACGTCGAGGTGGTCCAGTCCAATGCCGATGCCGCTGACCTGGTGCGATTCGTCGACGGACTGCCGGCGGGCACGACGGTCGCGGCGCGCGGCACGGTCGACGCGGCGGGCACGACGTGGACCAGCTATCCGGGCGTGCGGGACGAGGTCGCCTGGGAGACGGAGATCGGCTCCGGGACCGATTCGGTACGGGCGCTGATCACCGGCGACGGCACGCCGGCCGAGTTCCAGGCGCTGGCCTCGGCCATCCGGTCGGCTCCGATCGTCCCGGCCAAGTAGTCGGCCCAAGCAGTCCGCGCGGCGAAAAGTTCACCTTATGGTCGTGCCGGGGTAACCGCTCAGTTGGCGGAACACGCTGCGTTCGGTTCAGTCGTCGTGCGGTTCGGCTGTCTCGGTGGTCTCCACGGACTCGGCGCGCGCCAACGCCGACTCGACCCGCTCCCGGGCACCGGCCAGATGATGCTCACAGACCCGCGCCAGCAGTTCGCCCCGTTCCCACAGTGCCAGCGAATCCTCCAGCGACAGTCCGCCGGCCTCCAGCGCGCGCACCACCCGGACGAGCTCGTCCCGGGCGGCCTCGTAGTCGAGCCCGGCGAGTTCCTTCCCATAGGAATCGGGCGCAGTCTGGGGTGCGGCGTCCTCTGGCTCGGCACCGTCGGGCTTGGCACCGTTGGACGCTTCCTGGTCCTGCTTGTTCGTCATGCGCTGTTGATCCGACTCGGCTCGTCCGGTGTTCCGAATGTCGTCCTGGCCCGCACGCTCGCCACCGCTGTCGCGACCGCCTGGTCGTAGTCGACCAGGGCCTCGACGAAGTCCTCGCCATCACCGTCGCGGATCGCCTGGGTCGCCCGGGCCTCCGCTTCGGTCACCCGCGGCCGGTGTGGTGAGTTCGCGCCGAACCAGCACTGGCCACCAACATAGGCCGAGGTCGCCTCGGTGAGATCGTGCAGGCGGAACATCAACACTCGCAGTGCTGGCGCGTCGCAGCCAGCGAGCAGGGCGGTCCAGCAGTTGGCGGCCGCCTCGTCGGCGGCTTCGGCCCGCTGTCGTAACGCCTGTGCCTGGCCCAGCTGGGCCGGCGCGGCCGACACGTTCGCGGCGGCCCGCGCGGCGGACACCGCCAGCGGCAGGAAGGCAGGCTCACGTCGGGTCATGAGCATCGGTCACCTCCCACATTGCTTCGGTCCGCACTTCGGACCGTGCTGTTCGTGCTCCGGTGTTTGCCCGGTGTTGCTGTTCGTCTCTGGTCACGCTTCGTATCGATCTTCGAGCCGGGTGGCGACGGCGGCATGCGCCGCCCCGTCAACGACTCGGATCCGGATCTTGGTTCCCGGATCAAGCTGGCGCACCGAACGAACCACTCCGTCGACACCGCTGCCGTCCTCGACGTCGACCAGTTGCACGACCGCGTAGCCGCGCGCCAGGGTCGCCGCCGGTCCCAACGTCTTCAGCTGGGAGGCCGTGCCGGCGAGGGTGGTGCTTTCGGTGGCCAGGAGGGAAAGCATGGCACGCCGGGACCGCTCGCGCACCGTCCTTATTTCCTCGGCCCGCCGATTCAGCGGCGTGACCGGATCCGCGAGCACCGGCCGGCTGCGCAGTTGGTCGAGTAGCCGGTGTTCACGATCCACCCAGCCATGCAGCGCGCGCCGGATCCGATCACGGAGCGCAGCGATCCGCTCGGTCTCCTCGGTGACGTCCGGCACGATCCGCTTGCCCGCGTCGGTCGGTGTCGAACAGCGCAGGTCGGCCACGTGGTCCAGCAACGGTGTGTCCGGCTCGTGTCCGATCGCGCTCACCACCGGGGTGCGGCAGCTCGCCACCGCCCGGCACAGCGCCTCGTCGGAGAACGGCAGCAGGTCCTCGACGCTGCCACCACCTCGGGCCACCACGATCACGTCGACCGCCGGATCGGTGTCCAGAGTGGACAGCGCGGTGCGGATCTGCGGCACGGCGGTCGGGCCCTGCACCGCGACGTTGATCACCCGGAACCGCACCGCCGGCCACCTGCGGCGCGCGTTGGTGAGCACGTCCCGTTCGGCGGCCGAGGCCCGCCCGGTGATCAGGCCGACCGTCCTGGGCAGGAACGGCAGCGGTCGCTTGCGGGCCGGGTCGAACAGGCCCTCGGCGGCGAGCAGCCGGCGCAGCCGTTCGATGCGGGCGAGCAGTTCGCCGATCCCGACCGGGCGGATCTCGTCCACCCGCAGGCTCAGCGTGCCGCGGCCGACGTAGAAGGTGGGCCGACCGTGCACGATCACCCGGCTGCCCTCGGTCAGGGTCGGCGCGGCGTCGCGGACCAGAGCGGACGCACAGGTCAGGGTCAGTGACACATCCGCCGACGGATCACGCAACACCACGAACGCGGTGTTCGTGCCGGGCCGCGCCGAGATCTGGGTGACCTGTCCCTCTACCCAGATCGTGCCGAGCCGGTTGATCCACTCCGCGATCTTGCGCGCCACCGTGCGCACCGGCCACGGTGACTCCGCGCTGGTCGGGCCGGCCGCGGCGGCTGTTGGCCCGGATCCGGTCCCGGCCGGTTCCCGCGCCGCGCTCACTGGGCCGCGCGGACGGTGGCGATGCGACGGCTCAGCATCCCGGTGAACTCGGGCCGGTTGGCGTGCGTCCGCTCGTAGCGCAGCAGCCGCTGCAGGTCGGTGATGTTCAGTTTGCGTAGCCGGGCGCGCAGCTGCGGAACCGTCAACTCGGGATAGTTCGGCAGGAACGCCGGAGGCGTGCCATTCCGTGCGGACTGATGGGCGGGCGACTCGGCACTGTCGGCACTGTCGGCACCTTCGGCACTGTCGACATCGGCGTCGGATTCGTCTGGCTCGGCCGTCTCGTCCTCGGCTGGCTCCGGCTCTTCTTCCTCGTCGGTCTCGTCGAGATCGGCGACGGCGGCCAGCGGCACCCTGTCGAACCGCGAGCGGGCGCCGTTGCTGGCCGGCGGGGTGGCGACCGGCGGTGTGGCGACCGGCGGCGTGGCGACCGGCGCGACCGGTGCGGGGGTTTCCGAGGTGCCGGTGCTCTCGTCCTCATCGAACCGTGCCCAGTCCGGCGATTCCTCGGCCGGACGCAGGTTGGCGAGCAGGTCGTCACCCTTGATCGCGAGCTCGGTGACCTGCTGTTGCACCCGCATCGACAACTGCAGCGCCTGGCTGACGACGGTGACCGGCAGTTCGGCCAGCGTCTCGGGCAGCCGGCGCGCCCGGTCGACGACGGTGACCGCGAGGCCGGCGGCGATCCGCAGCGGCAGCGGTAGTGGCTTCATGGCGTCTAGCCTGCCGCAGTCCGTGCCGGAATCCCAGCATTACGCACCGTCCGTGCCCGCACGACCCGCGATCGAGTGGTGTCGGCCGGGTGCCCGCCGCACTCGTAGGCTGGGAGCCATGACGGCGTCTATCCCGGCTACCCCGACCGAGCCCGGCACCGAACTCCCCACTCCCGTCGCGGCGGCCCGCGTGAAGCGGGTTCTGCTGGCCAGTCCGCGCGGCTACTGCGCGGGTGTCGACCGCGCGGTGAGCACCGTGGAGAAGGCGTTGGAGACCTACGGCGCGCCGCTGTACGTGCGCAAGGAGATCGTGCACAACCGGCATGTCGTGGACACCCTCGCGCGGCGCGGTGTGATCTTCGTCGACGAACTGGACGAGGTCCCCGACGGCGCGCTGGTGGTGTTCTCGGCGCATGGCGTGTCGCCAGAGGTGCGCGCTCGGGCGGCCGAACGCGGCCTGCGCACCATCGACGCCACCTGCCCGCTGGTCAGCAAGGTGCACCGGGAGGTCCGCCGGTTCGCCGAGAACGACTACGACATCCTGCTGATCGGCCACACCGGGCATGAGGAGGTCGAGGGCACCACCGGCGAGGCGCCGAAGCAGGTGCAGCTGGTCGACCGGCCCGAGGACATCGACCAGATCACCATTCGCGATCCGGAGAAGGTGATCTGGCTGTCCCAGACCACGCTGTCGGTGGATGAGACCGGGGAACGGGTGGCGGCGCTCAAGGAACGCTTCCCGGAGCTGCGTAATCCGCCCAGCGACGACATCTGCTACGCCACCCAGAACCGCCAGGTCGCGGTGAAGGCGATGGCCGCCGACTGCGATCTGGTGATCGTGGTCGGCTCGCGCAACTCGTCCAACTCCCGGCGGCTGGTAGAGGTTGCCAGGCAGGCCGGCGCCCGGGATGCCCGGTTGGTCGACTACGCCTCCGAGATCGACGAGAACTGGCTGACCGATGCCGGCACGATCGGCGTGACCAGCGGGGCGTCAGTGCCGGAGACGCTGGTCCAGGAGGTGCTGGCGTTGCTGGCCGAGCGCGGTTGGTCGGACGTCCAAGAGGTCACCACGGCGGAGGAGAAGATCAGCTTCGCGCTGCCGCGTGAGCTGCGCCCAACCCGTTAGCGGGCGTCGTCACCCCGGCGGCGGGGCGGCT
>DASVLX010000007.1:0-9147 GCA_036384655.1 Pseudonocardiaceae bacterium
CGCCGCGGCGATCTGCATCACCCCGGCGATGATCGCCCAGACCGCTATCACCAGCAGCAACACCAGCACGGTGATGCCCGGCCACACGAGCGCGATCAGCCCGGCGGCGATGCCGAGCACGGCGAGCCCGAGATAGCCCAACCGGTCCCCACCGGACAGCGACCGACCGGTCAGCGCGACTCCGCCGGCGGTGAACCCGTCGATGAGCGCGTAGATGCCCCACAGGATCGCGAGGCTCAGCAGGGTGATGCCCGGCCACGCGACGGCCAGCACCCCGAACGCCAGTGCGATGACCCCGCGGACCGCGACCATCCACCAGTTCTTGTAGAGGGCTTCCAACATGTGCAAGCGCCCCCTTTCGGTTCCATGTCAATGTCCATGGCAACCCGGACCGGGGTCTCTCGCAACCTGTTGGAGCTGCGATTTCCTTTTGGGACGCGGTCTAGAGCAGCGGAGCCTCGTCCAACGCGGTGCGCAGTCGATCGAGTACCTCGGCCGCGGAGCCGCGCGCGGTGAAGCCGGAGGCGAGTTGGTGCCCGCCGCCGCCGAGCGCGCGGGCCGCGGCGCTCAGGTCGAGCCTGCTGACCGCGCGCATCGAGACGGTCCACTCCTCGGTGTTGACCTGCTTGAGCACGACCGACACCTCGGCCTCCTTGGTGGACCGCACCAGGTCGATCACACGGTCCACGTCCTCGGGCCGGACGGTGGCGGCCTCGGCCAACTCGACGCGGGTGTGCACGAGACCCATGCCGCGCGCGGCGGACGGTTCGAGAACGGCCCGGCCGAGCACCGTCGACAGCAGCCGCAGCCAGGCGAACGGGTGCGCGTCCAGCAGCGGTCGCGCGGTGGCCTGGGCGTCGACCCCGGCGGTCAGCAGCCGCGCGGCCATCTCGTGGGTGCGCGGAGTGGCGCGCATGAACGAACCGGTGTCGGTCAGCAGGCCGGCGTAGAGGGCGCTGGCGATCGGCGCGGTCAGCGACGCGCCGAGTTCGTCCAACAGCGCCAGGATGAGCACGGTGGTCGCCTCGGCGCCCGCGTCGACGACGTTGACCGTGCCGTACCGGGTGTTGGTGACGTGGTGGTCGACGACGACGACCTGGCCGCCGGCCGCGATGGTGGCCGCCGGGCGGTCACCGAGCACACCGAGCCGGCCGATGTCGCCGGTGTCCACCGCGACCAGCACCGGCGGTACCGCCGGAACCTCGCTGGCGGGCACGTACAGCCCGTCCGGGTCGAGGTGTCTCAGGGACTCGGGCACGCGGTCGGGGGCGCCGAAGGACACCCGGACGGTCGCACCGAGTCCGCGCAGCGCCAGGCCCAGGCCCACGGCACTGCCGAAGGCGTCCGCGTCAGGGTTGACGTGGCCCAGCAACGTGACGTCCGGTGCGTCGATCAGCAACTTGGCCGCTCGCCGCAGTTCGTCCACATCGGCAACGGTACCGGGCGATGGGTACGATCTGCGGTCCAGGCGCCCACGGACGAGAGCATGATGACCAAATACGCGATGATGGTGTACCCAGCGGCGAACCGCGTGTACGCCGAGGCCTCGGTAACGCTGCTGGTGAGCGAACTGCGGGTGTTCGATGACCGGGTATTCGACGGAAAACTCGGCGATATCGAGCGTACCGAGATCGGCGGGGTGCCCTACATCACCTTCACCGCGCCGGGACTGACCGACCACGAAATCGAGCTGCTGTCCAACCTGTCCACGTTGTACGCGCTGTTCATCATCGAAGAAGCCGGCAGCGAAGAAGATGGCAGCGAGAGTGACACCGAGGATGGGCTGCTGCGACCGGTGCGGATACGGCGGCTGGACGTGTTCGACAGTGATCTTCTGACCATTCAGAAATACGCCGGCAAGACGAACGAGCTGTTCACCAAGATGCTGCTCAACGTTACCGTGCTGGCCACGGACTCCCCCGGTGACCTGGTCGGTCGCCGGCTGCGGGTGCTCGATCCGATGTGTGGCAGGGGAACCACGCTGAATCAGGCGATGATGTACGGATTCGACGCCGCCGGGCTCGACGTGGACGGCAAGGATTTCGACGAGTATTCGCTGTTCATCCGCACCTGGTTGAAGAACAAACGAATCAAGCACAAGGCCGAGGTGAGTCCGATCCGCCGTGAGCACAGGCACTTCGGCCGCCGCCTGGACATCAGTGTGGGCACCAGCAAGGAAAGCTACAAGGCCGGCGATTCCCTGAAACTAACCTTTGTCAACGGAGACACTCTCGACGCGGACCGGTTCTTCCGGGCTGGATCGTTCGACGTGGTGGTCACGGACGCGCCGTACGGCGTGCAACATGGCGCGCGCCGGGAGAGGTTCAGCCGCAATCCCGGCGGCCTGCTCGCCGAGGCGCTGCCGGGCTGGGTGTCGCTGCTGCGGCCGGGCGGGGCGCTCGGCGTTTCCTGGAACAACCGGGTGCTCGACCGTGAGGACCTGGCCGACATGGTCGCCGACGTCGGGTTGACCGTGCTGGACAGCGACCCCTACCTCGGTTTCGTCCACCGCGTCGACCAAGCCATCGTCCGTGACCTCCTGGTCGCCCAGAAACCCGCCTGATCGGTTTTCGCCGCGAACCGACTCCGCGCGGGCCGCATGCGGCGCGTGGGCGTGGAACACTGGCCGCGGGGGATGGAGAGGTGCGGGAGCATTGAGTCTGACCGATGACGCGCGCGAGTTGGCAGAGCGAATGGTGGCACCGCTGGGACGACGGTGGCAGCACGTGAAAGCCGTGGCGTCGCGCGCGGAGAGACTGTCCGCCGTCGTACCCGAGAAGGATCGAGAAACGCTGGTGGCGGCGGCGTGGCTGCACGATATCGGTTACGATCCAACGATTGGCCACACGCGGTTCCATCCACTGGACGGCGCCCGGTATCTGCGAGAACAGGGCTGGCCTTCGGCCATTGTCAATCTTGTGGCGCATCATTCCGGCAGTCGCTTCGAGGCGATCGAGCGCGGCCTGAGTGGCGAGCTGCGCGAATTTCCGACCCCCGATGAAACGCTCCTGGACGCGCTGGTGTGCGCTGATCTGACGACAGGACCAGGCGGCGATCCCCTGACCTATGAGGAGCGCATCGCTGAGATTCTCAGCCGTTACGGCCCAGATGATCCTGTACACAGGACGTGGCTCAAGGTCGCGCCGGTTGTCGGCGAGTCCATAACGCGCACCGAGAACAGGCTCTCAGCCCAGATAGGGTTGGGTACGCGTGCGGTCAAGCGCGTGCGCAATGCGTAGGCGCATCGACGGATGTCCTGATCGGCGCACGCCCAGATCACGAACCGGCGGGCGCGTCAACCAGGTACCGGGCGAAGATGATTTCGCCGATCTGGCGTAGTTCCTTGATGACCATGCGGTGTTGACCGTCCTGTGGAAACACACCCGGGTTGACGAAGCGGGGTGCGTCGGCTTGGCCGACGAAGAAGGGGGCGATCGCCACCTGTGCCTCGTCGACCAGGTTGTGGGTCAGGAACTGGGTGTGGATACTGCTGCCACCCTCGACCATCAACCGGCGGATGCCACGTTCGGCCAGGTCCGCCAGCATGCCCGGGAAATCCACCGTGCCCTCGCCGACGCCGATGACCTCAGCCCGGTCACCAAGCCCGGCACGCACCGCGTCGGCCTGCTCGACCGGGCAGTAGACCAGACGCTCACCGCCGGTGTTGAAGAACTTCAACTCCGGATCGAACGGACTGCCGGTCACGGCCACCTTCACCGGATACGGCGGCAAACCGGCGGCCTCCCGCCGCCGCCGACGGGCCTCGGACTTGACCAGCAGACGCGGATTATCCCGGCGGATCGTCGTCGCGCCGATTAGGATCGCGTCACACGACGCCCGCAGCTCATCAACCCGGTCGAAATCCTCGGCATTGGACAACATCAACCGCTGATCGCTGGTGTCATCAATGCACCCGTCCAACGACATCGCGACGCTGAGAATCACATACGGGCGGTTCGCCACGGCGTGGATATCCTTCCTGGTCAGCACGGTGCCAACGCGGCTGGCAGGGCGCGGAGTTGTTCGGTCAGGCTGGCGACGGCCGGATGCCGCTGCGAGGTACTCAAGCTACCGGTGAGCTGCCGTAGCTCACCGGCGATCCGGCTCGACTTCGTCTCGGCGCCGATCGCCAGGGCAACACGGGCGGCTGCCACGGCCTGATCCAGGGCGTGAGTGGCCGCGTGGGCGCGGGCCAGCCGCCCGTAGTAGACGCCCTGGTCGCGCCGGAACTCGGACGGCCATTGGTTCAGCCCGGCCTCGTAGGCCGCGACGGCGCGGGCGGGCTGCCGCAGCCGCATATACCCGGTTGCTTCCTGCACGGTCACATAGCTGGGGGTGCACCAGCGCGGCTGACCGTGCCTCAGGTGTGCTTCAAGCTTTGATCGATGATCCAGCCAGCGGAGCGGTTCGTGGCCTGGCTGGCGTCCTCCTACGGCATTGGCAACGCCAGAATGGCTGATCGAGCCGGATAGTTCTCAGACCCGGACGGTCTGCTGGATCTGGTGGCGGACGTCCTGGGCACCGGGGATGGTGCAGCGCAGGCTTAGCGCGGTGTCGAGTGCCTTCAGGTCGGCGACGGCGCGGGCCGAGTGCAGGGTGGCGTCGGCGGCGAGTGCCTGGCCGGCATAGCGAACACCGGAGGTGGGATCGCCCTGGGCGAGTTCGAGTATCGCGAGCTTGCCGAGCGCGAACGCGCGTGACCGGGCCTGGTTGTCCGGATAACCGGTGATGGCCCGGTGTAACCGGTCGCGAGTGTCGGTGACGTAGTGGCCGTCCAGGGCCACGCCGAGCAGCGCGTGGCCGGTGTCGCCGTAGAGGTCGGCCTCGTCGAAGTAGGTGATCCAGCCTGGATCGTTGGCGGGGTCGCTGTCCGTGAAGTGGTCCTCGGCGGTGCGTACGGCCGCCTGGCAGTCCTGAGGGCGGTTGAGTTTCGCCAGTGCCCGCGCCCGGACCGTGGACAGCATGGCCCGCACGGTGGGCGTCTGGCGGTCCTGGCGAACCTGGGCGAGCTCGATCAGGCTCAGGCCGTCGTCCGGGCGGCCGAGGTAGATCGCCTGCCGCGCCATGTCCGACAACACGTTGGCTCGTAAGCCCCAGTCGTCGCCCTGTTCCGCGCAGTGCAGGGCGAGCCGGAAATAGCTGCGAGCGTCGTCGTGGTACCCGGCGTCGAAGGCGCCCCATCCGGCGACGTCGACGAGGAATCCGACGACCCTGTGCAGTTCCGCCCGGGTGCCGTCGCTGGCCTCGGCGCCCAGCAGTTGCGTGGCCCAGGCGACATGTCCGGCGATGGCCTCCCGGCACACCCCGCCGCCGTACAGGTCCTGCCAACCGCCGAACACGTCAATCGCCTGGTTGAGCTGCGCCACCTCGGTCGCGCCGGCCCGCGCCGGCACCGTGCCCTTCGCCGCACGGCCCATGGCCTCGGCGATCGGATCACCAGCCGCCGCACCCGCGATGGTCGCGGCGAGCGCCTGGAGAAACGCCAGTCGATTCACGTCCTCGTCGGTCCCTTCGGCTGTCGGTGGCGCGACCGGATCCAGGATGACCCGGGGCGTACGGCTGGAGTAGAAGCCGAGATCCGCGTCCCGGGCAACGCCCAGCGCGGTGCGTAAGGCCTGGCGGTAATGCTTGTTCGGCCAGGTGTGTACGCCGCGTTCCAGCTTGCTGATGTAGTCGGCGTCCATTCCGCCGGGCCGCCCGGTGATGGCCTCCACCTGGAGGTTCGCGGCCTCCGCAAGCTGCTCCTGGGTCAGGTTGGCCGACGCCCGTGCTGCTGCCAGTAACCGATTTGGCCCCGGGTCCATGGCGCCTCCGTGTAGCCCATTCGCCACCACAGAGTAGCCAGTTTGGCGGTACGAAGCGATCAGTCGCGGGGAAATCTCCGGGTAAATCTCCGACCCGCCAAGCCGAACCGGCGGGCCAACATGACTGGCCTGCCGCCGGTCTCGACTCCGTTCCGTCAACGGCCGCGCGGGTGTTTGGTCGAGAGATGGCACCGGATCCGGACGACACGGCGCCGGCCGTCATTCTGGTCCGGTTCCGACGCGGCGTGGTCGGTGAGCGTGATCGTGTCGTGCACGTCGTGCCACTGCGGCGGGGCGCGGTGCTGCCGGCCGTTCTTGTCGCTCGCTGCGGTGTCCGGTTCAGGCCCGGCGAGGCCGAGTGGCTTCGCCGGCTATCCGGCATGCCCTGCGAACGGTGCCTTGCCGCCTGATCGCCGCTACTCCTCCAGCTCGTCCTCGCGCGGAGCGCGGTACGGGTCCGGGTCTCCGGCGTGCACGGCGCCGTTGGCGAGCCGGGCCACCTCGGCGTCCGCGGCATGCGCCTTGGCCAACAGCTCGTCGATGTGGCGGGCGTCGGTCGGCACGGTGTCCGCGACGAACGTCAGCGTCGGTGTGAACCGCACGCCGGTGCCCTGCCCCACCAGGGTGCGCAGGCGGCCGGTGGCCGCCTCCAGCGCGGACGCCGCACCGGCGGTGTCCGGCGCGCTCTCCAGCCGATCGGGCAGCACGGTGTAGTACACGGTGGCATCCCGCAGATCGGCGGTCACCCTCGCGTCCGTCACCGTCACCTTGGCCAGGCGCGGGTCCTTGACCTCGTATTCCAGTGCGTGCGCGACGATCTGCGCGATGCGCTTCGCCAGCCTGCGGGCACGTGGTGCGTCAGCCACGGTGCTTCTCCCCTTCCATGTTCAGAATCCTCAGGGGCGGTTGCGGAGCGGACCGGACCTACTCGTCGTCCGGTCCGAGCATGCGCTGTCGCGCGGAGAGTAGTTCCAGCTCCGGCCGCGCGGCCACCAGACGCTCGCAGGCGTCCAACACCTCGCGCACATGCCCGTTGTCGGCGGCCACCGCCGCCACGCCGATCAGGGCCCGCCGATGCAGGTCGAGATGACCGGCCTCGGCGACGGCCACCTCGAAACGGTGCCGCAGTTCGGCCAGCACCGGCCGCACCACGGACCGTTTCTGCTTCAGTGATCGCACGTCCCCGAGTAGGACGTCGAGTTCCAACACACCCACGTACACAGCGAAAATCCCGCCTGGCCCTGTTGAAATCCCCGTTTGGTTATGTGCCCTGTTTGTTATGTACACAGCCCGCCGTTCCGGGACCGGTGGGAAAGCCGGTCCCGGAACGGGAGAACATCGACCGTGCTTGTGCGGAACGACCGGGACTTACGAGCGCGGCTTCTCGCGCATCTCGTAGGTCTCGATGACGTCCTGCACGCGCAGGTCGTTGTACGAGCTCAGGGTCAGACCACATTCGAAGCCCTCGCGGACCTCGTTGGCGTCATCCTTGAACCGCTTCAGCGAGCTGACCGTCAGGTTGTTCGCGACCACCACGTTGTCACGCAGCAGCCGGGCCTTGGAGTTCCGCTTGATCTCCCCGGAGGTCACCATGCAACCGGCGATCGTGCCGACCTTCGAGGACCGGAACAGCTCCCGGATCTCCGCCCGGCCGAGCTGCACCTCCTCGTACTCCGGCTTCAGCATGCCCTTCAGGGCCTTTTCGATCTCCTCGATGGCCTGGTAGATCACCGTGTAGTAGCGGACGTCGACGCCCTCGCGGTTGGCCCGCTCGGTCGCCTTGCCCTCGGCCCGGACGTTGAAGCCCAGCACGATCGTGTTGTCCGCGATCGCCAGGTCGATGTCGCTCTCGGTGACGCCACCCACGCCGCGGTGCACGACGCGCAGCTGGACGTCATCGCCGACATCGATCTTCATCAACGCGTCCTCAAGGGCCTCGACGGTACCCGAGTTGTCACCCTTGATGATCAGGTTGAGCTGGTTGGTCTCCTTCAACGCGGAGTCCAGGTCCTCCAGGCTGACCCGCTTCGCCCGCGCCGCGTTCTGCGCGTTGCGGATACGGGCCTGCCGGCGCTCGGCGATCTGCCGGGCGACCCGGTCCTCGTCGACGACGAGGAACTTGTCACCCGCGCCGGGCACCGAGGTGAACCCGACAACCTGCACCGGCCGCGAGGGCAGCGCCAGATCGATGTCCGCGCCGAACTCGTCCAGCATTCGCCGCACCCTGCCGTATGCGTCGCCGGCGACGATCGAGTCGCCGACATGCAGGGTGCCGCGCTGCACCAGAACGGTCGCCACCGGGCCTCGGCCACGGTCGAGGTGTGCCTCGATCGCGACACCCTGGGCCGGCATGTTCGGGTTCGCCCGCAGGTCCAGCGCCGCGTCCGCGGTCAGCAGGATCGCTTCGAGCAACCCGTCGATGTTGACGCCCTTCTTGGCCGAGATGTCGACGAACATGGTGTCGCCGCCGTACTCCTCGGGCACCACGTTGTAATCGGTCATCTGCTGGCGGATCTTCTGCGGGTTGGCACCCGGCAGGTCGATCTTGTTGACCGCCACCACGATCGGCACATGCGCCGCCTGCGCGTGGTTGATGGCCTCCACCGTCTGTGGCATCACGCCGTCGTCGGCGGCGACCACGATCACCGCGATGTCAGCGGCCTGCCCACCACGGGCACGCATGGCGGTGAACGCCTCGTGACCAGGGGTGTCGATGAAGGTGATCAGCCGGTCGTTGCCTTCCAGGTGAGTCGCCACCTGGTAGGCGCCGATGTGCTGGGTGATGCCGCCGGCCTCGCCCTCCTGGACGTTGGTCTTGCGGATCGTGTCCAACAGGCGGGTCTTGCCGTGGTCGACGTGGCCCATGACGGTCACGACCGGCGGGCGTACCTGGAGATCGGCCTCGGTGCCGGCGTCCTCGCCATACGTGATGTCGAAGGACTCCAGCAGCTCGCGGTCCTCCTCCTCCGGGCTGACCACCTGGACCGTGTAGTTCATCTCCGAACCGAGCAGTTCGAGCACGTCCTCGGAGACGGACTGGGTCGCGGTGACCATCTCGCCGAGATGGAACAACACCTGCACCAGCGATGCCGGGTTGGCGTTGATCTTCTCCGCGAAGTCGGTCAGCGACGCGCCCCGCGGCAGCCGGATGACCTCGCCGTTGCCCTTGGGCAGCCGCACGCCACCGACGCTCGGCGCCTGCATGTTGTCGAATTCCTGGCGCTTCTGCCGCTTCGACTTGCGACCACGCCGGGCCGGACCACCGGGACGACCGAACGCGCCGGCCGTGCCACCACGGCCACCGGGACCGCCGCCACCGGGACGACCGCCACCGCCGGAACCA
>DASVLX010000008.1:0-3557 GCA_036384655.1 Pseudonocardiaceae bacterium
GCGTTCTGGTCCACCGCCGGCGGTTGCCGCATCGGATTCGGTGCCGGTTGCTGGGCACGCGGAATCCGCCGGCTCGGCGCGCCGCCCGGCATGTTGGGTGGGGTGGGCGGCATCCCCTGTTGGGTGCCCTGGACCGGCGCCTGTCCCGGCCCCTGCCGCGAGCCCGGCGAAGGGCCCTGACGCGGACCCTGTTGCTGGGGTGGCGGCGGTTGGGGAGCGCGACGACCGGCGGACCGATGTCCGCCCGGCTCGCGGACCGGCATGAACTGACCGCTGTCGGACAGCACACGCTGGATGATCGTCTTGGGGGCGCTGTCATCGTCGTCGTCAGCGCGGCGGCGCCGACGACGCGGCGCGTCGGACGACCCGCCGTACTGGGCCAGCAGGTCCGCGACCGAGCGCTGGCCTTGCTCCGATCCGCTCTCTCGACTCATCGTCTCCACCGTGCCGCGTCGCGGGCCGGCCGTCCAGTGCCGATCGTCACGGCGATCCCTGGCCGGCCAGTTCATCGGCGCCATTAGTGTGATCCAGTCTTCGCAAGATCACACCCTCACGCAACGCCCACGGGCAGATTTCCAGCTCGTTTAGTGACAGCGCTCGCATTGCCGCGTCGGCGACCATCGCCCCGGCCACCAGCTGATGTGCCCGGCCGGCGCTGACTCCCTCCAGTTCGGCCAGATCCGTCGAGGACATCCGGGAGATGAACGAGATGAGTTGACGCAGCCCGGCGTCGGTCAGCACCCGTCGCACCCGGGGCCCGAACGATGATGGCGCCGCGCCGGTGAGCCGGGCCAGGGTGCGGAACGTCTTGGACGTCGCCACCACCCGGTCGGGCAGTTCGATGGTGCGCATCTGCTCGGCCACCGGCTGCATCTCGCCGGCGAGCCAGGCACCCAACGCGGCCAACTCGGTCTTGTTCGGCGGATCATGCGCCAGCCGGGTCCTGGTCAGCCGGCCCGCGCCAAGCGGCAGTGAGAACGCCAGATCCGGCACCTCGTCCATGCCGATCGCCATTTCCAGCGAACCGCCGCCGATGTCCAGCACCAGCAGCCGCCCGGCGGACCATCCGCACCAACGGCGCGCGGCGAGGAACGTGAGCTGCGCCTCCTCCTCGCCGGACAGCACTCGGAGGTCAACTCCCGTGTCGACCCGGACCCGGCCGAGCACGTCGTTGACGTTGCTCGCCTCGCGGACTGCCGACGTCGCGAACGCCATGAAGTCGTCGCAGTGCAGCCGTTTCGCCTCGTCGCGCATCTCCGCGATGGCCCGCACCAGATCGTTGGTGCCGCGGTCGGACAGCTTCCCGCCACCGGTGATCCGCTCGGCGAGCTTCAGCGCGAGCTTCCGCGAGCTGGTCGGCGTCGGGTGGGCACCGCGATGCGCGTCCACCACCAGCAGGTGGACGGTGTTGGAACCGACGTCAAGCACCCCTAGGCGCATGGTGACACACGGTACCCGTCAACGGCCGATGGCATCCTCACGCCACCGGTTCAGGACTCGAACTTGTAGCCGAGGCCACGCACCGTAACGAGGTGCCGCGGAGCGGACGGATCGGGTTCGATCTTCGACCGCAGCCGCTTCACGTGCACGTCCAGCGTCTTCGTGTCGCCGACGTAGTCCGCGCCCCAGACCCGATCGATCAACTGACCGCGGGTGAGCACCCGACCCACATTACGGAGCAGATACTCCAGCAGGTCGAACTCCTTCAGCGGCAGCGGCACCTCCTTGCCGGAGACGGTGACGACATGCCGCTCCACGTCCATCCGCACCGGACCGGCGGCCAGCACCTGCGGCTGGAGCTCGGTGTCCAGGCCGGACTCGCCACCGCGTCGCAGCACCGCCCGGACCCGGGCGATCAGTTCGCGCGCCGAGTAGGGCTTGGTCACGTAGTCGTCCGCACCCAGTTCCAGGCCGACGACCTTGTCAATCTCGCCGTCCCGGGCGGTCACCATGATCACCGGAACGGTGGAACGCTGGCGCAGCGCCTTGCACACGTCGGTACCACTCATGCCGGGCAGCATCAGGTCCAACAACACGATGTCCGCGCCGTTACGGTCGAACTCCTGCAGCGCCTCCTGCCCGGTGGCGGCCACCGCCGTGGTGAATCCCTCCTTGCGCAGCAGAAAGGCCAGTGGGTCCGCGAAGGATTCCTCATCCTCCACGATCAGTACCCTGGTCACAGCGCTCCTCCATGGTCCGTGCTGCTGCCGGCTGTCTCCGCCGGCTTGTCGGGGTTTACCTGCTGCTGATCGTCCTGGCTGCTCGCCGGGATGCGCAGTGTGAATGTCGAGCCGGTGCCGGGTTTGCTCCACAGCTTCACCTCACCGCCGTGATTGGCCGCCACGTGTTTGACGATGGCCAGGCCCAGTCCCGTTCCGCCGGTGGCTCGGGAGCGGGCGGGGTCGACGCGGAAGAACCGCTCGAACACCCGCTTCTGCAGTTCCGGTGGGATGCCGATGCCCCGGTCCGTGACCGCTATCTCCACGAACCCGTTGGAGCTACGCCGGCTGATCGACACTGGGCTGTCCGGCGCCGAATAGGCGATCGCATTGCTGATCAGGTTGGTCAGCGCCGTGACCAGCAGGGTGCGGTCGCCATCCACCACCAGGCCGCTGCCGGCATCGGTGGTGACCTCGATGCCGGTCGACTCGGCGACCAGCCTGGACCGCCCGAGCGCCTCGCTGACCACCTCGTCCACGTCGACCGGCTCCAGTTCGGGCAGCCGTTCGGCGCCCTGCAGCCGGGACAACGCGATCAGCTCGGTGACCAGAGTGCCGAGCCGGGTGGCCTCATGCACGATCTTGGTGCTGAATCGGCGAACCTCGTCCGGATCGTCGGCGGCGTCCAGCACGGCCTCGGCCAGCAGCGCCAGCGCGCCGACCGGGGTCTTCAGTTCATGACTGACATTGGCCACGAAGTCCCGGCGGGTTGCCTCCAACCGCACCGCGTCGGACTCGTCGCCCGCGTCGACCACGGTGAACCCACCGGCCAGCGGTCGCACCTCGCCGCGGATCGCCGAGGGCAGCCGGCCGTGTGCCTCCAATGGGGACAGGTCAACCTCGATCGTGCGGCTGGTCTTCCGCACGATCTCGGCAGCGGCACGCGCACGCTGGTCGGCTTGGCGCTCACGCACGATCCCCAGTTGCTCCGCGCGGGGGTTGTGCAGAACGACATCACCCAATTGGTTCAGGACCGCGACACCATTGTGTGAGGAATCGACAACTCGACGCATGAGGTCCGCGACCGTCGCTCCGGCCGCCCCACGCCCCGCGCGCCGCCATCTCCAGCGGCCGACGATATAGCCAATGACCGCGCCGACCAGCAACGCGCTGGCCAACAGGGCAAGCAACCCCGAAACGGTCACGGCGGCATGGTAAGCAGCGAACACCCCTGACCACCTAGCCCACAGTGGTGAACCGTGACAACGACGACACCACAGAGGCATTTTGTTCGGTCACCGTACGTTTCCCGTTCACCCTAGAGCCATCCACCCCGCCCGACGACCCCGAAACGCCGCAACCCCCACCTGAACACTTACGCCCCCATCTGGCCCGCCC
>DASVLX010000009.1:0-55438 GCA_036384655.1 Pseudonocardiaceae bacterium
CCGTCAGCATGCGCAGGACGCCCGGTCACCGTGGCTGAACGTGCGGTGCAGCTCGTCCGGCGCGAACTCCATGCGCCGCACGCCCAGCGGGTCGACGCCACGCACCGCGGCGATCTCCGCCGCGCTCGGCGGGTCGACCGGCCGCAGATCGCTGGCGATCCGCAGGTCGAACCCGGTGGCCGCGCGCAGGGTGTCGAGGTCGACGTCCGGGAAGACCCGGCGCAGCCGCGCGTGGCCCTCGTCGTCGTAGTCGAACACGCCCAGCTCGGTGACCAGCCATTCCGGTCCACCACCGGGGAAACCGAGTTCGGTGCGGCCGCCCTCCCGGGTGCGATGCCCGAGATCCGTGACGAAATCACAGTCCCGCACCAGGGTGCGGCCGCCACGATGCCGGGTCGTCCACAGTGTCAGGTGGCGGATGGTGGCGGACAGGTTGCAGCCGCCGCCCCCACCGCCCAGCTTGACCTTGGGCGGCTCACCGGCCGGGCCGATCGCGGTGACATTCGTGTTCCCATAACCGTCGATCTGCCCACCGGACAGGAACATCCGGTCAACATCCCCGCGCAGCGCCGCGTCGAAGAACTCCTCGAACCGCATCCGGTAGCTCGCGCCGCGCTGCAGGCTCTCGTCGTTGCTGGTCGGCGGGATGAACGGCGGGTCAGGGTTGATCGCGTAGGTGGCGCCCTCGACCAGCAGCATGTCGCGGGCGAAGCAGCGCCGGGCGACATGCATGGCGACCTGCGCGCAGGGGCTGGAGAAGCCGTGGAACACGACCTCGCGGTCCCGGATCGTGCGGGCCAGCGCGACCACGAACCACTCGTCGATGGAGAAGCTCATGCGAACAGCTCCTTCCACTGTTCGGCCGACTCGGACCAGCTGGCCAGCCGTGCGAGCCGTTCCGGGCCGATGGCCTTGCGATAGGCCTCCTCGGTCGGGGTGCCCGTGACGAAACTATCCAGATAGGACGCCAGCGCCGCGCCACCCTCGGTGGCCGCGCGGACGTAGTCGCGTAGATGCGCGCGGTCGTAGGCGTAGTCCGGATAGCAGGACGCGGGGTGCGCGCCATAGGGGACCTCGGACACGGCGGTGACGGCATGCGCGGGGATCGTGATGCCGGCCCGCCGCACCTCCTCGGTGGAGGTGATCCGCTCGACGGTGGCCAGCACCCGCAGTGACGCGGCGGCGAAATGCTCGTCCAGCACGTAGGGCTGTTCCAGGTGCAGGTTGCCGTGCCGGTCGCCGAACGGCGCGTGGATCAGTGCCACATCGGGCCGCAGCGGCGGCACGGCCACCAGCGTCTCACCGGTGAACGGGCAGGTGACCTCGCCGTATTCGGGGTGCAGCCGGCGGATGTCGGAGCCCTTGACACCGCGCACCGGCAGGAACGGCACGCCCATCTCGGCGGCGCGCAACTGCGTGAGCATGGTGCCGCAGCAGGATTCCCGGATCTCCACCCCGCCGTCACCACGACCGGCGCGCGCCGCCCGCCGGTAGGCCGGCGCGAGACCGAGGTCCTGCTCGAACCCGACGTAGCTCTCCTCGCACACCGCGACCGCGCCGGCGGCGATGAGCAGGTCCACGTCGATGCCGTGCGCCGAGCCGACCACGTGCAGGCCGCGCCGGCCCTGCCGGATCAGTTCGCGCGTCAACGCCATGGGCAGCCGAGCGGACAGCCCGCCGCCCAACGCGACCAGGGCGCCGTCGGTTACCAGTGCGACCGATCGGTCCAGGTCGCGGAGTTTGTCGGAATCCAGGTGGAACGCCATCGCAGCGGTCCTCTCTACTGGGCCGTCATGCCGCCGTCGGAGGTGACGACCGAGCCGGTCATGAACGACGACTCCTCACCGGCCAGGAACAGCGCCACTCGGGCGATCTCCTCCGGCGTGCCCAACCGGCCGATCGGGTATTTGACCAGCGTCTTCGCCAGTCCCGCGTCGAGGTCACCGTCGCCTCGGGCGCGCAGCATCGGCTCCATCAGCGGGGTGAACACCGTGCCCGGGCAGATCGCGTTGACCCGGATGTGGTCGGCCGCGAGATCGACGGCCATCGACCGGGTGAGCGCGACGACCGCGCCCTTGGCCGCGCAGTAGGCGGCGAAGTTGGGAATCCCGACGAGCGCCGCGACCGAGCCCTGGTTGATGATCGCGCCACCGCCGGCCGCGCGGAGTTTCGGCACGGCGGCCTTCGAGCACAGGAAGGTGCCCTTGGCGTTGACGGCGAGGCAACGGTCCCAGTCGGCCTCGGTCGCGTCGGCGACCGAGCCGCTGCTGTCCACGCCCGCGTTGTTGTAGAGGACGTCGAGCCGGCCGAACTCGTCGATCACGCGATCCACGGCCGCCGTGGTGTCGTCCGCTGAGGTCACGTTCGCGGCCACCGCGAGCGCGCGACCGCCGGACGCGGCGATCTTGTCGACGGTCTCGCGTGCCGCGTCGGCGCGCAGGTCCAGCACGGCGACCGCGGCACCCTCGGCGGCGAACAGTTCCGCGGCGGCGCGGCCGATGCCGGAGCCGGCGCCGGTGATCAGCGCTACCCGGCCGTGCATGCGTCCCGTCATTGTGCTTCTCCTTATATATGGGCGAATCCGATCACAGGGCGGTCCAGCCGCCGTCGACGGCGAGGGCGTGGCCGGTGAGGTAGCGCAGGCGCTCCGAGGCGAGCAGCGCGACCGCGTCGGCGATCTCGTCCGGCGTCGCGACCCGGCCAAGCGGGATCCTGTCCTCGACCTGGGCTCGGAGTTCGGGCACGTCGAGGCGCCACTGGGTCATCGGGGTGCGCACGAACCCCGGGCAGACGGCGTTGGAGCGGATGCCGTGCGCCGCGTAGTCGACCGCGATCGACTTGGCCAGTTGCACCGCCGCGCCCTTGGACGTCGTGTAGGCGAACCGGCCGGGGAACACCACCAGCCCGGCCACCGACGCGATCGTGATGATGTGGCCCTCGCCCTGCGCGAGCATGATCGGCAGCACCGTCCGCGCGCACAGGAACGGCCCGCGCACGTTCACCGCGACGACCCGGTCGAACTCGGCGACCGGCGTGCTGTGGCAGACCGTCGCCTCCGCCGAGCCGGTGATGCCGGCGTTGTTGACGAGCACGTCGATCCGGCCGCAGTCCGCCGCGATCTCCGCGAACGCGCGCTCCACATCGTCCTGATCGGACACGTCCGCGACGACGGACAGCACGCTGTCGAGGTCCTTGACCGGTTCGAGGTCGATCACCGCGACCCGCAGGCCGTCCGCGACCAGCCGCCGGGTGGTGGCCTCACCGATCCCGGACCCACCACCGGTAACCACCGCCACTCGCCCGGTCATGGCAGCACCACCGCGGGCTGGGCGGCCGGCTCGGTCGCGCGATCAGACGACGACATGGCGGCCACGGCGGCCTGCGCGGCCAGCAGCACCGGCTCGTAGACCGGTCCATACGGCGGGGCGTAACTGAGGTCGGCGCCGAGCAGATCGCCGACACCGAACCCGGCCTGCAGCGCGATGGCGATCGGATCGATTCGTTTGGCGACGCCCTCCCCGGGACCAACCAGTTGCGCGCCGAGCAGTCGCCCGTCGAGGGTGTGCACGAGCCGGACATGCACCGGCGCGGAACCGGGGTAGTACTTGGCGCGCGACTTGCCGACCGCGTCGGTCGCCATCGCCGGCAGGCCCTCGGCCAACGCCTCCGCCAGGGTGAGGCCGGTGCGCGCCACCGCCAGGTCGAACACCTTGACCACGGCGGTGCCGACCACGCCGGGGAAGCTGGCGTGCCCGCCGGCCGCGACCGTGCCGGCGACCCGGCCGGTCTTGTTGGCGGCCGGTCCGAGCGGCACCATCGCCGGCCGGCCCAGCACCCGGTGCCGCACGGCCGCGCAGTCGCCGGCGGCGAACACGTCCGGAAGCGAGGTGCGGGTCTGGTCGTCCACCAGCAGCGCGCCACCGGCGGCGGTGACCGCGCCGGCCTCGGCCGCGATCGAGGTCGCGGCCCGCACCCCGGTCGCCACCACCACGACGTCCGCCGGAATCCGGTCCTGACCGGCCGCGCCGCCCAGTCTGGCGACCAGCCCCTCGCCGGATCGGCTCAGCCCGGCCAATCGGGCGCCCAGCCGCAGGTCCACGCCGTGCCGGCGGATCTCCGTCTCGACCCGGGCGGCCATCGGCTCGTCCAGGTTGGGCATGACCTGGTTCAGCGCCTCGACGACCGTGACGGTCGCGCCCCGCGCCGACAGTGCCTCGGCCATCTCCAACCCGATATAGCCGGCGCCGACGATCAGTGCCCGGCCGACGCGACCGGCGTCCAGCAGCCCGCGCAGCTGGATCGCGTCCTCCAGGGCCCGCACGGTGAACACCCGCGGATCGTCCAGGCCGGGGACCGGTGGCCGGGTCGGCGAACAGCCCGCCGCCACCACCAACTTCTGGTAGCCGAGGCTGCGTTCCTTGCTGTCTTGGGAATAACGGACGACACGCCGGCCAAGGTCGAGATCGGTTGCCCGGGCACCCAACCTAAGATCGATGCCGCGCGTCTCGCGGAAATAAGGCGGCGGATACGCGAACAGGTCATCGACCGTGTCCACCGTGCCGGCCAGGTAGTACGGCAGCCCGCACAGCCCGTAGGCGGCGTACTGGCCGGCCTCCAGCACCACGATCTCCAGCGCCGGATCGACCCGGCGGGCGGCGGATGCCGCGCTCATACCGGCGGCCCCACCGCCGATGACGACCAGCCGAGGTGACATCGCGACCACCCTTCCCTCGCCTGGCTCGACGGTAGGGAGCGGCGGCCGTCACACCCCATGTCCCGGCGGGGCGAAGCCGGCGCGAATCTTGGCACCGCCAGGACAGCGCCGGCCGGCCGGGAAGTTCCTAGCGTCGGGGGGAAAGCGTCGGTGCCGGAGACATACGGTTGCGATCCTCGCCTAGCTCTCTGGCTTGGCGCTGCGATACGTCGCCAGCTTAGGCGGTTGTAGCTGAATGGACCGTAGACGAAGGGTTCCGGGATGAAAGACACCGCGATGTGGGACTGTCCAGGCTTTCTCGATCTTCCGGAGCGGTCCGGTAAGCCGCGCTCCTCGGGCGTGACGCACCTGCTGGACAAGGGCATGCCGATCAGCGCGTTGGAGGCTCGGCTGGCGCATGTCGGCCGCTGGGCGGACATCGTCAAGGTCGGCTGGGGCACGGCCTATGTGGACCCGGCGATCAAGGACCGGGTGGCGCTGTGCCGCTCCGCGGACCTGCTGGTGTGTCTCGGCGGGACGTTGATGGAGATCGCCGAGTCACAGGGCCGGGTCGACCAACTGGCGGACTGGGCAGCCGGGATCGGCGTGACGGCGGTCGAGGTGTCCGACGGGCTGTGCGCGATGGGCCGGGACCGCAAGGCCGCGCTGATCGCGGGGCTTGCCGACCGGTTCGTGGTGCTCGCCGAGACCGGCGCCAAGGACGCCGGCGTGCCCGTCGTGGTGGCCGACTGGGTGTCCGAAATGGAATCCGACCTCGCGGCCGGCGCCCGCTGGGTGGTCGTCGAGGCAAGGGAGAGCGGCAGCGTCGGGCTGTATCACGCCGACGGCAGCCCGCGCACCGAACTGGTCGATGCGATCGCCGACCAACTGCCGCTGGACCGGGTGATCTTCGAGGCGCCACGCAAGGCACAGCAGGCCTGGCTGATCCGCCGGTTCGGGCCGGACGTGAACCTGGGCAACGTTCCGCCCGAGGAGATCCTGCCGCTGGAGACGCTGCGGCTGGGGCTGCGCGCCGACACCGCCGCCGTGCATTCCCGCTCCGTGCCGTCGGCGAGGACGGCGCGATGATTCCCGATCCGGCACCGAACACCATCACCCGCCCCTACCGGGGGCTGTCGGTGCAGGACACCGAGGTGCCGCTGACCGAGACGGATCTGGTGCCCTGGCTGCTGGGCCGCGAGGTGTATCGGCGGACCGAATACCTGGTGCTCAACAACGGGCCGGACACCGCGCTGGTCCAGGTGCGCAAGCAGTCGTACGAGCCGCTGTTCTCGCCGGTGGTCGAGGCGCGGGTGCTCGCAGGGCCGGACGAACTGCTGTCGATCCACGCACCCGACACCGACGTGGGTAACGCGACCGCGCTGGCCCGCGCCGCGCTCGCGCACGTCCGCCCGGGCATCCGCTGCTATGTGGTGCGCGGCCGCTACGAGCATGTCAACTTCATCTGGGAACCGACGCCGCTGCGCATCCGGGTGACCGAACTCGTGCCGCCGTGGCCGCCGAAACTGCTGACCATGGCCGAGCAGGCGGTGGCCTTCGACGAGGACCTGCCGCCCATCCAGCTGGTGCCCGATCTGGTCGACATCCGCGACCTGACCGCCGGCCACCCCGCTGCCGCGTATCTCCTGCCCTGCCGTGGTTCCGGTGTCACAACCGACGGTCAACTGGCCTTTTTGGACACACGGCCGGCGCAACGACTCGACTGGCTGATGGTCGGCTGCGAGCGGTCGGCGCAGTTCCACCGCCATTTCTACGGCGACGAGCCACCCATGGCGGACATCTGCCCGCGCCGCACGCGCGACCTGAGCGTGCCGACGCTGGCCAAGTGCTGCCTGCTTGAGCGGGGGATCGAGCCGGAGGGGGCGTCGATGGTGGTGCCGTGGGGGTCGAACCTGGATGAGATCCGGGCGGCGCTGCGCCGGCTGGCCGGCGTGACCGAGCCGGCGCCGCTGGCGGACACCGGCGCGGGGAGGTGATCGGCGTGGGTTCGCATATGACGGATTCGGTGCTGTACGGGCATCTCTGGGGCACCGACGAGATGCGCGGGCTGTTCGACGAACGCGCCCGCGTCCAGTCCTGGTTGGACATTTTGGCCGCGCTGGCGGCGGCGCAGGCCGAGGTCGGACTGGTGCCCACCGATGCCGCCGAGGCCATCGCCGGACACGCCGACGTCGGCCTGCTGGACCTGGACGAGGTGGCCGCCGAGACCCGCGCCACCGGGCATTCGACGCTGGGCCTGATCCGCTGCCTGGGCCGGCTGCTGCCGGACTCCGCCGCCGACTTCGTCTCGTATGGCGCGACCGTGCAGGACGTCACCGACACCTGGACCGCGCTGGTCCTCCGGGATGTCGCCGGCATCGTGGACCGCGACCTGGCCAGGGCCATCGCGGCCGCCACCGACCTGGCCGCCCGGCACCGCGACACGCTGATGCCCGGCCGGACGCACGGCCAGCCCGGTCTGCCGATCACCTTCGGTTTCAAGGCCGCCGGCTGGGCCGCCGAACTCGGCCGGCATCGGGACCGGCTCACCGAGGGCCGGCCGCGCTGGGAGAAGGTTCAGCTCGGTGGGGCGCTGGGCACCATGGAGTTCTGGGGCGACTCCGCGCTGCCGCTGCGGCAGGCGTTCGCGCGCCGGCTCGGCCTGGCCGCGCCGGACCTACCGTGGATCACCGCCCGGGACGGCGTCGCCGAGTTCGCGAACATGTTGGCGCTGGTCACCGCGACGCTGGCGAAGATCGGCCAGGAAGTCTACGAACTGCAACGCCCGGAGATCGGCGAACTGCGCGAGCCCTTCACACCCGGCCAGTACGGCAGCATCACCATGCCGCACAAGCGCAACCCCGAGCTGTCCGAACATCTCGTCACCCTCGCCAGGCTGGTGCGCGGCAACGCCGGGCTCGCCGTGGAGGGCATGGTCGCCGAGCACGAGCGGGACGGCCGGGCCTGGAAGACCGAATGGGTGCTGCTGCCCGAATCCTGCCTCTACGCAGGTGCCGCGCTGGACATGGGCAATCGTCTGCTCGCCGGGCTGGAGGTGGACGCCGACCGGATGCGCCGCAATCTCGACGCGCAGGGCGGCTATCCGCTTTCGGAGCCGGTCATGCGGGCGCTCGCCGCGAAGATCGGCAAGCCCGCCGCGCACCAACTCGTCTACGAGGTCGCGCTGGCCGGCCGGCAACGCGGCGTGGACCTGCGCACCGCGCTGCTGTCCGACGCCCGGGTGACCGCGCATCTCAAGGCAGAGGAGATCGACGACTGTCTCGACCCGGTCCGCGCCCTGGGCATCACCCATTCCGTTGTGGACACTGTTGTGGGCGCTGGCGGACGGGGGTCACGATGAACCCGCTGGTCCGGTTGCCCCGGATGCCGCTGGGGACGCTGCCCACCCCGCTGCGGCCGGCCCCCGCGCTGTCCGCCGAACTGGGCGTGCCGGTGTGGTTCAAGCGTGACGACCTGACCGGGATGGGCCTGGGCGGCAACAAGGTCCGCCCGCTGGAGTACCTGATCGGCCACGCCCGCGCGCTGGGCTGCGACAGCCTGGTCACCGGGGCCGGACCGCAGTCGAACTGGGCGATGCTCGCCGCGCTGGCCGCCCGCCGCGCCGGCCTCGAACCGCATCTCGTCTACTACGGAACGCCCGTGCCGGCCACCGGAAACCTGCTGCTGGCCGAGCGGATCGGCGCGGAGATCCACTACACCGGCAATCCGGACCGCGCCTCGGTCGACGTGGAGATCACCGACTGGGCGGACAAGCTGCGCGCCTCCGGTCACCGGCCGTACGTGCTGCCGCGCGGCGGCGCCACCGCGATCGGCTCGCTCGGCTACCTGCGGGCGAGCCTGGAACTGGCCGGCCAACTGCTCGACAACGACCTGACGCCAACCGAGCTGTGGCTGGCCACCGGGTCGTGCGGCACGCAGGCCGGGCTGGTCGCCGGCGCCCGCTGGCTGCAGGCGCCCTACCGGGTGGTCGGGGTGAGCGTGAGCCGGCCGGTCACGGAATGCCGGCGGCGGATCACCGATCTCGCCGCCGGGGTGGCCGATCTGCTCGGGCCGGCCGGCGAGCACCAGGCACCACCCGGGGACCCAGCCGAGGACATCACCGTGCTGAGCGGTTACCTCGGCCCCGGCTATGGCCAGGCCTCCGAGGCCGGCGAGGCCGCCGCCGATCTGGTGGCCCGCACCGAGGGCGTGTTCCTCGATCCGGTGTTCGGCGCCAAGGCGATGGCCGCACTGATCGCCTGGGCCGGCCGCACCCCACGGCCAGACGGCCCGGTGCTGTTCCTGGTCAGTGGGGGTGCGCCCACCCTGTTCGCGCGGGGTGAGCCATGACCGCCGAGCCCGAGGGCTATCTCGGCGCCGGCGCGCGCATCACCAGCGGGCCCGCGCCGGAGCTGGTCGAGGCCGGTTATGCCGTGGAACTGGCCGACGCGCCGCTGCTGCATCGCGGTCTCGGGTTGGCCGACTTGGCCCAGGTGGTGGCGCTGTCCGAGGCGCGGGTGCTGCCCGCGGCCGAGACCGCCAGGCTGCTGCCGGTGCTGCTCGAACTGCTGGACGTGCCGGCCGAGCGGTTCCCGTACGACCCGGTCTACGGCGATGCCTACAACAGCCGGGAGCGGGAACTGGAACGCCGGCTCGGCACGACCGCCGGTTGGGTCCACACCGGACGGACCCGGCGCGAGGCCGGCCGCATCGCGTTCCGTTTGGCGCTGCGCGCCCGACTTCTGGACCTGCACGAAGCGGTCGGCCATTTTGTCGCGTCGGTGGCGCGGCGGGCCGATGAACTCGCCGACGCCGTCTGGGCGGACAGCACGTACCTGCAACCGGCGCAGCCCTCGACGTTCGGCCACTACCTGGGCGCCTTCGGCCAGGAGGCCGTTCGGCACCTGGACCGCATCGAGGCCGCCTACCGCTGGGCGGACACCAGCCCCGGCGGGGTGGGCGGGGTGGCCGGCACCCGGGTGCCGGTGGACCGTGACCGGCTCGCCGCGCTGCTCGGGTTCGCCGCGCCCGGTCCCCACACCCGCGACGCCATGTGGGCGACCGACGGGCTGGTCGACGCGGTGCTCGCGGCCAGCCAGGCGGCGACCACGGTGGACAGACTCGCGGAGGACCTGGAGATCTTCACCAGCCCAGGATTCGGGTATGTCACGCTCGACACGGCGCTGTGCCGGGCGTCGGTCTTGCTGCCACAGAAGCGGAATCCGTACGCGCTAGCCGTGATCCGCTCCGGCGCGGGCACCCTGGTCGGCCGGGTCACCGGGCTGCTGGTGACGCAGCGCAGCCCGTCCGCGCGCACCGACAACTGGTTGCGCGCCTACGGCGAGGTCGCCGGCTCGGTCGAACTGGGCCGGCAGGTCGTCGCGCTCGGCGAGCGGGTCGTGGCCACCCTGGCCGTCGATCGGCGGGCGCTGGCCGAACGGGCCGGCGAGCATTTCACCGGCGCCACCGACCTGGCCGAGGCACTGGTGCTGCGGCACGGCCTGGACTATCGCTCGGCCTACCGGGTCACCGGCCGGGCCGTCGCGACCGCCATCACGGCCGGAGGGAACGGGTTGACGGCCGCCGACATCACCGCCGCAGCCGCCGAGATGCTGGGCCGTCCACTGGACGTCGACCCGGCCTTGGTCGCGGAGGCCACCGACCCGGCCTGCTGCGCGCTGAACCGCGACACCCCCGGCGGCAGCGCCCCGCGCCGGGTGCGGGAGCACTGCCAGGTCCTCGCCGAGCGCGTGGCCGCCGCGGACGCCTGGCGGCGGGAACGCCGGAATGCCGCCGAGGCGGCGGAAACCGCGCTGCTCGCCGCGGCCCGCCGCCTGGCGACCCCGGTCATCGCCGACAGGTCCTGACTCACAGGCTGGTCAGTTCGGCCTGACCGGCCCGCAACCGGCTCAACTGAATGAAATGCTCCGGGTTGAGGAACAGCTCGTTCATCTCCGCCATCTGGTCGATGGTCAGCCCCTCCGGCCGGTGGATCAGGTAGTCGAGGTACTGGAAGGCGTCCTTGGCGCCGAACCCGACATAGTGGAATCCAACGATCCGCCTGCTGGTGTTGTCGATCACGCATTTCTGGAACCCGGTCAGTTCGGGATGGGTGAACGCGAGCAGCATGCTGCCCTCGGCGCAGGGCAACGGTGTCTCATCCAGTTCCACACCTGGCGGCGGCATCTGGATGATGCTGACGTCCGAATACCGCTCCCGCGCCTCGGCCTCGGACAGCCCGACCCAGGTGATCTCGTAGGTGGAATGCAGGAAGTCGGGATATTCGGAGAAGTCGAACTCGTAGTCCTCGCCCATGATGTTCCGGGCCGCGGTCATGCCACACTTGCGCGCCTTGAACATTTCCATCGGCGGCCCGACCAGATCGCCGATCGCGTAGACGCCGGGCACCGAGGTACGCATGTGACCGTCGACCTGGATGGCGCCGCGCTCGTTGACCGTCACACCCAGCGCCCGCCGGAACGGCTCGGACTGCGGCCGTTCGCCGGTGCCGACGAAGACGAAGTCCGCCTCCAGAATCCGTTCCTGGCCGTCCGCGGTGCGCACCCGCACGCCGGTTACTCGACCGTCGCCGAGCACCTCCAGCGGCTGCGCGCCCTCCAGAATGGTCATGCCGCGGGTGCGCATGCCGTTCACCACGAACTCGCGCAGGCCATCGTCCACATGATGCAGGCTCTTGGTGCGCATCAACTCGCTGCGCGACACGATCGTCGTCGGACATCCGGTCGCCTGGAAGAACGATCCGTACTCGATGACAACCTTGGATCCGCCGATGATCACGCAGCGGTTCGGCTCGAAGTCCAGGTTCTCCACCAGGCTCGCGAAATCGAACACGCCGGCCTGGTCAATGCCGGGAATGTCGGGGATCTCGGTGCGGGCGCCCGTGCCGAGCACCAGGTTGCGGGCGTGGAAGATCCGTCCGGCGGCCCGCACGGTGTGTGCGTCGAGCACCTCGGCCTCGGCGTTGAGCAGGTATTCCATACCCAACTGGCTCTTGCTCTGATAGTTCATGAACGCATGCGCGGCGTTCCGGCCGGACCGGAACAGCTCGACCGCCGCCAGGATCGACGCGTTCTTGTCGTCGAATCCGTCGAACCACAGCCGGCCACCCATCCAGCGGGCCAGGTCCAGTTCCCGGGCCATCTCGGAGAACAGGTGGTGCGGCACGCAGGCCTGATGCGGGCAACTGCCGCCGAGGAAAGCCCAGCGGTCGATGGTCAACTGCCGCCCGCCCAGCGCCTTCAGATACGCCGACCCGAATCGGCCGCCCGCGCCGCCGCCGACGAATATCGCGTCGAATTCGCGCGTGTCGTCAAGATCCACATTGACGATCGGCTCGTCCGGCCGCTCGTCCTCGAACCGGTCGATGATGTCCCGCCAGTCGCGGGTGCGGAGGGTGCTGCCATATACGTCCATGGGCGAAGCATCCGGCCGGCCGGGCGAATGGGCATCGTCCCCGGCGGTCGAGGTCCGGGCCAGAGTTCGCCCCACCGTGTCGAGTCGCGCGCGGCGATATCGGGCGACCGTGAACGCATGACGGCAGCAACCCAAGACACCCGTGATGTCACCGACGAGGTCGCCGCGATCGTGGCCCGAGCCCGCGCGGCCCAGCAGGCGATCGAGCACTATTCCCAGGAACAGACCGACGAACTGTGCACGGCCGTGGCATGGGCGGTCGCCCGTCCGGAACGCGCCGAACAACTCGCCAAACTCGCGGTCGACGAGGGCGGATTCGGCAACTACGCCGACAAGGTCGCGAAAATCAACAAGCGAGTGCTCGGCGTTTTGGCCGATATGCGTACCCAGCGCACCGTCGGCGTGGTCGAGGAGGATCCGGAGCGTGGGCTGGTGAAAATCGCCAAACCGGTCGGCGTGGTCGCTGCGCTCATCCCGACCACCGGACCGGACGCTACCCCGCCGGTGAAGGCGTTGTTCGCGCTCAAGGGCCGTAACGCCATCGTCGTCGCGCCGCATCCGCGCACCGCCGAGACGAGCGCCGCGGTCGTCGGATTCATGCGGGAGGCCTGCGAACAGGTCGGCGCGCCCGCCGATCTCGTGCAGGTGCTGGACCATCCGTCGCTGCCGAAGACCCGAGAGCTGATGAAGCAGGCCGATCTGATCGTCGCCACCGGCGGCGCCGGCATGGTCAAGGCCGCCTACGGCTCCGGCACCCCCGCCTACGGTGTGGGCGTCGGCAACGCCGTGCACGTCGTGGACGAGACCGCCGACCTGGACGACGCGGCCGCCGCCATCGTGACCGCGAAGACCTTCGACTGGGCCACCAGTTGCCTGGCGGACAACGCCATCGTCGTCGAGGACAGCGTGTATGAACGCCTGATGGGCCGGCTGATCGCGGCCGGCGGGCACCGCTGCGCCGCCGAGCAGAAGGCGGCGCTGGCGGCGACCATGTGGCCGGACGGCGGTCCGGTCCCGAGCCCAGCGATCATCGCCAAATCGGCCGAGTTCATCGCCGACAGGGCGGGATTCGTGGTGTCGCCGGAGCGCACGTTCCTGATGGTCGAGGAGGACGGTGTCGGCCCGGAGCACCCATTCTCTGGCGAAAAGCTGTCCGTGGTGCTGGCGGTCTATCGGTACTCCGGCGACATCGGGCGCGCCGTCGACCTGGTCAACGACATCACCGGATACCAGGGCTTGGGACACACCTGCGGCATCCACACCGCCTCCGACGAGCATGTCCGGCGGCTCGCCGAGGGCACCCGGACCGCGCGCGTGCTGGTCAACCAGAACCTCAACGAGGGCGCCGGCAGCCCGCGCAACGGATTGCCGTTCACGCTCAGCCTCAGCTGCGGAACCTGGGGCGGTAACATCACCACGGAGAACGTGAACGCGCGGCATTTCGTCAACCTGACCTGGGTGTCCCGCCCGATCGAACCCCACCCCATCACCGACGAGGAGCTTTTCGCCGCCCACTGGGCGAAATACGGTCGGTAGAGCCGACTAGCGTCTTACACCCGTTCCTCCGGGAAATTCTCGCCGGAATCGTTCCAGTGCATTCTGTGTGTGGTCACGTAGGTTGGCGACCCCAAGCTGTCGTTTCGCGGCTGAGGCGTCCGGATCATCGAGGTACTCGTCGATGTCATAGAAGAGTTCATCGATGATGTCGAACGCCGGCTCGCGATGGATGATCTCGCCGTTCGATGTGCGGTAGGGTCGTGATCATTATAGTCGATGTTCAGCCGAGATCTGGGCGGTTGGGATCTGACTGTCCGGACACCTCGTTACCTTTCTCACTTGCAGCCGTGACAGCTTCGACCAATAGGCGCAATTGCACCACGACGCGCTCTCGAAGAGTCTCTTCGCCCAGTCCATTGACCTCTGCGCGCAATTCAGGGTCAGGTACATAGTCGTCGAGGTCGTAGAATATTTCGTTGATCGGTTCAGCGATGACCTTGGGCAATACTTTGTCGTCGGACCCGCACAGCTCAAAATATGCCGTTTCAAAATCAGGAGCCGACATACGTCCGGAGGTAAACTGACGAATGAGCTCAATGTATGGAACAGCGTCGAGTACCTTTCCCGCCGGAAACTCTCGCATGCTCACTCCCCTACAAACTTCCGCTCTGCAAGACATTTGCTAGCTGGGTAGTGGTCAACCCGTCGCCCGCTGACCCCTCCCATAACTCGGTCAGCTGGTTAACCTGCCCGTTCACCTCGGACAGCAACTCCTCGACGTCATCGATCCGCTGCGACACCGATGACGCCAGCTCACTCAATGCGGCGAAATCGACCCGTAACTCGCCCACACCACACCCCAGAACACGACCGGTAACCGCAACAATGCGTAGTGATCAGCCTGGCACACCGAGTGCCGCACAGGCAACCGTCGAAAGGCGGTAGCTCGCTTTCAACTCCGCACGGCGGTCAGGGCTCGCCAGGCTGGGTGACCAACTGCAGCTCGGAGTGAGGTGTCCCAGTCCGTGAGGTCCAGGCCGGAGATCTCCGGTCGGACTGTGGCGTGGCGGGAACCTGGAGGTAGCCGGCACGGATCAAAACAGTTAATCGGCAGTGAACAGAGTCGTGCTCTGATCAACTGATCTGTACTCTGTGCCTCTGGGGTCCGCGCTCACGCTCGGTCGCCCAGCGGACACAGAGGGGGCAGGGCATTGTTCGGAGAGGTGGACGACGCAGAGCCGTCGTCACTACCAGTGGCACCCGGGCCAGCCGTTGGCGGCGGACCGGAACTCGCGGGTCGGCCGAACCTCTGCCCGCGTTGCCGGCAGGTGATCTGCTCGTTGACGAAGAGCTCAGCATTCCTGACAGGAGGAGTCCACTGAAATGACGCAGAGCAGCGGTAGCGGCGGCGGATACCAGGTCGACACGAGCCAGTTGACGAGTTTCTCCAAATATCTCAGTGGCACCACCGCGAAATCCGTCACGCAGGCGGGCAACGACGTGCAAAACGCCAACGGGTTCGACAACAACGCGTTCGGAATTCTTATGGCCCAGTTTTGGTCAGCTCCGGTCCGAATCGACATGGCCATCATTCATTCCAAGATAATGGGTGACCTGACGGACAGTATAAACGACGTGGTCGACGCTCTTCAGCGGAACGTGGATTCCTACGGTCAACAGGAGTCCGATACCGTTGACAGTTTCCAGAAAATCCAGTCCGGCCTCAACAGTGCGGGGAATGCGGACTCATGACCGTCATGGTGAATATGAACAGCACCAGTGACACTTCTGGTGCTGGGGTCGCCGACAGCTGGCACGGCGTCGCCACCACGATCGACGAGCTCAAGAGCGCGCACGGAGCGCAGGTCGCGGCGCTCAGCGTCGAGTTGGGGATCAGCGTGGTCGGCGCTGTGGCCGACACGATCGCGTTCGCGATCGATCCGTTCGCCAAGCTGATTTCGGCCGGTCTGGGCTGGTTGATCGAGCACATCAGCTTCCTGAAAGCCCCGCTCGACCAGTTGCTCGGTAACCCGCAGGGAGTGCAGGCCCTGGCCGAGGCACTGCACAAGACGGCGGAGCATCTGCGTAATGCCGCCAGCGACATGGGCGACTCGCTCAAGAAGACGATCACCCAGTGGACGGGCGTCACGGCCGACACGTTCCAGAAGTCGGCTACGGACCTCCAGGGCCAGATCGACAACACCGGGCACGCGGTCGACGTGGCGGGTTATCTGATGGACACCACCGGCGCGGTGATCGCCGCGGTCCGCAACCTGGTCCGCGACATGATCACCACGGTGCTCGGCGACATCATCGCCACGGTGCTGTTGGGATTGGCCCTGGCGCCGATCACCTTCGGCGCATCGCTGGTAGCCGCGGTCGGCAAGGCGGTGGTGGACGCCGTGCGGACGGTGACCAGGGCGATGAAGGTGCTCAAGGCAGTCGTCACGTTCGGCAAGAGCGCTTCGCAGACCAGCCACGAGCTGGCCATCGTGCTGCATGACATGCCGCGCATCCCGCGTGGGGGATCGGGTCGCCCGTACACGGGGACGCACACTTCGGCCCGGCCCGCGATAGGTGATTCCGGCGGCGACAGCGTGCACGGCTCGACGTCCTCGTCGGAAGGCGGGCACAACACCCCACCTCCGACCACCACGAACGGCGACCACACCCCCGAAGGCAACACCACCCCACCACCGACCACCAGCGGCGACCACACGACCGCCGCGCCCACGACCGCCGAGCCCAGCACGTCCACCGGTGAGGAGTCCGGCAGCGGCTTCTACGACGACGGCGGGGACAACGCGGGATACGACACGTGGCTGCAGTGGGACAAGACGCACGGTGACGACGCCCCGAGCAGCGGCAACACCACCGGCCACACGGATGGCGACACCGCCGAGGCCCAGACACCACCGGCGAACGGCCACGAAGATCCTCCAACCGAACAACCCAGCAGCACCACCGACCACACCAACGAGGACACGGGCGGCGATCCGGGATCCGGGCCTGCCAAGGATTCCTTCCTCAAGTCGTCCGAGATGTCGCAGATGAAGAAGCACGAAGACTGGCTGAAGAACGAGCAGAAAGACCCGGACGGCAACAAGCTCCCGCCCTCACAGGAACCGTTCCGGCAACAGCTGGCCGACTTCTGGAAGGGCACGAACAAGACGGGCGTCAACCCGCTCGGGCTTTCGGATGCGGACAAGGCAGAGGGCAAGTTCGGACTCGGCGTCAAGGGCTGGGAGAACTACCTGAAGGACGAGCACCGGCCGGATTGGGTCAAGGACGCCTACCCGTGGCTCAAGACCGCCAGCGACGCCAAGAGCAGCAAGACCGGTTGGGGCATGATCGACAAGACGATCCTCAACCTGGACAAGTCGCTCACGCCCATCCAAGAACACGCCGATCAGGGCTGGGAGGAAGCCGACCAGGAGGACCAGGGCGACAACCCGGACGGCGGCGAGGCCTGAACCGACCGGCCGGGGCCGGGGTGCTCCACCCGGGCCCTGGCCGGTCAGCCGATTCGCCGCGTGCGGATCAACTCCGCAGGGCGCTGAGGGTTCGCCAGGCTCGGGTGGCCAACTGCAGGTTGAAATGGGTGTCCGGGTCCGTGAGATCCAGACCAGAGATTTCGCGGATTCGCTGCAGCCGGTACTTGAGCGTGCTGCGGTGCACGCACAGCGCCTCGGCGGTGGCGTTGTAGCTGCCACCGCTTTCCAGATACTGGCTGAGCGTGCCGACCAGTTCGGACTTCTTGTGCCGGTCGTAGTCGAGCAGCGGACCGAGCCAGCGGCGAACCAGGCGTTCGATGGCGGCGGGATCGGGTATCTCGCCGAAGATCTGATACACCCCCAGGTCCTCATAGGACAGTGCCTGGTCGGCACCACGGGCGGCGCGTTGCAGCTTCAGAGCGAGCGTCGCCTCGTGATAGGAGCGCGGGAACTGGCCCGGCCGGTCACAGGGTCCGCCGATGCCGATGCGACATCGGCCGCCGCCCAGTTCGGTGAGCACCGCGGCGCGCAGCTGCTCCCAGTTGACCATCCGGTCGGCCAGCACGACCACCGTCTCGCCGCGGGTGACGATCATCGAGCCGACGAACATCGTGCGGGCCGCGCGGCGCACCGCGTGGAAGAACAACTCCGGGTCGCGCGCACGGGCCCGGCCCTCGACCACCAGGACCCGGTGCGTCCGCTCCAGGTCGTAGCCGAGCGCGTTGGCGCGGTCCAACGCGCTGGCCTCGTCGGTGCCGGCCAGCAGTTCCTCGGCAAGGTCGCGACGCAGCCGTAGCTCGGTCTCGGCGAGGCTGCGCAGCCGCACCAGTTCCATCGCCAGCACGGTGGCCGCGTACTCCAGGGCCAACAGCTCCTGGTCACCGGCGTGCGCGGCGGGGTCGATCAGCGCGATCACGCCCAGCACGTCAGGCCTCGGATTGGCCACCGCGACCAGCCGGCCGCCCTCGCGGATCGGTTTGCCCTCCCGCAGTACCCGGCGCAGCAACTGTTCGCGGCGCGCCGGTGGGTCCTTCGGATAGGGGTCCGGCTTGTGCGGGCCGGCCCAGGCGCGCAGGTTGCCGTAGCGGTCCTCGATCGCGATCGGGAACCCGGTCAGCTCGTGCAGGGCGGTCGCGATGCCCTCCCGACCCTGGTCGGCGAGGGCGATCCTGGTGAACCGGTCGTGGATGTCGGTGGTGCGGCGCAGCGCGCGGACGGTGTCGCCGAGCACGGCGTTGGTGGCGCGCAGGTCCTCGGCGGTCGCGCGCTCCTTGGCGTGCAGGCGGGCGTTGGCCAGCGCCACGCCGGTCTGCTGCACCAGTGCCTGCAACAGGAACTGCTCGTATTCGGAGGGTTCGCTCTCCGCGGTGACAATGAGGTGGCCGGCGGTGCCGCCGAGCCCGCGCAGCGGCAGCGCCCACGCCCACCGGTCGTCGCCATCGTCGCCGGCACCGAGCGTGACATGCCCGCCGCCACGGCCGAGCAGATCAAGCTGCGCCCGCACCGCCTCGCGTCGCTCGATATCGGTCACCGGCAGACACCAGCCGGTGTCGGCGAGGAACAGGCCGGTGGCACGGCATCGGGCGAACGACGGCACGGAGGTCGCCGCGAGGTGCAGGATCTGCTGCTCGTCGCCGCTCTCGGTCATCAGCATCGACAGCACCAGCAGGCCGCGCAGGCTGGACAGCTGGTCTCGCAGCACGGCCTCGCGGGCGGTGCCGGGCGCGGCCTGGGCCGGGATCTCGGCCGGGGGTGTGGTCGTCTCCGTCGCCGTCACGGTTTCGTCGCCAGGAACTCGTCGGGTTCGAGGTAGTACGGGTTCGCCAGGAGCATGCCGCCGACCAGCACCTTCGGGTGCGTCTTCAGCACGTCCATCAGCATCTCGCCGTTGAAGTGGTCGAGGTCGTACAGGCACAGGATCACCTGCGGATAACGCGGAAGGAAGCGGTTGAGCTGGGACTCGTAGCTGACCAGTTGCTCGACGCCGGGCATGTCGCGCAGCGCCCAGGTCATCTCGCCGACCGCGCGGCTGAACCCGAAGCCCTGCCGCAGCGCCCCGCCGACACACTCGTCCCAGAAGTCCAGCATCCGGTCGGTGGAGAAGCGCTTGTCGCGCAGATAGGTGGCCAGCGAGGTCCGCACATCGAGGGTGTGGTCGCGCACCGACGCGGCGATGTCGACGTCCACGGCCAGTCCGGCGAGCGTGGCCAGCACCGACTCGGGCTCGGTCGCGTCCACCACGCAGATGCACTTGTCGCCGGCCAGCAGGCCCTCGCGAAGATACGGAATGAGGATCTCGTCGCGGCCGGCGAGCCCCCGGTAGAAGGCACACAGATGATCGCCCGGCGCGATAGTCACCCCCGGAACGCCGAACGCCACCGTGGACGCGATCGTCGAGTCTGGCATCGTTGCCACCTCCGCCCGACCACTATAAGTCGGACCCCGACTCATTTGGTGGTCCCGCATGGCCAGGTTCCGGACCGGACTTCACCCCGCCAGGACGATGGGCGCTCCCCAGCCATGCCTGGTCTCCGGCTGACTACGGGCACTAACATCATCTGGCTGGGGTGATGTACCGACAAGGGGATTTCATGGCGATCGATGACCTACCGATGCCGGTCGTCAATCTGCTGAACGTCATCGGTGTCCCGTGGCCGTACGTCAACGAGGACACGGTGTTGCGGTTCGCGCAGTTGACGCGTGAGTTCGGTCAGGCGGTGCGGACCACGCATCAGGACGCCACCCAGGCGGTGGCGGGGATCGCGGAGTGGCACCAGTCGGCCTCGACGGAGATCATGAAGTCCGGGTGGGCGACGATGTCCAGCCAGCACGTGGACGAACTGGTCACCGGGTGCGGGGTGCTGGCGGACGCACTCGAAGTAGCGGCCGGATACATCGTGGCGCAGAAGGCGGAGGCGCTGGCGACGCTGATCGGGATGGCTGCGGCGTTCGTCGCGGACCAAGCGGCCGCGGTGGCGACTGCCGGAATAGCCGAGGCCGCCGTGCCGGCGATCGTCGAGGGCGCCGAGGCGATCGTGAAATCGCTGGTGCAGGACCTCCAGCAGTATGTGATTGGCCAGGTCATCGAGGCCGCGGCCAAACCGTTGTTCGCCAAGATCGAGGAGGCCATGGCCGGGCTCGACTGGTCCAAATCCGGCTCTGGCGGCGGTAATGGGCCGGGCACGGCCCTCTCGGTGGACGCCGAGTCGGTGCGTCACCACACGGCCGCACTGCGCCAGCACGCCCAGACGATGCGTCAGCATGCCGCGAACTTTCAGCAGGCGCTGCAGGGGCTGAGTTACTGATGGCCGAAGGTGAGCTCGGGGCCGTCTTCAAGGCGTTGGCTAAGGACGCCGATGAGGCCGCTGGGAACGTCTCGGAGTCTCTGGCGCGGTTAAGCGAGGAAACGGCCGAGCGAGAAGAGACCAGCCTGGCCAACATCGCGGAGAACGAGGCGCAGACCGCCGAAGCTTTCAACAAGATCGCCCGAGGCGAAGACCCGGCAGCCGGCGTGCCGCGACCCGGCGTACCCGGCGGCGAAGCTCCAACCACAACCAGCAGCGGCGAGCCGAAGCCGTCAACCGCCCCCTCTTCGTTCATCAACAACGGAAAGGGCCTACCCGGTGCGAGGGCTCCGGACGCGCAGAAACTGGGCCAATTGGACGAGACCCAGGTGACGCGAGACGACGACGGACTGATCACGCACGTCGGCGGCACGCCTGTCAAGGACTACGCGACCGATCTCAGCAAGGAACGAGCGGGTGTCTATGTTGCCGCCAAGAATGATCGATCCCTTTCTCGTAAGGCGCAAGGCGAATGCATCTCGGTAGGGATCGACCGACGTACTGGCGCGGTGTATGAGGGCGCCAACGGGAGGTCGGATGAAACCATCGGTACCAACGAGGTCCATCCAACTATCAAGCAGAACTACGACAAAATAGAGAATGGTGGACCCTATTCCTGGGAGGCTGATGGCAGTGACAGCGTGCAGGTCCGCCCACATCCGGATCAACCTCTCGGACATGCTGAGGTCAGGGCGACCAACGAGGCCATGTGGGACCGCACGAAACAAGGTTTGTCTGACGGTCCTGAGACACTGGGGGAGATCATTCAGGCTCCGTACTTTCCATATCTCAACGGAGGGGGTCCCGCTCCCTTCTGCGCCAACTGCAACCTGACATTGGACGGCGTGGAAAGTGCTGCTGGTCGCTATAGTGCGTTCCCGTGGCCTAAGAACGCTCCACCGCTACCGTGAAAGGAAAGAAACATCAAAATTGGATCCAAGACGTGATAACCTGATACCATGGACGAAGTGAACCAGATCGACATCGATGATCCCGAGGTGGGCGGCGATCTCAACGGCCGCATCACCTACCGTGGACAACTCTATACGGGTGAGGCAATCGAGTATGGACCGGACGGTCATCGGATTGCGCTCACGAATTTTACTGATGGTGTCAAGGATGGCATCGAAAAGGAATGGTATCCCGATGGAAGTCCACTGATGGAAGGGATGTCCAAGCACGGCTCAGCTGTGGGGGAATGGCGACAGTGGTTTCCGGATGGTCGACTGAAGCAACTCAATGTCTTTGATGATAAAGGGCGCCATCTATCCCGCAAAATTTGGGATGAGAATGGTAACTTGATCAAAGATTACTCCTCCTCCGATCCGCGATAACCGGGGTACCTGCCGTCAATGAATATTGACTTTCCCGCCAGCTGGCCGACGACCGAGGCTGAAGCGTTGTCGGTGCAGGAGCGGCTGCGTGCCCGGGTGAAGACGAGCGGCTCGGTGTCACTGTCCGGGGTGCGGACGGTGGCGGGTCTGGATGTCGCCTACGCCAAGGATTCCGACGAGCTGGCCGGTGCGGTCGTCGTACTCGACGCGCGAACGCTGGAGCCCATAGAACAGAAGGCGACGGAGGGCGTCGCCCGGTTTCCCTATATCCCCGGGCTGTTGGCGTTTCGCGAGATACCGGCCCTGGTTGACGCGCTGCGCCAGTTGCGAACGGTGCCGGATGTGCTCGTCTGTGACGGTTACGGGATCGCCCACCCACGCCGGTTCGGCCTGGCCTGCCATCTCGGCGCGCTGACCGGGCTGCCGAGCATCGGCGTCGCCAAGACGGCGTTCATCGGACGCTATGCGGAGCCTGCCGCGCATCGCGGAGCGTTTTCCCCGCTCGTCGATGGCGATGAGGTCATCGGCCGAGTGCTGCGGACGCGGGACGGCGTCAAGCCGGTGTTCGTCTCCATCGGGAGCGGGATCAGCCTCGACGCCGCGACCGAGCTGGTGCTCGCCCTGACACCTCGCTACCGGCTCCCGGAAACGACCCGCGCGGCCGACCATCTGTCCCGCATCACCCTGGCGGCGTACACGTGTGCTCAACCCGGTCGCTCCCTGTGATCTTGGGCGCCCCGGCTGACGTCGGAAGGGCTTGGCGGGCATACTTGACCTGCGGGTGATGGGGCTCACCGACAACCGCGGCAACCGCCGCTAACGGTCCCTGGTCGAGACATCGATGAGGAGAGCCGTGCCCGAGTCCATCCGCTCATGTCCGCCGGCCGTGATCCGGCGGCGGTACTCCTGTCACGCACAGTGCGGACCTTCGACCCAGGCGGACAGCGACTGAATCGTGCCAGACTCGCCCTCGATAACGATCAGAGGAGACAGGCCAATGGTGAACGGAATCCGGGTCAGTGGGGTGGACGCGTTCGAGATTCTCGACTCGCGCAGCCGGCCGACCCTGCAGGTGTCGGTCCAGACCGCGGACGGGCGGACCGCGACCGCCGGCGTGCCGGCCGGGGCGTCGACCGGCAAGCTCGAAGCGGTCGAACTGCGGGACGGAGACCAGAAGCGCTACAACGGCCAGGGTGTGCTCAAGGCCGTCGCGTCGGTGACGGGCGAGATCGCCCAACTGCTGGCCGGCAAGGAGTGGGCCAACCAGGCCGAGATCGACGCCGCACTGATCGAACTGGACGGCACCGAGAACAAGAGCAGGCTGGGCGCGAACGCGATCATCGGCGTGTCGATGGCCTTCGCCCGGCTGTTCGCCGGCGACACCCCGCTGTGGAAGCACCTGATCGTGCCGGCCGCCGTGCCGAGGCTGCCCGTGCCACACTTCAACGTCCTCAACGGTGGCGCGCACGCCGCCAACAACCTGGACTTCCAGGAGTTCATGATCGCCCCCATCGGCGCTCCGTCGATGGCCGAGGCGGTCCGCGCCGGCTCCGAGGTGTACGCGGCGCTGAAGAAGCTGCTGGTCAGCAAGGGTCACGTCGTCGGACTGGGTGACGAGGGCGGATTCGCGCCGCAGATTGATCTTCCCGAGGATGCCCTCGACCTGCTCGTGCAGGCGATCGAGGACGCCGGCTACGTGACCGGCCTCGACGGGGTCGCGATCGCCATCGACCCGGCCGCCTCGCAGTTCCAACAGTCCGACGGCAGCTACCTCATCGCCGGACAGCGGCACTCGAACGAGGATCTCGTCGCTCGCTATGTCGAGCTGGTCCGCGACTATCCGTTGTGGAGCATCGAGGATGGCATGGCCGAGGACGACTACGAGGGCTTCAAGCTGCTCTACGCCGAGCTCGGCGAGCACATCCAGATCATGGGTGACGACGTGTTCGTCACCAACCCCAAGCTGATCGCCCAGGGCGCCAGCGAGGGCTGGGCGAACTCGTCGCTGATCAAGCTGAACCAGATCGGCACCGTCACCGAGACCCTGCAGGCGCTGCAGACCTGCCGCGACAACGGGATGACCGCGCAGATCTCGCACCGCTCCGGCGAAACCCCGGACGACTTCATCGCCGATCTCACCGTGGCCTGCGGCAGCGGTCAGCTCAAGTCCGGTGCGCCGGCTCGTGGCGAGCGGGTCGCGAAGTACAACCGGCTGATCGCCATCGCCCGGCAGGACCCGTCATTGCCCTACGGCCTGCCCGAAAGCGCGCTTTCCGGGATCCACACCGGGTGAGTCGCGGTGAGCGCGCCGCATGACGGGGGCATGGAGTTCGCCGGCCGAGGGCCGATGTTCTGGTTGCCGCCCAACGGGTTCGGCAACGGCATCGGCGCCTCGGCCTGGGCGGAGCTTGCCGACCTGCCCGAGGGGGAGCTCGAAGCGGTGATGTTCGAAATGACCGACGCGCGGATCGCGGCCTATGTCGCGATCCCACGCGCGGCACCGCATCCCGCCGACCCCCACGCGCCGGTCATGTATCGGCTCTGGGTGGACTCACTGCGGTATCGGCATGCCGAGGACCTGCTGATGGAGGTTCTGGCGAAGCTGCACCACACCCGTCCACCCAGGTCGCACTAGGCGAAACGAACCGCCGCGTCAGCTCTGCTGCGCGGCGGTCGAGCCGCTCGCGGACGCCCGCTCGGCGCGGCGACGCATCTCGTCCGCGGGGACATCCTCGATGTGGGTCTGGATGCTCCAGATGTGCCCGAACGGATCCTCGATCTGCGCGGTCCGGTCGCCGTAGAAGCGATCCTCCGGCGGACTGGTCAGTTTCGCGCCCGCCGCCACCGCCCTCTTGACGGTGTCGTCGACATCCTCGACGAAGATCGACAGACCCACCGGGCTGCCACCGAACGCGCTCGGGCCCTTGATGTCCATCTCCGGGAATTCGTCGGCCAGCATCACCACCGAGTCCCCGATCCGGAGTTCCGCGTGCCCGACCTTGCCGTCCGGCCCGTCCATTCGGAAGCGCTCGGTGAACCCGAACACCTTGGTATAGAAGTCGATCGCCGCACTCGCCCCGCCGATGTGCAGGTAGGGGGACACGCGCGGGTAGTCCTTCGGAATCGGTGAGACTGTAGTCATCACGACCTCCCTTGACGCCAACCATCGCGACTACGCAGCCAGGCGTACCACGGGGGTGTGACACGAACCACTCGATCAGCCGTCAGGCGGCGGCCTCACCCCGGTGGTAGGCGGCGATGACGTCACGGACCGGGCCGGCGGCGGCGATACGGCCGCCGGTGAGCCACAGCCCGGTCGTGCAGAAATCGGTCAGCAGGCTCTCGTCGTGGGACGCGAACACCAGAATGCCGGCGCGGTTGATGAGCTGGTGCATCCGATCACGGGCACGGCCCAGGAAGTCCGCGTCGACCGCGCCGATGCCCTCATCCAGCAGCAGGATCTCCGGGTCGATGGACGTGACCACGCCCAGCGCCAGCCGCACGCTCATGCCGGTGGAATAGGTGCGCAGCGGCATGTCCATGTAGTCGCCGAGTTCGGTGAAGCTGGCGACCTCGTCGACCCGCCGCAGCATCTCTTTCCGGGTCATGCCGAGGAACAGGCCGCGAACGATGATGTTCTCGTAGCCCGTCATCTCCGGGTCCATGCCGACACCGAGGTCGAACACCGGCGCCACCCGGCCCTCGATGCGCGCCACGCCCCGGGTCGGTTCGTAGCAGCCGGCCAGCAGACGCAGCAGGGTCGACTTGCCGGCACCGTTGTGACCGAGCAGGGCGACCCGGTCGCCCTGGCGGAGCGACAGGTTGATGCCGTGCAGGGCGGTGATGATCGGCACCCGCGATCCGGTGCCGATCCGGCCGCCGACCGCGCCCAGCACGGCCTTCTTCAGCGACCGGGTCTTGGCGTCGAAGATCGGGAAGTCGACGCAGGCATCCCAGATGTCGATGCTGGCCACGCTTGATCACTCCATTCCACGAGAAGGTTCGTATCGCCGGGCGATCGTCAGGACGATCGCGGCGCAGCTCCAGCCGGCCAGCACGTCGGTGGGCCAGTGGACGCCCAGCACCAGCCGGCTCACGCCCACCCCGGCCGCCACGGCGACCGCCGCATCCCGGGCAACGGCCCGGGCGGGGTTGGTCGTGGTCAGGGCATCGGCGACGAGTCCGGCACCGAGGGTGGCCAGGGTGGTGTGCCGGGACGGAAAACTCGGCCTGGTCCAGTGCGTCCGCCACAGCCGCTCCGGCGGGCGCCGCCGGCCGATCAGTTCGGCCAGCGCGCGGCGGGTCCCGGCGCCCACCGCGAGCACCAGCACCGGCCGCACCGCCACCCGGAGGCTGCCGCTGCGCAATCCGGCGACGGCGGCCGCGCCGGCCACCGCCGCCCACACCACCGGGGTCTCGCCGAGCATCGTCACCGCCCGGGCGGCCTTAACGGCTCGGGCGCTGGTGGTCCGTGTCGCGATGGCGTCCAGCAGCCGCAGCTCCCATCCCGTTGACCGGTCATTCGGCTGGCTCATCGCCGGCTCCCTTCCGCCGCGGCCGTCCGGAACTGGCCAGCAGCAACGCCAGGGGTACGGCGACGGCGGCGACCAGCAGCCAGCCGAGCGTGGGATGGGGTGTCAGCAGCAGCACCGCACCCGCCGCGACCAGCGTCGCCAGGCCGGCGCCGGACGCCACCGCCACGGCGCCGAGCCCACGTGGTGGGCCGTCCAGCAACACCAGATAGGCGGCCACCAACAGGCCCGTGACCAGCGCGGTCAGCACGCCAGGACCGCCGTTGGCCAGCGTTGCCAGGGCGATCAGCGCGGCGGCCGCCGTGGCCGGCCAGCGCCACGGCGTCACGGCGGCTACCGCCACGCCGAGCGCGGCGACCAGCGTCCATGGCCCGGTGACCACGCCGCTCCACGCCAGCATCGCCAGCCCGGCGACCAGCGCGGGCAGGTCGGCCCGGACCGGCCGGCGGAGGAACGCGACCGTCATCGCGACACCCCCAGCAGCGGGGCGCGGCGCAGCGGGCCGAGCGCGAGATCCAGCGAGTCGGTGCCGTCCCAACGGACCACCGGCACGCCGAGCCCGGCCAACTCGTGCCGCAGCGCGATCCGGTCCAGCCGCCACAGCCGCAGTGCCAGGTCAGCGCCGTCTCCATTCCGGGGCCGGCGTTGCGGTGGTTCGCAGGTGAGTACGTCGCACACGATCACTGGGAAACCGCGCTGGCGGAGGTCGGTGATCGCGCGCACGGCCCGCTCGTCCAGCAGCGGCGAGAACATCACGACCAGCGCACCGGCCGGCAGCGCCTGCCGCGGGATACGGTCGATCTCCGGGTCCACCACGCTCTCCCAGCGTGGCATGTCCAGAATGGACTCCATGATCCGGTAGAACTGCCGGTCCGCGGAGTCCGGGCCGACCCAGCGCAGCATGCCGCCCAGCACCACCACGCCGACCCGGTCGTGATGCCGCAGGTAGCCGGCGACGGTCGCGGCCGCGCCGCGCACCGCGACGTCCAGGGTCCGCGCGCCGGGCGGCCCGACATCCGAGAACGTGTCCACGGCGACCACGACATCCAGGGCGCGTTCCGCGAACCGGGCGTTGACGTGCAGGGCCTGCCGGCGGCTGGACACCGCCCAGTTGATGTGCCGGGCCGGATCGCCCGGCTGCAGCGGCCGGACGGTCGCGAACTCGCCGCCATGCCCGACGGCGGCCGCGACATGCTCGCCGATCTGCCGGGCCAGCCGGTCCCCGGCGGGCAGCAGATCCAGTCGAGGTGTCGCCGGATACACGATCACCTCGGGCAGCGGCAGCTCAAGATCGGTGTGCAGCAGACCGGTCTGGTCGGTGACGTCCAGGTGCAGGGGACCGATCGGCCACCGCCCCCAGCGACGCGGTAGCACCGTCCACAGTGCGGCATCGGTGTCGCCGCCCGGCCGGACCTCGTGCGGCATGCCGGCCAGTGCGGAGGTTCCGGTCACCCGGCCCACCGGAGCGTCCACTGTGGACGTGATCGTGATCGGATCACCCTCCAGGGCACGGGCGGGTCCGGCGTCCCAGTCGACCCGGAGGTGGCGCGGCGCCGGGCGGAGCCAGCTCGCCAGCAGCGCGCCGACCAGCGGCGCGGCCAGCAGCACCAGGGTGGGACGGCCGGCGATCAGCGCCGCCAGGCAGGCCAGTGCCGCGACGGTGACCAGCCGCCGCTGCGTGTTCGTCGGCCGCCAGCGCGGCCTGATCTCCCGGGTGCTCATGACGGCTCCCGGGTCGGCGGGGTGGGCACCTCGGTGAGCAGTTCGGTGATCACGTCCTCACCGGTGATCCGCCGCACCCACATCTCCGGGCGCAGCACTAGCCGGTGGGCCAGCGCCGGTGCGGCGACCGCCTTGACGTCCTCGGGCAGCACGAAGTCCCGGCCGGCCAGCGCGGCATGCGCCTGGGCCAGGTGCAGCACCGCGATCCCGCCCCGCGGGCTCGCGCCGACCTGCACCTTCGGATGCCGGCGGGTCGCGGCGACCAGCGCGACGACGTAGTCGACCACGTCATCGTGGGCAAGCACCTCGTCCAGAGACGCGCGCATCGCCAGCACATCGGCGGGCGTGCACAGCCGGCGCAACTCCGGCCGGGTGCCGTCGACGCGGTCCGCGCGCAGCACCCGCGCCTCATCGGCGGCGGACGGATAGCCGATCCGCACCCGGGCGAGGAAGCGGTCCAGCTGCGCCTCCGGCAGTGGATACGTTCCCTCGTACTCGATCGGGTTGTCGGTGGCCAGCACCACGAACGGCGCGGGCAGCGGCCTGGTCACGCCGTCGGCGCTGACCTGCTGTTCGGCCATGGCCTCCAGCAGCGCCGACTGGGTCTTCGGTGGTGTGCGGTTGATCTCGTCGGCGAGCAGCAGGTGGGTGAACACCGGACCGGGCTTGAACACCATCTCGCCGGTGCGCTGGTCGTAGACGGAAACGCCGGTCACGTCGCCGGGCAGCAGGTCCGGGGTGAACTGGATGCGGGTGAAGTCCAGCCCGAGGACATGGGCGAGGCTGCGCGCGATGAGCGTCTTGCCGAGGCCGGGCAGGTCCTCGATGAGCACATGTCCGCCCGCGAGCACGCCCATCAGGATCATCTCCAGCGGCTCGCGCTTGCCCAGCACGACGCGCTCGACCTCGTCGAGCACCGCGCGCGCCCGCTGTCCGGTCACCGCCGGAGAAATGTCCACTGTGGTCAAAGCTGCTCCAGTCGGTCGACCAGTGACGCGATATCCGCCCTTGTCGCGGAGGTGTTCTGGTGGGGATCGAGGAGCGCCCAGGCGCGCTCGCCCAGTGCGCTCCGGGCCGCGTCCGGGTCGCGGCGCAGGTCGATGCCCCGACGCTCGGCCAGCATCGCCGCGCTCAACCGGGTCAGCAGTTGCCGCCTGCCCGTGGTCGGACGATCCGGAGCCCAGGTCAGGAAGAACTCGATGTCGCGGTAGGAGTGAAAAGGACCGACCGGCCACGACTGCCGCCGCGATGGCCTCGGCGCCAACGGCGGACGCGGGTCGCGGCCCAGCCGGGCGCGCACCACCAGCAGCGCGATCGCGCACGCCAGCCAGGCCGCCACGGCCAGAGCGACCGCGAGCCATCCGGTCATCGCGCGGCCTCCCGCAGCGACGCCGACAGCTCGGTGAGCGCGTGTTCGGCACCGGCCCGGTCGGCCGCCGAGATGGCGTGATCACTGAACCGGGCGCGGTGGAACAGCCGCAACAGCACGTCGGCCGCGTCGGCGGGCAGCAGCCCGGCTGCGGTGGCGCGCCGCAGATGTTCGCTCGGCGTGTCGGCGCCCTGGCGGGTCACGCCCTGCTCGGCCAGCGCCCATTCCAGTGCGGCGTAACAGGCGAGGATCGCGGCCCGGTCGTCGCCGAGCCGCCCGTGGGTGGAGGGCGCGGTCTCCACCAGCGCCGAGCGAGCGGCGGCCACCGCCTCGGCCAGGCCCGCCGCGGGCGAGGTTGGTTCGGACATCCGGTTCTCCTGCTGGCGCCGGTGGATTCGCCAGGCCAGCACGGCGATTGCCAGCACGCCGGCCAGCGCGAAGATCGCCCACCACGCGGTCACCACCGCCAGCGCCACCACGATCAGCACCAGCAGCGCGATCAGCACGGCGGTGATCCGCTCCCAGGGCGTCGGCGGCAGCAGCGCCACCCGCGCTGGTGCGGCCGGGGCGTGATGACGCCCACCCAGCACCACCGCCAGAGCGATGACCAGCACCAACACCCCGAGCGCGGCCAGTGTGATCACCGGCCAGGACAGCGATCCCGTGCCGCCCGGGGTCACCGGTCCGGTCGTCGGCGGAGTAACCGGACCGGTGACCGCTGGCGTGCTCAGACCGGGATGGGTCGCCCCGAGCACGGCCACCACCAGCAACGCCAGCACCGCGACCACGCGCCACACGCCCCACGTCGTCTCGCGGGTGCCGGTGTCGCTGGCCCCGGTGTCGGTTGCCGGAGTGTTGGTCACCGGAGTGTTGGTCACCGGAGTGTTGGTCATCGCCGTGTTCGTCATCTCTTGCTGATCAGCGCTGGTGCACCAGCAGTGGCCACCATCCCGGCCGCCTCGGCTGCTCGGCGGTCTCCGCACAGCCGGCGCTGTCCGCACGGCCGACGCTGTCCGCGCATGCGCGGGCGAGTGCGACGACCGCCGCGCGGCGGGTGCGACGGGTCGCGACCGGCTTGGCGGCGCCCGGCACGACCGCGTGCCAGCGCTTGCCCTCCCGCCGAACGCGGCCGACCACCTGGCCGTCCACGGCGACGACGAGAAGCACCGGGCTCAGCGGGAACAGTCGCGTCCAGCACACCCCTCGGGTGCTGGCCAACCGGGTGGCGGCCTCTTCCTCGTGGACTTGCCAGCTCTCCCGGTAGATGACCCGTTCCGCCGCCGCGACCACGTCGGGCAGTTCCAGCGGCGGATTGGGCGATAGGGGACGAGTACGGCGGAGCCTGCTCATTTTCGGGCCCTCCCGATCATCGGGACGGGCGCGACCGGCCACGTCTGACGGGGGCCTGCCGTGTCCGCCCACACCTGTTCGCTACTTCACGAACAGGGACCGTTGGCGGACCTTCCGCGGTTTGTTGGCGAGCCCCTCCGCCGTCAGTTGTCAGGATACGGGCGATCTCCCATGCGCGGAATCCACCGGAGCGTCGGCCGGGCTGTCGGCCAGCAGCGCGTCCAGGTCGGCGAGCCCGCCACGCACGATGGCGATCCGGTCGGTGACCGAGGACAGCGCGCCGGTGATCTCGGTGTCGGTGCGGTGCCGGTGCAGTTCGGCCTCCCCGACACCCTGTTCCAGCGCCGCCAACTGGGCGCGCCAGGCGGCGGACAGGTCGCGCTCGACGATCCGGGTGGTGTCGGCCAGCCAGTCCTGGATGGACGCCCGCGCCCGGCCGAACGGCTGGGACACCGCGCCCGGCAACCAGTCCCGCAACTGGGTGTGCAGCCGGCGCCGCCGCACCGGGGCTGGTAGCCGCCGTGCCAGGGTGCTGGTCACCAGCTCGTGCCAGACGGCGGCCGGCCCGGTGTCCAGCCGGGGCAGCCGGGGTGCCGGGGTGGCCGGCAGATGTTCGACGGGGGCCAGCGTGATGTGCAGGGCCTGCTCGGCCGCGCGGCGGGCCGCGCCGAGCTGCCGGTCCAGGTCACCGAGGGCCTGCTCGGCCGCGCCGGGCAGCAGGGTGGCCAGCTCCGGGCCGATCCGGTCGAACCACCCCGCGCAGTCGTGGATCGCCTGATCCTCGATGCGCTCGCGGACCGCCGCGGCGACCTGCTCGGGCGTGCCGGGGCCGTCGGGCAGTGCGTCCCCGAGTTCGGCGCGGGCGGCCCGCGTCGCGGCCTCGACCTGGTCCTCGTGCTCGGCGTCGAGCCGGCTACGGGCGCGGCGAGCCTCGCCCCGGACGTGGTCGGCGGCGGTGTCGGCCGCGACGGTGGCCCGGTCCAGGATCTCGCGCAGTGTCCCGACGGTGGCCTCGCTGTCCTGTTCGGTGGACCGCAGCAGCTCCTGCTCGACCCGCAGTCCGTCCAGCACGGCGGTGGTCTCCCGGCGCAGCGCGCGGGCGGTCGAGGTGAGCACGTCCTGGCTGCCGTGCGCGGCGAGCCGGTCACTGATCCAGTCGATCAGCTCGCGGACCCCGCCGGTGAGGCCGGCGCGCAGGGACATCGGGAAGACCGGTGCCTGGCGGTCGAGGGCGTTCGCGATCGCCTCACGGGTGAACCCGACGACCTCGGCGAGCACGTCAGGGGACAGCAGGTCGGTCTTGTTGATCACGACGGCGGCCGCGGACGCGGTGGTCATCACGTCCGTGGCCAGCGCCAGTTCGGCGGCGGACACCGGCGGGTCCGAGGTCACGACCAGCACGGCGAGGTCGACGGTGGCCCGGGCGCGGGTCGCCTCGGCGGTGTTGGCCGCGTGGATCGACCCGGTGCCGGGCGTGTCGACCACCTCGGTGCCGGCCGGTAGATGCGGCGAGGACGCGGTGATGTTGACCCGGTCGACATGGTGCTTGTTGCTGGGGTTGCCGCGCTCGCTGACCAGCGCCGCGACCTGGTCGAGGTTGATCGTCTCGACGCGTCCGTCCAGGTAGCGGGCCTGGGCCTCGGTGGGCGAGCCGACCGTGACGACGGTGGCGACCGAGGTCAGCGGCAGCGCGCCGGTGGGCAGCAGCTCTGCGTCGAACAGCGTGTTGACCAGCGTTGACTTGCCGCGCTTGGCCTCACCGAGGACGAGCACCCGCACCCGGCCGGTGCGGGCGCGGTCCAGTGCCTCATCGACGATCGCGCGGCGGTCCGGCGGCAGCAGCGGACGCAGCCGCTGCGCCACCACGTCCAGCGTGGTGGCCGGATCGCGCCGGCCGGGCTGATCGTGGTTGTGATCGTGGTTGTGGTTGCCGCCGGTGGTCATGACGGCCTCCGCGCGGTGCTGCTCCCCGGACGCCACACGCTGCCCAAGTAGGCGGCGGTGCGCGGCAGCCGGCCGGAGCCGACGGACGCGTGGAAGGACCGGATGTGGCCGGCGATCGGCGGCCGGAGGTCGATCCTCGGCAGCTCGTCCAACGGCACGAACCGGGGGATCAGGCCGTCCTCCCACCCCGTCGGCGACGGAGGATCGCCGACGGGGTGGTCGCCATCTTCCTGAGCCAGGAAGACGATTTCGACGAGGGCCTCGCCGTGGTCGGCATTCGTGGCATCCATCACAAAAGCGACGCCGGTGGGCGTGACCGCGAGCCCGGTCTCCTCCCGGACCTCCCGCCGGACACAGGCGGAGACGGGCTCGCCCGGCTCGGGCGTGCCACCCGGCACCACCCAGTCATCGTCACGTTCGCACAGCAGCACGGTGTTCCCCCGGAACACCAGTGCTGAGCAGCGCAGATTCACGGGTCGTGCGTCCAGTCCCATGGCTTGCCCTCCCAAACGGCTCGGTCACCGGGTACAGGTATCCCCGGCGAACGGGGTGGGTAGAAGCCATCAGCGCCGATCGGCGCGATCTCGGCGAGCTCCATCGCCGGCACGGGGCTGGGGCTGGTCAGCCGCCGTGCTTTCTGCCAACGTATCGGATCACCTCGACCTCGTCCAGGATGATCAGGCCCTCCTCGATCAGCTCCTCGATCTGCGGCAGGAACGCTTTGATCCGGTCCTCGGTGTCCACCATGATGATCATGGCCGGCAGGTCCTCGGCCAGCGACAGGATGCGGGTGGTGTGGATCAGCGAGCCGGCGCCGTAGCCCTCCACACCACGCAGCACGGTCGCGCCGGCGATCCCTGCCTTGTGGGCACGATGGACGATCTCGTGGTACAGCGGTTTGTGATGCCAGGTGTCGTCGGCATCGATGAAGATCGTGAGCCGCACGTTGCGGCCTTCCAGGCGCATCGCGCATCGCCTCCTACTACCCGGAGCTCGGCACGGGGCATGCCCCTTCGGGTAGGGACCGTTGGCGAACGCGCCGTTCGCGGTTGGTTCCGGCGAGCCCCTCCACCGGTCGGCGCCCCGGCCTGGGCCGTGACGCCGTGATCACGCTACCGCATGAACGGGCCAACCGCGCTGGCTCTCTCCGCACTTGATCAGTGGGGCCGCCGCGACATCCACCCTCCTATGGGCGCTTCATCAGGAGCTCTTGCACTCAACTGCGTGGTACCGTGACGCACGAACACCCCGGAACCGTCCCTGTAACTCTCTGTCAGGAGAGTAGATCACACGGCCGGGGTTCCGCTTTTTCGGCCGCTTGTTGCGCTTGAAGAAGGTCGGTGGGTTGGCCAGTCTCGCGCATATCCGCCAGGTGTAGCGCGGTCGCTTCGTTCCATAGGTTCGTTGGCGCGGCGAGTGCGCCGTCAGGAACCCCTTCACACGATGGGTGGGCAGCGCGAGCGAGGTCATGGAACCTCGGGCATCCTGCGATGTATCGAAGGTGATCTTGGACTTGCGTGATCGATCGCGCTAGGCCAGTATTCGGGGTGCGCAGGAACGGCGATGAGGCTCGCCGCAACCGCGGATATCCCCGCTGATGGCCTCTACCTCGATCGATCGAGTCATTCGATCACCCGGTAGAGGAGGCTGTCTTGAGCGAGGTCGACGCGCCCGACAAGGTCCGTCGCCCGCATGGGCCTGACACCTTCTCCGTGTCGACCCGTCCGGGCGGACCGCGATGAGCTCTCCCGTTCTCGCCCCTGGCGTTGTCCAGGCGGCCCAGGTGTTGACCGTGCTGATCGCCGCCCCCTGGGTCACCGGTGTCATCGCCAACGTTGAGGCGCGTCTTCAGGGCCGTCGCGGCCCCCGCCTCCTGCAGCCCTACTACGACCTGGGCAAACTGTTCAGCAAGGAGGCGCTCGCCCCGCGTGGGTCGAGCTGGTTGTTCCTGGCCGCACCGTTCTTCGCGATGGCCTGCTACCTGACCGTGCCGCTGCTCATCCCGGTGCTGACCAGCTACGGCCTGCCGCTGGGTGACATGGGCGACATCCTCGGTGGCGGGTTCATCCTGGCGCTCGCCGGGTTCGTGGTGGCGGTCGCCGCCGCGGACAGCGGCGCGCCGTACGCGCAGATGGGTTCCAGCCGGGCCATGACGTTCGGCGCGATCACCGAGCCGGTGACGCTGTTCGTGGTGTTCACCGTCGGGTTGATCACCGGAACCGACCTGCCCTACGCGCTGGCCGAGACGGTGCGCTCGTCGGCCGGTCAGATCGTCCGGCCCGCGCACCTGCTCGCCGCGGCCGCCTGGTTCCTGCTGATCCTGGCCGAGACCGGGCGCATCCCGGTGGAGAGCCACGGCGGCACCAACGAGTTCGGCATGATCGAGCACGCCCGCACCCTGGAGCACTCCGGCCCGTACTTCGCGCTGCTGTCCTGGGGCGGCTGGATGAAGCAGTTCATCCTGTACACGATTCTGCTGAACGTGTTCGTCGCGCCGTGGGGCCTGGCGCCGACCGGCTCGCTGCTCGGCGTGCTGATCGCGATCGTCGCGCTGGTGGTCAAGTGCGCGGTGCTGGGCTGCATTGTCGCGGTGATCGACAACTCGTTCGCCAAGCTGCGACTGTTCAAGATCACCGAGTTCATCGCGGCGGCGTTCCTGCTCGCGGTGCTCGCCGTGTTCACCCTCTACCTGGGCGGAGGCTGAGATGCGCCCACCCGCTCCCGGTGTCTTCGACGGCTCCGCGAACACGGTCGCCGTACTGGTGCTGCTGATCGAGTTCGCGATGCTGCGCGCGACGCTGCTGCGTTCGCAGGTCCGCCTGTACGCGGCGCAGTCGTTCGTGATGTCGGTGTTGGCCGGCATCATCGCCGCCGTCCAGCATGTGCCCGAGCTGTATGTCCTCGCGGTGCTGTCCTTCGCGCTGAAGGTCATCATCGTGCCGTGGGTGGTGCTGCGGCTGGTTCACCAGGCGCACGCCGAGATCGCCGGCAGTTCGCGGTTGCGCGTCGCGAGCGCGGTGCTGCTGGCGATCGTGGTGGCCGCGTTCGGGTTCTTCGCCGTCGGCGCACTGCATATCCAGTCCACCGCGCTGCCGTCCACGGCGCTGGCCATCTCGGTGGCCATCGTGCTGGTCGCGTTCCTGCTGATGGTGCTGCGCAACGACGTGGTGTCGCAGGCGGTCGGGTTCTTCTCGCTGGAGAACGGTGTCTCGCTGGCCAGCCTGGTGGTGGCCGCGGGACTGCCGCTGATCCTGGAGGTGGCGTTCCTGTTCGACCTGCTCGTCGCCGTCGTGGTGTTCGGCGTGCTGATGCGGGTACACCACGACCAGCGCGCCTCCCTGTCCACATCGGATCTCACCGAGCTGAGGGGGTGAGCGATGGCCCTCTCATCGATCGTGCTCATCCTGTTGACCACGGTCGGCGCCCTGGCCGCCGTGCTGTCCTGGGTACTGCCGACCTGGGGCACGCAGCTCGTGACGGTGGCGTCCGGGCTGGTCAGCCTGGGCCTGTCGTTCGCGCTGATCGTGCCCACCAGCCACGGACCCGTGCAGGTCAGCTTCCTGCGCGCGGACGCGGTGTCCACCGTGTTCGTGATCGCCACCGCGTTCCTCTACGCGATGGCGTCGATCTACTCGATCGGCTACCTGCGTCATCACGCCGGCCACGGCCGCTACCTGCGGCGCTTCTACCTGGGACTGAACGCGTTTGGCTGGTCCATGCTGTGCGCGCCGCTGGTGGACGGGCTGGCGCTGCTGTGGGTCGCCATCGAGATCACCACGGTGATCTCGGCCCTGCTGGTGGCCTCCGACCGCACTCGGTCCTCGGCCGAGGCGGCCTGGAAGTACGTGCTCATCGCCTCCGCCGGCCTGGGCATCGGCCTGTTCGCGACGATCATCCTGTACTACGCCGGCTCCGAGATCTACGGCACGTCGTATGACCTGACGCTGAGCCAGATGATCGCCGCCGGGCACCGGTTGCCGGCCACCCCGGCGCGGCTGGCGTTCGTGCTGGCCGTGCTTGGCTACGGCACCAAGGTCGGGTTGGTGCCGGTGCACACCTGGCTGCCCGACGCGCACTCCGAGGCGCCGACGCCGATCTCCGCGATGCTGTCCGGCTCGCTGCTGGTGGTCAGTTTCTACGCGGTGCTGCGCTATGTGCAGATCACCACCCCGACGCTGGGCGCCACCTTCGACCAGACCGTGCTCATCGTGTTCGGCGTGCTGTCGCTGCTGGTCGCGTCGTTCTCGCTGCTGCAGCAGCGGGACGTGAAACGCCTGCTGGCCTACTCCAGCGTCGAGCACATGGGCATCCTGTGTCTCGGCGTCGGGTTCGGCGCGCCGATCGCGCTGGCCGGCGTGCTGCTGCACGTGCTCGCGCACGCGGCCGCCAAGGGCAACGCGTTCTTCGCCGCCGGGGTGCTGCTGCAGCGCTACGGCACCAAGGACATCCGGCGGATCCGCGGCGCGCTCGACGCGCTGCCGTGGACCGGACCATTACTACTGTGCGCGGTGCTCGCGCTGTCCGCGCTGCCGCCGTTCGGGATCTTCCGCTCGGAGTTCCAGATCGTCGCCGGTGGGCTCGGTGACGGCAAGACGACGTTCGCCGCGATCCTCGTGGTGCTGGTGACCGTGGCGTTCCTGGGCATGGCGGTGTCGTTCACCCGCATCCTGTTCGTGCCCGCCCGGCACACCCCGGAGGCCACCGAGGTCGCGCACGGCGAGCCGAGCGCGTGGATGGTCGCGCCCATGGTGATCGGCCTGATCGCCCTGGTGGTGCTCGGCGTGCATCCGCCGGACGTGCTAACCCAACTGCTCACCCAGGGTGTCGCGGAGCTGGGAGGTGTGTCGTGAGCACCGCGTCGTCGGTCGCGTCCGCTTCAGTGACCGAGTGGCGGACGCTGGTGCTCACCGAGATCCAGGCCGGCCGCCGGCTGGCCGGGCTGTTCGGCACCGCCGTGGGGGAGGACGTGCGGATCACCGCCGCCCTCGCCGACCCCGGTGGCGAGGACGCCGAGCGGCCCGCCGCCACCGCCGAGACCCCGGCGGGCGGGATCACGCTGGTGGACACGCTGCTGCCGTCCTGGCAGCACGAGTACCCGGCGTTGACGCCACGGATCAGCGCGGCGTTCTGGTACGAGCGGGAACTGCACGACCTGTTCGGCATCGTCCCCACCGGACACCCCCGGCTGGATCCGCTGGTGCTGCCGCTGCCGGAGTCCGCGCCGCTGCCCCGCCCGGGCTCGCCGGTCGACCCCGGCACCCTGCATCCCACCGAGGAGGCCGTCGGCCGGCACGTGCTCGGGCCGGGCATGTTCACCATCCCGCACGGGCCGGTGCGGTCCGGCGTGTTCGAGTCGGTGGAGTACCTGGTCGAGACGCCGGGCGAGGACATCCCCTTCCCGCAGATCCGCGTCTACCACAAGCATCGCGGCATCGAGAAGCGCTTCGAGGGACTGTCCCTTTCGGATGGTGTGCTGCTGGCCGAGCGCACCGAGGGCATCGCGTCGGTGGCGCATGCGCTGGCCTTCTGTCACGCCGTCGAGGACGTGTCCGGCGTCACCGTTCCGACCGCCGCCGGGCTGGTCCGGGTGCTGCACGCCGAGCTGGAACGCATCGCCAATCACCTTGAGGTGGTCATCCGGCTCACCGACGCGGCCGGGCTGGCCGTGGCGGTCGCCCGGTTCGGTTGGTACAAGGAGCGCGTGCTGCGGCTGGTGTCCCGCTGCTGCGGCAACCGGTTCGGCCGTGGCGTCGTCATCCCCGGCGGGGTCGCCGACCTGCCCCGGGTCGAGCCCGCCGAGCTGGGGCGCGAGCTGCACAAGCTGGAGAAGGACATCACCAGCGACGAGGAACTGTTGATGGAGACGGCCTCGTTCCTGGACCGGGTGCGTGGCACCGGGCCGCTGAGCAACGAACTCGCCGCGGCGCATGGCGCGCTCGGGCCGATCGGCCGGGCCTCTGGGCGCAGCGAGGACATCCGCGACGTCGACGGCTACGACGGCTACGGCCTGCTGGACCCGCTCACCGCGCCGCACACCGACATCGGTGACGCGATGGCCCGTTTGCTGGTGCGCTGGGCCGAGATACACGACTCCTTCGACCTGGCCACCGCCGCCGCCGAGCGGCTCGGCGGCGGCGTTCCCGGTCCTCTTCGGACGGATCTCGATCTCATCGTCGGCCGGGGAGTCGGCCGGGCCGAGGCGCCGCAGGGCGAGGTGCTGTACGTCGTCGAGACCGCCGACGGCCACGTCACGCGGTGCAAACCCCGGTCGGCGTCCTTCCACAACCTGCCGTTGTTCCACTCGGTGTTCGCCGGCGACATTCTCACCGACTTCCCGTTCATCGAGGCCAGCTTCGGCCTGTCCATCGCCGGGGTGGTGTTGTAGTCATGCCGTGGGTTTTCCGAGGACTGCGCGACGGGGTGCTCACCACCCGCTACCCGAAACGCCCCGACCCTTACGCCGACGAGTTCCGTGGCGCGGTCACCGTGGTCGACCCGCACGCGGGCGGTCATGTCGAGGACATCGCGAACGGCACCGACGACGTCGAGAGGCTGTGTCCCACCGGGGCCATCACCCGTGACGAGTCCGGCCAGGTCCGGCTGGACCGCGGCAAATGCATCCTCTGTGGACGGTGTGCGGCCCGGCGGCCGGAGGCGTTCGTCTGGGCGGAGGGCAGCGAGACGGCCACGCTCACCCGGCCCGCGCTCGTCGTGCCCGAGGTGGAGGAGGACGAGCAGGCGCTCGCCGAGCTGCGCGGTGAACTCGCCAAGCGAGTGCGGCGGCTGCGCCGGTCGGTGCACCTGCGGCATGTGGACGCGGGCTCCGACGGTGCCGACGAGTGGGAGATCGCGGCGCTGCTCAATCCCGTCTACGACGTGCACCGGCTGGGGATCTTCTTCACCGCCAGCCCCCGGCACGCCGACATCCTGCTGGTCACCGGCGCCGGAGCGCGGGGCATGGTGCAGCCACTGGCCCGAACCCTGGAGGCGATGGCCCGGCCGGTCGTGGTGATCGCGGTGGGCACCGACGCGATCAGCGGCGGGATCGTCTCGCCCTCCTACGCCACCTCCGAGGGCGTCTGCCACCAGGTGCCGGTCGACGTGTGGGTGCCCGGCTCGCCGGCCAGCCCGTTCGCGATCCTGCACGGCATCCTGCTCGCGCTCGGCCGTGTCCCGGCCCACCGCGCTGACCATCCCGGGCGTCCGGGCGGTCCGGAGGAGGCACGCGCATGACGTCAACGTTCCTGATCGCGGGTCTGCTCGTGCTCGCCCTGGCCACCCTGGTTGATCTGGTGTTCGGGGTGCGCAACATCGTGGGCAGGCTCGCGCCGCATCTGCTGTGCGCGGCCGCCGCCGTGCTGCTGCTGCTCGCCGGGCTCGGAGGCACCTTCGGCATCTTCGGCGCCAGCACCAGCGCGCCGCCGCGGGTCGGCCTGGACGACTGGCTGGCGTTCGGCAATGCCGGGCTCACCCTGGACAGCCTGTCCGGGATGTTCCTGACCATCGCCAGCGCGGTCGCGATACCCATCGCGCTGGTGTTCGCGTCCTGGTCGCGGTCCACCGAGCGGCTGCGCCGTCGCGGGCTGGGCGCGCTGCACGCCCTCACCCTCGCGATGGTCGCGGTGATCATCACCGCCGACAACGCGTTCGTGTTCTACTTCGCCTGGGAGGGCCTGACCGTCCTGTTCTACCTGCTGGCCGGGTTCGCGCGGCACCGCCAGGGCCGGGCCAGGGCCAGCGTGCTGACCATCGGGTTCAGCAAGACCGGTGGGGCGGCGCTGCTGCTGGGCCTGCTGTTGTTGGCCACCAACACGCACTCCTATCATCTGGCCGACTTCGCCAGCGTCCACAGTGGACTAGTGCATGGTGCCGCGTACGCGCTGATGCTGCTGGCGTTCGCGGTCAAGGTAGGCCTCGCGCCGGTCCACACCTGGATGCCCGAGGGCTACGCCGCCGCCCCCGGCCCCGCGCGGGCGCTGATGGCCGGGGTGGCCGCGCTGGTCGGGTTCTACGGCATGTGGCGCACCCTCGACCTGCTCGGCGCGCCGCCGCTGTGGCTGATCATCGTGGTGCTGTTGCTCGGCGGGTTCACCGCGCTGCTGGGCATCGCGCACACCACCGTGCAGCAGGACCTGCGCCGTGTCGTCGCCTACTCCAGCGTGGAGAACGCCGGCCTGATCGTCACCGGGTTCGGCGTCGCGCTGGTCGGCGCGGCCGCGCACCTGCCGGCGCTGCAGGCCGCCGGGCTGCTGGCCGCGACCCTGCAGGCCATCGCGCACGCCGTGGCCAAGTCGGCGTTGTTCTCCGCCACCGCGACATTCGAGGTCAGCCAGGGCACCACCGCGCTGGACGACATGCGCGGGCTGGGCCGCCGGATGCCGTACTCCGGGACCGCGTTCGGGATCGGCGCGCTCACCCTGGCCGGGCTGCCGCCCACCGCCGGGTTCGTGTCCGAATGGTTCCTGCTGGAAGCGCTCATGCAGCAGTTCCGGCTGTCCGGCCTGGGCTACCGGCTGCCGATGGCCATCGCGGGCGCGCTGGTCGCGCTGACCGCCGGGTTCGCCGCGGTCGCGTTCGTGCGGGTGCTCGGGCTGGTCGTGCTCGGCGGAGGTGACAACCCGGAGAAGGCGGGCCAGAGCGACTCCGGACCCGCCGGCCGAGTCGGGCTGGTGCTGCTGGCGGCGGGTTGCCTGGTACTGGCCGCACTGACCCCGTTGGAGATCCAGTTGATCTCGCACGGCCTCGACGTGATGGTGCCGGCCAGCGTGACCGCGCAGGCCAGTGGAGCAGGTTGGGTGCTCGGACCGGTGTTCGCGAAGTTCTCCGTGCTGTCCCCGTCGTGGCTGGCGATCGAACTCCCGAGTGCGGTGATCGTGGTGGTGCTGCTCGCCTGGTGGGCCTCGGGCGGGAGGCTCTTCCGGGTACGGCGGGTGCCGGCCTGGCGCTCGGCGACCGGGGGAGTGTCCGGCGAGGACCGCTACACCGCGTTCGGCTACGCCAACCCCGCCCGGCGTGTGCTGGCCTCGGTGCTACTCACCCAGTCCCGCGTGCAACATCTGGAACACATCCCCAGTCACGCCCGCACCGAGATCGACCCACAGATCAGCGAACACCCCACCGCGCGCCTCGGCTACACCGTCGATGTGGTCGAACTGGTCGACCGGTTCGGCTACCGACCGCTCATCAAGCCGGTTCGAGCACTGGCGACGGCGGCGACACGGTTGCAGTCTGGACGCCTGGACGCCTATCTGACCTACATGCTTATCGCGTTGCTGGCCCTGCTCGCGGTCGTGACCGCTATGAGTTGACCGAGTTGATTGGCTGTGAGTACGGCAGCCCGCCCTACCCGAAGGAGCCCGCAGTGTTCACCAGCCCCGAGGAGTTCCTCGCGTTCATCCGTGCCGAGAACGTGAAGTTCGTCGACGTGCGGTTCTGCGATCTGCCCGGCGTGATGCAGCACTTCACCGTGCCGGCCCAGTCCGTCGACGAGGAGGCGATCGCCAACGGCGTGGCCTTCGACGGCTCGTCGGTGCGTGGCTTCCAGGCCATTCACGAGTCGGACATGCTGCTGCTGCCCGACATCGCGACGTCCCGTGTGGACCCGTTCCGCGTGGAGAAGACGTTGCTGCTGAACTTCTTCGTGCATGATCCGGTGACCCGTGAGCCGTACAGCAGGGACCCGCGCAACATCGCGCGTAAGGCCGAGCAGTACATCACGGAGTCGGGCATCGCGGACACCGCGTATTTCGGCCCGGAGGCGGAGTTCTACATCTTCGACTCGGTGCGCTTCGAGACCAGCGAGAACCTGTCGTTCCACGAGGTCGACTCGGTCGAGGGCTGGTGGAACACCGGCGCCGAGGAGGTCGGCGGTAACCAGGGCTACAAGACCCCGTACAAGGGTGGCTACTTCCCGGTGCCGCCGCTGGACCACTACGCCGACCTGCGCGACACCATGGTCAACCACCTACTCGACGCCGGGCTGGAAGTGGAGAAGGCCCACCACGAGGTCGGCTCCGGTGGTCAGGCGGAGATCAACTACCGGTTCAACACCCTGTTGCACGCCGGCGACGACCTCCAGTTGTTCAAGTACATCGTGAAAAGCACCGCCTGGGCGGCGGGAAAGACCGTCACGTTCATGCCGAAGCCGCTGTTCGGTGACAACGGTTCGGGCATGCACTGCCACCAGTCACTCTGGAAGGCGGGCTCGCCGTTGTTCTACGACGAGTCCGGTTACGCGGGCCTGTCCGACATGGGCCGCCACTACATCGGCGGCATCCTGCACCACGCGCCCAGCCTGCTCGCCTTTACGAACCCGACGGTCAACTCGTATCACCGGCTGGTGCCCGGTTTCGAGGCTCCGGTCAGCCTGGTCTACTCGCAGCGCAACCGGTCAGCGTGCGTGCGGATCCCGATCACCGGCTCGAACCCGAAGGCCAAGCGGCTGGAGTTCCGTTGCCCGGACGCCTCCGGTAACCCGTACCTGGCGTTCGCGGCCATGGTCATGGCTGGCCTGGACGGCATTCGCGGCAAGATCGAGCCGCCCACCCCGGTCGACAAGGACCTCTACGAGCTGCCGCCCGAGGAGGCGGCCAACGTCAAGCAGGTCCCCGCGTCGCTCGGCGAGGTCCTGGAAGCGCTGGAGGATGACCACGACTACCTGCTCGAAGGCGGCGTGTTCACCCCCGACGTGATCGAGACCTGGGTCGGCATCAAGCGCAACGACGAGATCGACCCTCTCCGCCTCCGCCCGCACCCCTACGAATACGCCCTCTACTACGACGTGTGAGGCGAAAGCCCTGAAGAAGCGTGGAATGGTCCACCAACCGGACGATTGGTGGGCCATTCCGTGTCGATATCGACATCTTTGAGACGTACGTCGGTCATGGCGGCGATGAGGTCGCGGGTCATCTCGCGAGCCTCGGCGACGGTACGTCCTTGGGTGACGCCCACCCCGGGCACGTCGATCACCCAGAGTCGTCCCTCGCGAGTCGCGGTCGCCTTGTACTTCTTCGTCACCGCAACCACCCTTCCGATAGGCACGGCACCTGATTGCTGATCGACTTCACCATAGCCATAGCTGGCGCATTTGCACCCGAATTCCGGGTGGTGCGGTCCGAACCGGCCGTTCGCTTTTGGTCCGAGGGGTACGGGGTCACTCAGAAGATGTATCCTGTATCCCGTATCTCTGGCCGTATCAGTGTCGATCGGTGGAGGTGGGAATGTCCGACGCGTCCGTGCCCGCGGCTCTGCTCCTGATGGACTACCAGCGCGGGATATGCGAACCAGACGGCAGGCTGGGTGGCCCGTCGGGGCTGGCGGCCGAGATCGCCCGGCGGGGGGTGCTGGCGAACGCCGCCGCCGTGCTGCGCGCGGCCCGGGCGGCCGGACTGACCGTCGTGCACGTGCGGGTCGCCTTCGACGAGCACCACACCCTGCGGACCAACCGCACCCCGCGCTTTGATCGGTACCAGACCGAGGGGCTCTTGCGAATTGGCACCCCGGAGGCCGATTTCAGTCCCGAGGTGGCGCCCGAGCCCGGCGAGATCGTGATCACCAAGGGCTGCGTGGGTGCCTTCGTGGGCACCGCGCTGGGCGAGATCCTCACCGCCCGTGGTGTGCGCGAGCTGTACCTGGGAGGCGTGGCGACCCACATGGTCGTGGAGTCCACCGCCCGGTACGCGGCGGACGCGGGTTACGCCGTGCACGTCATCGAGGACCTCTGCGCGTCGCACACGCCCGAGCCGCACGAGTACGCGATCACCACCACGCTGCCGGCGTTCGCACGGATCATCGACAGCGGCACGGTTCTCGGCTGGCTCGGAGCCGGAGTGGGGGCCGCCTGACATGGAGTGCGGCATCAACCTCGGCATGCCCAACCCGACCCTGGCCCCGGCCGACCAACTCGGCGAGTGGCGGCAGACGCTCGCCGCCGCCCGCGAGGCCGGCTTCTCCTTCGTGTCGTTCCTGCACCAGTGGCTGTCGCATCCGTTCCAGTTCCTCGCGCCGCTGCCGACGCTGGCCTGGATGGCCGGGCAGTTCCCCGACTTCCACTACGCCACCGGCGTGTTGCAGCTGCCCGTGCTCAACCCGGTGCAGCTCGCCGAGGACGTGATGACCGCCGACTACCTGACCAACGGCCGGTTCCTGCTCGGCGTCGGGCTGGGCTACCGCCCTGAGTTGTTCGAGGCCGCCGGGGCGCGCCGCGACGACCGGGTCGCCCGCTTCGAGGAGGCCATCGAGCTGATGCGCGCCCTGTGGTCGGGCGCCGAGGTCGACCACGACGGCAAGTTCTTCACCTGCCACGGCCGGTTGGCCCGCCGCCCGGTGCAGCGGCCGCACCCGCCGATCATCATCGGCGCGCAGAGCCGTGGCGCAGCACGGCGGGCCGGGCTGCTGGGGGAGGGCTGGTACATCCCGTCCCAGGTGGCCGAACCCGACCTGGACGATCTCTTCCCGGTCTACCTCGATGCCCGCCGGGAGGCCGGCAGGCCCGGCCCCGGCGTCGTGATCCTGACCCGGAACGTGTGCGTGGCGCCAACGGACGAACAGGCCGTCGAGCACGCCCGCGGCTTCATGGGCGACACGTTCGGCGCCTACCGCGCCTGGGGCCTGGAGGAGCGCACCACTGTCCGGGTGCATCGCGGCTTCGACGAGGAGATCAGCCAGCGCGCGATCGTCGGCTCGGTCGACACCTGCCGGCGACGCCTTCGGACGCTGTGTGAACGGTTCCCCATCAGCCACCTGCAACTACGGCCTCAGGGCCCCGGTTTCCAGTCCACCGAGGCCGGCCTGCGCCAGGCCCTCGGCCTGCTCGGTGCGGAGGTTCTGCCGGCGCTCACGGCATAGCGCGGAGCCGGGCGTCGACCACCGTGCAGCCGGCGCCGGCCGCCAACACCAGGACCGGGTTGAGGTCGGCCTCGATGATGTCGGGCCGGGCGGCCAGTAGGTCCTGGAAGCGAAGGACCGTGTCTACCAGGGCGTCCACGTCCCGGGGGCCCTGACGGTGGCCGGCGAGGGCGGCACCGAGGCGGGTCGCGTCGATCGCCTCGCGGATCTCGCCGGCGTTCAACGGCAGGGCGCGGCTGGCTGTCTCACCGAGCAGTTCGACCAGGATGCCACCCAGGCCGATCGTCAGCACCGGCCCGAACGTGGCGTCCTGACTCAGTCCCACGAGGACCTCGACACCGTCGGAAACCTGTTGCTGGATCACGAATCCGCCGTCGGCGTCGAAGTCGGGAACGACGGCCAACGCCGCCGCGCGCATCTCGGTGCAGCAGCGGGCGACCTCGTCGGCGGGCACCCCGACCCGGACGCCACCGAGGTCGGACTTGTGCAGGATGGCCGGATGGTCGATCTTCACCACGACCGGCCCGCCGAGCCGCGCGGCGATGGCTGCCGCCTCGACTGAGGTGCGGGCGCGTTCCGTGACGGGGACGGAGATGTGGTGCGCGGCCAGCACACGCAGCGCCGCGTCACCGGCCAACCAGTCCGTTGTGGACGCTGCCGGCGCGGGTGTGGTCGCCGGTTCGTGATCGCGCACGCTGACGGATGTGGGCAGCGCATGCGCGACGGCGCGAACCGCGTCGGCGTATTCGGTGAACGACGGCACCTGGTGCCGGGTCAGCACGTCACGCATGGGCCGGGCGGCCTGTTCGCTGACCGGCAGCACGCACACCAGCGGCTTGTCCCGGCGCCAGGTCTCGGCCACGGCCTCGCCGATCTCGGGCTCGTTCTTGGTGGCGAAGCCCAGCACGACGAAGTCCACGCCGGGATCGCGTTGCACGGCGTCCAGCGCGCCGCGCAGCACATCCAGGTTCTCCAACGCCTTACCGGTCAGATCGACGGGATTGCCCTGCTGGCCGTAGGCCGGCAGCAACTGTCCCAACCGGACGGTGGTGGCCGGCGCGAACGCAGCCAGGCTCAGGCCGGCGCGGATGACCTCGTCCACGCTGATGGTGCAGCCGGCGCCGGACGCCGACAGCACCGCGCCGCGCGGTCCCGCGCCGCGCGGCGACCAGGACGACATCATGGCGAGCTGGGTGAGATGTTCCAGGTCGACGGCCCGGCGGATGCCCAGTTGGCGCAGCACGCCGTCGTAGACCCGGTCGCTGCCGGCGAGTTTGCCGGTGTGGGACAGTGCGGCACGGGCTCCCGCGCCGGTGGCGCCGGCCTTGTAGGCGACGATGTCCTTACCGGCGGCCCGGCAGTGCGCCACCGCCGCGCGGAACGCGTCGCCGTCCCGCAGGCCCTCCAGGAACAGTGCCACGGCACCGGTTGCCTCGTCGGTGGCCGCGAACTCCAGGTAGTCGGCCACGTCGAGGGTGGCGCCGTTGCCGACGGAGATCCAGTGGCTGACGCCGACGCCCCGGTCGCGCAGCCGGGTGAGCATGATGCCGCCCACCGCGCCGCTCTGGGTGATCACCATCAGCGAACCGGACGGCGGCGCACCATCGACCAGGGCGTGCGTGAACGAGCCGACGAAGCCGGTGTGCAGGCTGATCACACCGGCGGTGTTCGGTCCACAGAGGGCGACCCCGTGCGTGGTGGTGATGTCCGCCAGTTCGCGTTCCAACTCCGCGCCGTGTTCGTCGGACTCGGAGAAGCCGCCCGAGTAGACGATGGCGGCCCGGGTGCCGCGTTCGGCCAACTGACGCAGGGCCGGTGGCACACCCTCGGCCGGCATCGCGAAGCAGCCCAGGTCAACCGGCTCGGGAATGCTCGCGACGTCGGGTACCCAGATCAGGCCGGGCATGTCCAGCCTGCGCGGGTTGACCGCGTAGACCGGGCCGGCGAACGAGCCGGTGGCGAACAGCCGGGCCAGTCGGGTGCCGGGCTTGTCACCGGAGTCGGAGGCGCCGACGATCGCCACCGAGCGCGGACCGATCAGCGCGGTCAGATCAACCGCGGGCGGGGCGAACGTTGCCATGATCGATCAGCCTCCCGGAATTTTCCGCCCCCTTCTCGGTGTTCTCGGATTTCTCGGCCTGGGCGGCCCAACGGTGCTGTAGTTCGGCGAGCATCGGCTCGGACCCGGCCTCGACATGCCGCTGCATGACCCGGGCGGCCTCGTCACCGTCCCGGGCCGACAGCGCCTCGATGATCAGTGCGTGGTCGGCCTGGGCCAGTTCCGGCCATTCGCTGACCATCTCGAACGCGGCGTGCGGAATGCTGGTGGCGGTCATCCGCAGCAGCGCGGTCAACCGGGCCGACTTGGCCGCGCGGTTGATCGTGCGGTGAAACTCCCAGTTCAGCCGGGAAGCCTCATGGCGATCGCCGGCCAGCGACGCCTCGCCCAGTTTCTCGTGGATCTCCCGCAGCGACTCCAGTTCCTCCGGCGTGATCCGGGCGGCGGCGCGGCGAGCGGCCAGGCTGGCCAGCACCGCGTTGAGGTAGTAACCGTCGCGAATGTCGTCCGGGTCGATCTCGGCCGCGAACACCTGGCCGTACTGCCGCTGCACCAGGATGCCCTCGGTGCACAACTGGTTGACCGCGTCGCGCACCGGCATCCGGCTCACGCCCAGCCGCTCGGCCCACTCCGACTGCACGATGCGATCTCCGGGCCGTATCCGGCCGGTGAGCACCTCCTCGCGCAGGATGGCGGTGAGTTGCTCGGACAGCCTGGTCGAGCGCTGCACGCTGAGCCGGTCGACGGATTGGGATTCCACGGACACTCCCTCGGTCATCATGGGCGGTCATCACGAGCGGGGCTCAGCTGATGTTGTCGGATGGCACCATCGCCCGCACCACCGAGTCCGCGCGCACGCCCCGGTCGGCCAGTGATTCGACCGCCGCACACAGTCTCTCCCAACGGGCCGGTGCGTCGGTGGTGGTTGGCGAGCCGGTGTGCGCCGTGTCGGTCACGGACTGGTTGACACAGGCCAGGAACTTGGCTCGCTGGTCGGCGCGGCTCATCGGCCGGGCGGGGGAGCCGAGCACCTCGTCCACCCGCACGGTGTGCCCGGCGGCGGAGACCTCGATCGGCGCCAGCGCGTGGTCGTCGCGTACCGGCAGATCGCGGCTGATCCGTACGGTCTCGGCCAGGCCGGCGACGGCCGGGTCGGCCAGCGCGGCCGGCAGGTAGGAGGCGAAGTCGACGACACCTCGGTGCAGGGTGGCCGCGACCAGATAGGCGGTGCTGAACTGGGCGTCCATTTCGGCCTCGCCGCGCCTCTCGTAGGGCCGGCACACCAGGGCGAACCGCTGCAGCGCGGGATAGCGCACGTCGACCGAACGCAGCTCGGTGACCGGCACCCCGGCGTCCCGCAGTTCGGCGCGCAGCAACGCGGCGGCCTCGATGGCGCCGTGCGTGAACCGGCAGGCCGGCACGGGTTTGAAGCTGAGTTCGGTGATCCGCGGCTGCGGGCCGCCGGCCAGTTCGTCCGGCCGGGCGTCGCCCTCGTAGTGCAGGTTGGCCAGCCCGTACTGGCCGCCGAACCAGTTGCGCACCCCGCCGAGCCCGGCGCTCGCGGCGCGGGCGGCCAGCACCCCGGTGTGCGCGGCGAAGCCCGGCATCATCCGCTTGAGCAGCGAGCCGTCCAGCACGGCCTGTTTGTTGCCGGCGGCGAGCGTGTAGGCGTTGCCGACGGCGTCGGCCAGCGCGGGTTCCGCCAGGCCCAGCGTTATGCCGGCCGCCAGTGCGGCGGCGATGCCGCCGCACAACGTGGTGTAGTGCCAGCCGGCGTAGTGCCCGGCGGCCAGCGAGACGTTGCAGGCCAGCTCGGTGCCGCCGGCGACGGCCGCGACCAGGGTGGCGCCGTCGGCGCCGGCGATCTCGGCCCCGGCGAGAGCGGCGGGCAGCACCGCGGACATCGTGTGCACGATGGCCGCGTCGTGGGTGTCGTCGAAGTCGTAGGCGTGCACGGCGGTGCCGTTGAGCAGGGCGGCGGTCGCCGGGTCGATCCGGTCGGCGGAGCCCCACAGAGTCGCGCCGGCCGGCGTGGACGGACCGGCCAGGGCGGCACGCAGCGGTCGCAGCCGGGGATGGGACCGGCCGGCCAGCGCGACGCTGGCCGCGTCCAGCACGGCCCGTCGCACGGCGTCCAGAGTGGACGATCCGGGGACGGTCGACGCGCCAACGTCCAGGGCGCGGAGCAGCGCGATCTGCTCGGGTGTCTGGTCGGTCATCGCAGCACCCCCTCCTGGCGCAGCCGGTCGATGCGGCTGGCCGGATAGTCGAGCCATTCGGTGAGCACCTCGTCGGTGTGCTCGCCCAGCAACGGGGCCGGCCGGGGCGGCAGCAGCGAACCCCACGGGGACGGGTAGGCCGGTTCGGGGCCGGTGATCGGATGCTCGATGGTGGTCATGCCGTCCGCCCACGGCGGCCGCGCGTTGCGCTGTTCGACCGACAGCACGGGCGCGGCGGCCAGGCCGATCGCGGTCAGCATGGCCGCGGCGGTGTCGGGTTCCATGGTGGTGGTCCACAGCTTCTCCAGCCGGGCGGCGACCTCACGCCGCGCGGCCGGATCGGTGGCCAACCGGTGCCAGTCGGGCCAGTCGGCGCTGGTGCCGTTGCCGGTGCCGGCGAGCTTGCGCCAGTCCTCGGAACCGGACAGGGCCACGGCGACCCAGGCATCCGGGCCTGCGCAGCGCAGTGTCAGCTCCACCACGACCGGTTCAGTGCCAGTGCCAGTGTCAATGTCAGCGCCGGCTTCGGCTTCGCTGGCGTTACCGGCGTCGAGGAAGGCGAGGCCAAGCACGCCGAGCACCGCCTCCACACCGGACATGTCGAGGTGCGCGCCGCGACCGGTGCGCCGGGCGCGGGTCAGCCCGGCCAGCGCGGCCAGCAGACCGAAGGCGGCCACGGTCGGATCGGCCACGCCGAACGTCGCGCTGCCGACCACCGGTTCGCCGGGATAGCGCACCAGCGCCTCATAGCCCGCGAGCGCGGAGGTGACCAGCGCGTACGCCTTGAGGTTGCGCCACCGCCCGGTGGCACCGCCGGCCGACATGGACAGCAGCACCAGCCGGGGGTTGGTCGCGGCCAGCACCGGCCAGCCCAGGCCGAGCTTGTCCAGGGTGCCGGCCTGGAAGTTCTCCACCACCAGGTCGGCGGTGCCGGCCAGGTCGAGGAACACCGCGCGGCCGGCTTCCGTGCTGAGATCAACGGTGATGCTTCGCTTGGAACGGTTGAGCTTGTGGAACGACGGGGACGCCTCCCGGCGCAGGTCGCCGAGATCGGCACGACGTTCGACACCGCGCATCCGGTACGGGTCCATCCGCCGGCCGGACTCGACCTTGACCACGTCGGCGCCGAGGTCGGCCAGGGCGGAACTGACCAGCGGGCCGGCCCAGACCCAACCAAGGTCCAGGACCCGGACCCCGGCCAGCGTGCCGGCGGTGTCGGGGGTGTCGGGCGTGGGCGGACCGGTCATGTCGGACTCTCCACGAGAAACGGCAGGCCGGGCACCCGCCGGCCGTCGACGCTGTCCCAGAAGCCGCGCTCGGTGGCCAGATGGTCATAGCGCAGCGCCTCGGCGGGGGTGACCACCGGCGCGGCCAGGATGCCGTGCTGTTCGGCCAGAGTCATGACGTCGGACCTGTCCAGTTTGGCCAGATACGGCGCCAGCAGCGCGTCCACCTCGTCGGCGTGCTCGCGGGCGATCGCGAACGGATCCGGGAACCGGTCCAGCACGCCCTCCGCGCCGACTCCGCCGGCGATCTCCCGCCAATCCCGAGTAGAGCGTCCAATGAGGACGATCTGACCGTCGCGGCAGTCGTGCACGCCGTAGGGGTAGATGCCGGCGCAGGCCGGCGCGCGCCGGCCTTCCCGCCGCCAGCCGATGCCGGATGACCGGTAGCTGGTGGAGTTCTGTTCCACGTAGGCGGACAGCGCGGCCAGCCCGGAGGTCTCCCGCCGGCCGCGCGCGCCGCCCAGGTAGGCGGCCAGCACCGAGCCGGCGAACACCAGCCCTGCGAGGAAATCGGCGGTGTGCGCGGGCATCGCCAGCGGCGGGCGATCCGGTTCACCGACGGCCCAGGACACCCCGGACAACGCGGACAGCAGCAGCGAGTCGCTCGGCGCCGGCTGGTCGCCCGGCACCACCCGCAGCACGCATACCGGCAGGTGGTCGGCGGTGAAGCCGGCGGGCAGGTCGCGGGCGTCGGCGATGACCACGTCGGCGTCGGCGGCCAGCTCGGCCAGCGCCGCCGGCCAGTCCCGCCGGTCGGCCGGCAGCGGCCGGATTGCCTTGTCACCGTTGAGGTAGTCGTACAGCGACGGGCCGGCGCCGCCGGGCAGCCGGTGGGCCGGGTCCACATTGCTCGGCTCCGCCCGGGTGACCCGGGCGCCGAGCCGGGCCATCAGATGCCCGGCGAACGGGACCGCGACGAACGCGCCGAGTTCGACGACCCGCACGCCGGCCAACAGGTCCACGTCCAGGCGGGCATCCGGGCCGGCGGGGGACTGGACCGTGCTCATCGACCGGATCCGTCCGACGCGGCCGAGACGGGCAGCCGGACCGTCGCGGTGGCCTCGCTGCCCACCTCACCGCTCTGGTTGGTGGCCTTCAGCGCGACATCGATCAGCCCGCCGTCGCGCTTGCCGGTGACCACGCCGTCGCAGAACTGCGTGTCGCCGAACACGTTGGGCCGGCGCAGCCGCACGTCGAGGTCGACCAGGTCGCCGTCGTCGCCCATCCAGTTGGTACAGACCTGGCCCAGCCAGCAGACCCGCTGCAGGCCGCTGTCGTACGGCCCGGGCATGCCGACCTCGCCGGCCATGAACTCCTCGGTGTGGCCGCGGGCCGGGTGGTCCTGGGTGCCGGTCTTCGGGTCCATGTAGGCGTCCGCGGGGTGCCGGCGGCGCCACCGCCAGGCCATCTCGTGCGCCAGGTAGAAGCAGCCGACCCCGGCGTAGAACATGATCATGTCGCTCATGTTCAGTGGACCCTTGACCACGGCCGGCAGCCTGTCGCCCACGTGCACGTCGGTCCAGTAGCGCGGCCGGGAACCGCGAACCTCCTCGGCGTCGATGGCGTCCTCGATGCGCTCGACGTCCTCGGGCGTGTAGTTGTGCGGTTCGCGGCGGCTGTAGGACAGGCCGCCGTCGGCCCGGGCCCGCGGGATGCGGAAGATCCGGGTCAGGGCACGCGCGACGAGCTCACCGTCCGAGCCGAGGTACTGGACCTCGCCCTCCTGCAGGATCATGTTGCGGGCCTTGGAGCCCTTGACCCAGCGGGCGTCGACCAGTTGGGCACGCGAGTCCAGTTGTAGGCCCATCGGCAGCGGCCGGTAGAACTCCCACCGCGCGCCGGCGTAGATCCACTGCACACCGCGCAGCCGTGGCGCCACATGACCGCGGTCGACGGAGTACAGGAACGTCGGCGGCGCCACGAGACCGCCGAACCGGGTGCCGGCGGCGTACTCGGGATCCAGCCACAGCGGGTTGGTGTCGCTGAGGCCGTAGCAGAAGTGCCGCACGCTGTCCGGGGCCACCGTGTCGTTCCAGCGGAAGTGTTCCCGGCGCAGCCAGATACCGATCAGCGACCGCGCCTCGGCCAGGCTCTCCTCGGTCAGTCCGGGGGTCTGGGTGGCCACCGCGTACGCCTGACGGCTCGGTGATGTCATCGTGTCGCCCTCCGCTTCTGTATCCGGTATCCAGTATCTAGCACTCGATCGGATCGGTCAATGCGATCGAGTAGTGACTGTCCGTCACTGGTCTGTTCACTGGTCTGGTCATTCCGGGCCTCGCTCCCAGGCGGCCCGCAGCCCGGCCCTGTCGTCCGGGTGAGCGATGCCGACCAGCGCCGCGCAGCGCTGCTCGGCGGTGCGTCCGCGCAGGTCAGCGGCCCCGTACTCGGTCACGACGAGGTCCACGTCGTTGCGGTGGGTGGTGACCACATGCGGCGCCGACAGCGTCGGCGTGATGCGCGGCCGGCCGTCGGCGGACCGGGCCGGCAGCGCGATGATGTGCGCGCCGTCGCCGATATGCGCCCACTTGCCGAAGTCGATCTGTCCACCGCCGGAGGACAGCCGCCGGCCGGCCACCCACTCGGCGCTGGCCTGCCCGGTCAGGTCCACCTCCAAAGCGGAGTTGACCGAGTACAACCGGTGCTGGGCGAGCAGCGCGGCCGGGTCGTGGGTGACCGACACCGGTTCCAGGCGGATCCGGTGGGCCGGATCGGCCGCGTACTCGTAGAGCCGCCGAGTGCCCAGCAGGCTGGTCGTCAGGTGCAGGCCGGCATCGGCGGACTTCTTGTGGCCGGTGAACACCCCCGCTTCGATCAGCTCGATCGCGGCCTCCGGAATGGCACCGCTGTGGATGCCCAGATCCCGGCGGCCGGCCAGGGAGGCGAGGAACCCCTCGGGGATCGAGCCGATGCCCAGTTGCAGCGTGGCGCCGTCCGGGATCAGGCCCGCCAGCCGGTCACCGATCGCCCGGTGCAGCGGCCCGACCTTGGCCCGGCGCAGTTCGGCCGGTTGGTCCGCACCGGCGTCCACCAGCAGGTCCAGTTCGTCGCGGTGCGGGCCGGGCCAGCCGGGAGTCGCCGGGATGCCGTGGTTGATCTCCAACACCGTGTATCCGGCGGCGGCCAGCGCGGCCGGTCCGTAGGACAGCATCGGCCCCAGCGAGCAGCTTCCGTCGGCGCGCGGCGGCGCGGCCACCCCCACGAACACGTCCACCGGCACGCTGCCGTCGGTGAACCGGCGGGCGATCTCCCACAGCGAGTTGGGCAGGTAGTCGGCGGCCGGCAGCGGCGGGACGGGTGCCCGGCCGCCGATCGTGACCAGCCGCGGCGCCGGTCCAGGCCCGTCAGCAGGGTCGGTCTGGCCGCCGAGAAACCGCAGCCTGCCGGTGAGATCGGCCAGCAGGATGGTCAGCCGGATGTCGCGCCGGCGAGCCTCGGCGACCACCGCGCGCAGCAGGTCGTCGGGCTGGCCGGGATACATGCCGGCCACGATGCGCAGATCATCACCGCGGTCGCAGATCCGGCCTGCGGCCTCGGCGTAGGTGTTCACGGTTGTCGCTGTCATGACACCACCGTCACCCCGGTGGTGGCCGCCGCGCCGTGCGCCGCCGCCACCAGCTCGCCGATATCGGACAGCTCGGCCACCCCCAGTGCGAGGTCGAGCACGGCACGGGCGGCCTCTTGATCCACGCCGGAGGCGGCGGTGCAGCGCTGGAACTTCGCGGCGACGTCCGCCCGCGACAGGCCGCGACGCGGGTCACCGAGTGGCCGTCGCACGCTCGCCGACCAGGTCCGCCCGTCGGTCAAGGTGACCTCGACGGTCGTGGCCATGCTGTCCGGGTAGTCGGCGGTGGCGGCCGGGTCCTCCGTCACCGTCACCTTCGGCAGCAGCGCGCGGACGTCGGCGGCGGTCAGCCGGTCGGTGCCGAACTGGGCCGGCGTCACCTCGCCGTCCAGCAGGGCCACGCTGACGCAGTACGGCAGGCTGTGGTCGGCGGTCTCCCGGTTGGTGGGTGCCCACTTGTCCGGATCGGTGCCGGCGGTGGTCACCGCCATCTCGAAGGTCCGCACCGTCAGCGACCGCACCGCGTCCGCGGTCACGCCGGCGTCGCGCAGCAGCAGGCAGGCCTCGATGGCCGGATGCGTGAAGTACTGGGCGGCGAACAGCTTCGCCCGCACCCGCAGGGTCTGCCAGTCGTTCGGATCCGGCAGCGACAGCGGCCCGGTGACCACCTGTTCCAGGCCGGACGGACCGTCGATGGCCTGCGGCGGACCGCCGATCCCGGCGCCGGCCACCAACGCCGCGAACAGCCCGTTG
>DASVLX010000010.1:0-17698 GCA_036384655.1 Pseudonocardiaceae bacterium
AGTGATCCACCTGGAACGCCGGAACTCAGTCGGTGTTGAAAGGGTCGTAATGTATCCGTTCCAGGGGTGTGCCGGCCACCAGCATCCGCGACACGGTCGCGCGGATCATCGCCGGAGAGCCGGACACCAGCACATTCCGATCGGACCATGATCCGTATCGGGTCACCGCGTCCGCCAGGGTGCCCTGTTCGGCGTCGACCGCGCCGAGATGCTGTTCGACCACCGGCACGACGGTCAGCCAGGGATTCACCGAGGCGAGCTGGCCCAACAGATCCAGCGCGTAGAGGTCGTCGGGGGTACGGCCGCCGTAGAAGAGCTGCACCCTGGGGTTGTCGCCGAACTGGGCCAGGTTCTCGATGATGGACAACATCGGCGCGACGCCGGTGCCGCCGGCCACCATCAACACCGGGCGCCGTGATGTGCGGTCCACCGACATCTCGCCCTGCGCCGGACCCAGTCGCCACAGCTGGCCGACCTCGGTGTGGCGGACGATCGCGCGGCTGACCCAGCCGTTGTCCACCGCGCGGACATGGAACTCGATCACGCCGTCATCGCGCGGCGCGTTCGCGGGAGACAGATGCCGCCACAACCGCGGCCGCTGCGGCACCTCGACACTCACGTACTGGCCGGCGCGGTAGGGCAGCGGGTAGTCGGGTCGCACCCGCACCCGGGCCAGGCCCCAGCCCAGTCGTTCGTGCTCGATGACCTCGGCCGGCCACCAGGCTGGACCGTCGTCCTTGGCCGCCGCGTCCAGCATCGCCTGGGCCATGATCGTGTACGCCTCCGCCCAGGCCAGCTCAACCTCCACGGTCCAGGTGGTCCCGGCGTACCGCTTGATCGCCCCCAACAGGGCGGTCCCGACGGTTTCGTACTGCCCGGCGATCACGCCGAACTTGCGGTGGTCGCGACCCATCTGCCGCAGCAGCGGCATGGCCTCGTCCTGGCGGTCCATGACCTGCAGGTACCGCACGATCGAGTGGACCATGTGGTACCCGACTTCCCGGAGATGAATCGGGAACAGCTCGCGGAGGTCCGGGTTCAGGCTGAACAGGATGCCGCAGAACAGCTGGGCAACCTCGTCCTCGTGGGGCGCGACAACGGCCCAACTCTCCCGGACGAGTCGCGCGACGGTGGACACTCGGTCGGCCGGTGGCTCGGGTGGAGGCTGGGGTGTCATCGGGTTGACTACCGCGTTACCTGCCATGGTCACCTGCAGTTTCCCTCCGCGAGGGGGCACCGGCAAGATGCTGATGTCAGCTTCACACCATGGAGGCCGAAAATTCTCGCTCCGGTCTTCGCAGTTCGCCGGGCCTTTGTCGGCCAATCGGCCCAGTGCCGGCGATCGTGGGACGTGGCCCTTGGCGTTGGCCCTTGGTGGTGACCGTTCGTGGTCGGTTGGAGCCCGCCCCGCACGGGTCGGCGTGCCGAATCGAGTCGAGGCAGAATTGAGCGGAACAGACTCAACTTTTCTGACGTTGAGCACTACGGAAGCTGTTGCGGGACCCCGGACGGGGCTTGACACGAGGTGAGGGATGGACGCTTTCAACCCGACGACCAAAACACAGCAGGCGATCTCGTCGGCAGTCCAGGCGGCGACCGTCGCCGGCAATCCGGACGTCGGTCCGGTGCATCTGCTCGGCGCCCTGCTCGCCCAGGCCGATGGCCTGGCAGCGCCGCTGCTGTCGGCGGTCGGCGCCGATCCGGCGGTGGTGCGGTCCGACCTGGAGCGACTGTCCCACGCGCTGCCCGCCGCGACCGGCTCGACCGTCGCCGCCCCGCAGTTCTCCCGTGACGCGGTGCGCGCGCTGACGCATGCCCAGAAGCTCGCGACCGAGATGGGCGACGAATACGTCTCCACCGAGCACCTCCTGGTCGGTCTCGCCGCCGAGGGCGGACCGGTGGCCGATCTGCTGCGCCGCGATGGCGCCACCCCGGAGGCACTGCGGGACGCCTTCACCAAGGTGCGCGGTTCGAGCAGGGTGACCAGCCCCGACCCGGAGGGCACCTACAAGGCGCTGGAAAAGTACGGCGTCGACCTGACGGAGCGTGCCCGCAAGGGCGAACTCGACCCGGTGATCGGCCGTGACGCCGAGATCCGCCGTGTGGTGCAGGTGTTGTCCCGCCGCACCAAGAACAACCCGGTGCTGATCGGCGAGCCCGGCGTAGGCAAGACCGCCATCGTCGAGGGCCTGGCACAGCGCATCGTGGCCGGCGACGTGCCGGAATCGTTGCGCGGCAAGCGTGTGATCTCGCTCGACCTCGGTTCGATGGTCGCCGGGTCGAAGTACCGCGGTGAGTTCGAGGAGCGGTTGAAGGCCGTACTGAAGGAGATCACCTCGTCGTCCGGTCAGGTGATCACCTTCATCGACGAGCTGCACACCATCGTCGGCGCCGGGGCGGCCGAGGGCGCGATGGACGCCGGCAACATGATCAAGCCGCTGCTCGCCCGTGGTGAGCTGCGCATGGTCGGCGCCACCACGCTGGACGAGTACCGCCAGCACATCGAGAAGGACGCCGCGCTGGAACGGCGTTTCCAGCAGGTGATGGTGGGCGAGCCGAGCGTCGAGGACACCGTCGCCATCCTGCGTGGCCTGAAGGAACGCTACGAGGTGCACCACGGCGTGCGGATCACCGACAGCGCCCTGGTCGCCGCCGCGACACTCTCCGACCGGTACATCACCGCGCGGTTCCTGCCCGACAAGGCCATCGACCTGGTGGACGAGGCCGCGTCCCGGCTGCGCATGGAGATCGACTCCCGGCCGGTCGAGGTCGACGAGGTCGAGCGGGCCGTGCGCCGGCTGGAGATCGAGGAGATGGCACTGTCCAAGGAGGACGATCCCGCCTCCAAGGACCGGCTTGCCGCGCTGCGCGCCGAACTGGCCGAGAAGCGCGAGGAACTGTCCGGGCTCACCGCGCGCTGGCAGAACGAGAAGAACTCGATCGATCGCGTGCGCGAGCTGAAGGGTCAGTTGGAGCAGTTGCGTGGCGAGTCCGAGCGGGCCGAACGCGACGGTGATCTGGGTCGTGCCGCGGAACTCCGGTACGGCCGGATTCCCGCTCTGGAAAAGGAGTTGGAGGCCGCCGGGGAGTCCACTCGGGACGGTCAGGTGATGCTCAAGGAGGAGGTCGGCCCGGACGACGTGGCCGATGTGGTCTCCGCCTGGACGGGCATTCCGGCCGGCCGGATGCTGGAGGGTGAAACCACCAAGCTGCTGCGCATGGAGGACGAACTGTCCTCGCGGGTGGTCGGCCAGGCCGAGGCGGTTCGCGCGGTGTCCGACGCGGTGCGGCGGGCCCGTGCCGGCGTCGCGGATCCGGACCGGCCCACCGGGTCGTTCCTGTTCCTCGGCCCGACCGGCGTCGGCAAGACCGAACTGGCCAAGGCGCTGGCCGCGTTCCTGTTCGACGACGAGCGGGCGATGATCCGTATCGACATGAGCGAGTACGAGGAGAAGCACTCGGTCGCTCGGTTGGTTGGCGCGCCGCCCGGATATGTCGGTTATGAGCAGGGTGGTCAGCTCACCGAGTCGGTGCGCCGCCGGCCGTATTCGGTGGTGCTGCTGGACGAGGTCGAGAAGGCCCACCCGGATGTCTTCGACGTGCTGCTGCAGGTCCTTGACGACGGCCGGCTGACCGACGGACAGGGTCGCACGGTGGACTTCCGCAACACGATCCTGATCCTCACGTCCAACCTGGGCTCGCAGATCATCGCGGACCAGGCACTGGACGAGCGGCAGCGCACCGACGCCGTGTTGTCGGTGGTGCGGTCGAGCTTCAAGCCGGAGTTCCTGAACCGGTTGGACGACATCGTGGTGTTCCACGCACTGTCCACAGTGGAACTGGAGTCGATCGTCGACATCCAGGTGCGGCGGTTGGCCGATCGGCTGGCCCAGCGCCGGCTGACCCTCCAGGTCACCCCGGCGGCCCGGGACTGGCTGGCGATCAACGGCTTCGACCCGGTGTACGGGGCTCGCCCGTTGCGCCGGCTGGTGCAGTCGGCGATCGGCGACCAGTTGGCGAGGCAGTTGCTGTCCGGCGCGATTCGGGACGGCGACGAGGTCGTCGTGGACACCCTGGAGGACCAGTCCGCCCTGGATGTGCGTCGGGCCGGCCAGGCGGCCGTTGTGCCGAGCTGATCTGGCGAGTTGATCCGGCTGGCTGACACTGGAAGTGACGATCGGGCGTACCCGCCCTCACCCGCATGAGCGTGGTGTTGCGGAGGGTGCGCCCGATCCGTCGCATTTCGGACAGTTACATCACGACTTGGCCTGCGATCGCCGACTGGCGGCAGAAGGATCTTCGCACGAGACGGATTAATCGCTACTCTCGTGGTTGTGGGCATTCCGTCGTGGGTCTTCTTCGCCATCGCAGCGGTCGCGCTGGCGGCGGGACTGACCCTGCTCGGACATGACCAGGCGCAGCGTACGGCACGTGACCGCGAACGGCGTCGCTGGGCGGCGCTGCGCGGTTGGCAGTTCGCCGAGACCGACCAGGTGCTGCCCACCCGTTGGAGCGGCGGTGCGATCGCCTACTACGGCTCCGGCACGGCCACCGATGTGGTGGCCGGATCGACGTTTACCGCGGATGGCCGGCGGCAGGTCTACGTGTTCGACTATGTGTCGAACGGCAAGACCAACGCCGTGCTGGTGGCGGTGCGCTGTCGGCGCAAGCTCGGCGTGCTGATCGAACTGTGGTTGCCCAGCGTGCCGTTCCAGCGGGCGCAGATGCCGGATCTGCTCGGTCCGGTCGGTCCCCGGTACGCGTTCGTGTCCGATCTGGCCGCCGCCCGCGCGTTGATCACGCCGGATCTGGTGGACGCCGCCGAGGAGATCGGTGGCGATGTCACGGTGGTCTGGTTCGAGGACGACTGGGTGGTCGCGGCCGCACCGGCACACACCAGCCCGACCCGGTTGGAACGCCTGCTGCGCGACCTCGGCGAAGTGGCCGATGTGGTGGACCCGCTGGAGACCGGTGACGGCGAGGATTCCACCGCGCATCCGCACCTCGGACAGGCCCGCGGCTCCGCCTCCTGACGCTGCCCCCACGCTCGGTGCCGACGCCCCACGTGCTGGGCGGTTGCTCGGGTCGTTAGCGTGAAGGTCATGCCCACCACGCTCGTGACTGGTGCCAGCTCCGGAATCGGGGCGGCATTCGCTCGCGCGCTGGCCGCCGAGGGGCACGACCTCGTGCTGGTCGCACGGGACGAACAACGGCTGAAAAACCTCGCGGTCGCGCTGGCCGACGCCAACGGCGTCAGCGTCGACGTCCTGCCCGCCGATCTCACCGACCCGGTCGGTCGACACAAGATCGAGGATCGGTTGGCCGACAAGGACAATCCGATCACGATGCTGGTCAACAACGCCGGGATCGGCACGCCCGGCGAGTTCTGGACCGCCGACATCGATCTGCTGCAGCGGCAGTTGGACATCAATGTGACCAGCGTGCTCCGGCTGACCAGGGCCGTGCTGCCCGGCATGCTGAGCCGGCATGCCGGCGTGGTCATCAACGTGTCGAGCGTGGCCGCTTTCCTGCCCGGCCGTGGCTCGACATACACGGCGTCGAAGAGCTGGGTGTGTAACTTCACCGAGGGCCTGGCCGCCGCGCTGGGCGGATCGGGTGTGCGGCTGATGGTGCTGTGCCCCGGCCTGACCCACACCGAGTTCCACCAACGGGCCGAGGTCGAACTCCCCCGCGTGCCCCCGGGATTCTGGCTGGACGCCGACCGAGTGGTCGCGACCGCGCTCGCCGACCTACGGCGCGGCCGTGTGGTGTCGATCCCGGACTGGCACTACAAGGCCGTCGTGGCGGTGGTGCGCGTGCTGCCTCGTGGCCTGCTCCGCAGACTGGCCGGCGGATTCGCCGGCCGCGGCCGCAGCTGAGATCACCGACGTGGCCATCGGGACCGCGGGCTTCGCACTGTCCGGGGTCGGTGATCGAGATGTCGGTGAGGTTAGGCTACGAGTCCGTGGCGAGCGCGAACGTGGTGCGGATTGATCAGGCGGCGAAGGCGGAACTTGCTCGGTTGGTGAGCGAGTTGGCCGTGGAACATGGCCGGGTGACGCTGGCGTCGGGGGCGGAGGCCGACTACTACATCGACCTGCGGCGGGTCACCCTGCATCACGCCGCCGCGCCGTTGATCGGCAGGCTGCTGCGGCAGCTGACCGCCGACTGGCACTATGTCGCGGCCGGCGGGCTGACCCTGGGCGCCGACCCGGTCGCCTGCGCGATGATGCACGCGGCCGCCGCGGCCGGCGAGGTGCTGGACGCGTTCGTGGTGCGCAAGGCCGTCAAGGATCACGGCATGCAGCGCCAGATCGAGGGCATCGAGGTCAGTGGCCAGCCGGTGCTCGCGGTGGAGGACACCTCGACCACCGGTGGCAGCGTGCTGACCGCCGTGTCCGCGCTGCGCGAGGCCGGGGCGGAGGTCGTTGGCGTGGCCACCATCGTGGACCGCGACACCGGGGCGCGGCAGGCGATCGAGGCGGCCGGGCTGCCCTATCGGTCCCTGCTGAACCTCGCCGACCTCGGGCTGTGATCGGCCGGTTGTGACCGGCCGGCTGTGACCGGTCCCGTCCGGCGACAACAGCCGGACGGTCCAGTGGCGTGACCGTGCGGTCGCACCTAGCCTGATCTTGGGGCTCCGGCACGGGAGGCGGCCATGTTCTTCCGGGTACTCGACGATGCCACGGTCACCGTGCACTACCTGGTCATGGCCTACATCGTCTTCGGCGGTTTCGTCGCCTGGCGGTGGCGTCGCACCCTCCTCGTGCACCTGGCCTTCATCGGCTGGGCCGCGGTGAGCCTGTCGTTCCCGGTGGCGTGCCCGTTGACCATGTTGGAGAACTATCTCCGGCACCGGGGCGGGCTGCCCTCGCTGGACGGCGGGTTCGTCGACACCTACCTCACCGGCGTGCTGTACCCGGCGTCCGCCGTGCGCTACGTCCAGATCCTCGCCGGCGCGGTCGTGTTGGGCTCCTGGGTCGGCCTCTACCTGCGCGGCCGCCGCGGGGGTGGCGCCGAGCGGTTGGCGCCGCCTCGTACCGTGGGCCGGTGAGCGCGGAACCGGAGACCGAAGCAGGACCAACCGAGTGGGGCAGCACCGTCGGGGTTGGACCATGGCCGGGACCGTGGCCGGACGACGACCGCTACGACCCCGAGCTGCTCGCCACCGGCGACCGGCGCAATGTGGTTGACCACTACCGGTACTGGCGGCGCGAGGCGATCGTCGCCGATCTCGACGGCCGCCGGCACGAGTTCCACGTGGCGATCGAGAACTTCCAGCACGATCTGAACATCGGCACGGTGGTGCGCACCGCCAACGCGTTTGGCGCGCGGGCCGTGCACATCGTCGGGCGGCGGAGGTGGAATCGGCGCGGCGCCATGGTGACCGATCGCTACCAGCACGTGCTACATCATCCGGATGTGGCCGATCTCGCCGGGTACGCGCGCACCGAGGGCCTGGTCGTGGTCGGGGTTGACAACACGCCCGGGTCGGTCCGGCTTGAGTTGACCGAAATACCGCGCCGCTGCGTGCTGTTGTTCGGACAGGAGGGTCCGGGCCTGACGGAGGAGGCGAGGGCGGCCGCCGCACTGACCGTGTCGATCGCACAGTTCGGGTCGACCAGATCGGTGAACGCTGGGGTGGCCGCCGGTATCGTTATGCACACGTGGCTGCGGCAGCACGCTGACCTGGAAAGAGCCTGGTAAAGGATTCCGAAAAACTGGCTCGCCACGGCGCATCGGGACCGATCCAGGGCTCACCATGGAAGAGTGAACAATCGGCGTGGTCAGCCAAGTCCCAGACTCTGGGCGGCGCGGGCCGGGGTGGCCGAACGGGCGATCCACGCCCGCCACCTACGCCGGCTCTGGGGCGCGCCGGACACTCTGATCGCCGTGGTGAGTTGGCCCCCGACGCCGGAGCGACGGTTGTTCATGCACTGGGACTACTGGTGGCAGGCACATGTGCTGGACTGCCTGGTCGACGCCTACCAGCGAGCCCCATCGCCGGCCCGGCGGTCGGCGATCAATCGCCTGGTCCGGGGCATTCACTGGCGTAACACGCACTGGACGAACCGGTACTTCGATGACATGGCCTGGCTCGGGCTCGCCCTGCTGCGCGCGCAGCGTTCGGGTGCGCTGCGTCCGCAGCCGGCGGTCTTGACGCTGGCAGGCGAGTTGCGGCAGGCGTGGACCGACCAGGGCGGCGGCGGAATCTGGTGGCGCCGCCGGGACGATTTCAAGAACGTGCCGGCCAACGGCCCGGCCGCGATCCTGCTCGCTCGACTGTCCGATCAGGACGGTAGTGATCAGGACGGTAGTGATCAGGACGGTGGTGTTCCGGCCGCGCTGGAAAGAGCGCGGTCCACCGTGGAATGGATCGAGGAGAATCTCGTTGATCCGGTGACCGGCCTGGTCTGGGATGGCCTGCATGTGCGGGCCGACGGCACGATCCGGCGGGTCGACAAGACGACCTACAGCTACTGCCAGGGCGTCTTCCTCGGCGCCTGCGTCGAACTGGCCAGCCGCGCCGACGCCGCCGATGTCGGCCGGTGGGCTTCCCGTGCGGCCCGCACGATCAACGCGGTGGTCGAGCATCTCACCGTGCCGAACGAGGACGGGCCGGTGGTGCGCGGCCAGGGTGGCGGTGATGGCGGACTGTTCGCCGGAATCCTGGCGCGCTATCTGGCCCAGGCGGCGGTCGCCCTGCCGCGCTGCGGCGCCGAGTATGCCGAGGCCGGTCGGCGGGCCGCGGCGTTGGTGTTCAGCTCCGGTGAGGCGGCGTGGCGCAACCGGGCGATCGCCTGGGGCGGACCGCTTTTCGGCCCGGAGTGGGCGAAGGTCGCGGTGCTGCCGGGCCGGGTGCCGCGGCCGGAACGCGATCTGTCGGTGCAGACGAGCGGCTGGATGCTGCTGGAGGCGGCGGCCTTCCTGGAGCGAGCCGAGGCCGACCGGTCATCCTGAGGCTTTCTGACCACGGCCCCTCGCCACGGCTGCTCGCCGTCTCCCGTCTACAGCGTCTACAGATCGCAGCCGCAGGACCGGCGGTGCCGCAGCGTTGGTGGCATGCGGATCGTCTCGGTCGGACGGCTCGGGTCGGCGATCCTGGCCAGCAACATCCGCACCGCGGTCCGGCCGATCTCCTCCACCGGGACCGCCATGGTCGTCAGCGGTGGGTCGACGAGGTCGGCCCACTCCACGTCGTGGTAGCCGACCACCGCCAGGTCGCGACCGATCTTCAGGTCACGCTCGCGGGCGGTCCGCAGCACGCCGATCGCGGCGGTCCCGCTTCCGGCGATCACCGCCGTCGGTGGGTCGGGCCGGTCGAGCAGGGCACGCATGGCCGCGCCCGCGGCGGCGGCGGTGGACTCGGTGCCGACCGCCAGTTCCGCGTCCCAGACCAGCCGGGCCCGGCCGAGTCCCAGCCGGTAGCCGAGCATCCGCTCGGCGGAGGTGGCCAGCGCGAGCGGGCCGCCGACCAGTGCGATCCGGCGGTGACCGCGCTCGGCGAGATGCCGCACGAGAGTCGAGGTGGCCTGCACGTTCTCCGGTCCGACCTGATCGGTTCCGGTGTTCTCGGGCAGCCGGTCAACCAGCACGATGGGCAGTTCGGCCCGGCGCAGGGCCGGCAGCAGTCCGGCGGGCGCCGCCGGGGACGGCGAGAGCAGCAGACCCTCCACCCGTCGCGAGCGCAGCGTCCGGACGGCCGCCCGCTCGATCTCCTCCTCGTCGTGGGTGTCCACGAACAGCAGCGAATAGCCGCGCGAGCTGGCCTCGTTCTCGATGGCCCGCAGCAGTTCCGCGAAATGCGGGTCCGCGACCAGCGGTACGGCGACGCCGAGTGATCGGGTCCCCCCGGTGACCAGCGATCGAGCTATCGCGTCCCCGGCGTATCCGGTCCGCTCGATCGCCGCGAGCACCCGGTCGCGAGTGGCAGGGGCGACCGGCCGGGTGTTGTTCACCACGTGCGACACCGTGGTGATCGACACGCCGGCCAAGTCGGCCACTTCACGCATCGTGATCAAAGCCGCCCCAATGGGTTAGACAGGGGATAACGCGATCGCTTGCCTATCACACTCTCGGGTTAACACAGCGTCCCACCGGCGGCGACGCGCCGGGGAGGTCCGGTCTGGACCGCCGCCGTGACCTCACCATGATCGCATTGCCGGTACCTACCAATGAGTAGACCTACCGGCCGGTAGCCGGTAGGAATGAGCGCCGTGACGCCCATCCTGCGCGAACTGGCCACATCGCCGCGCCTGTCGGTCCTCTTCGGCAAGGCGGCGCTGGCCCAGATCCGTGGCCGTGACCACGCCGAACGCGGGCTGCCCGACACCCGGTACGTCCTCCGGAACGTGCCGGTCGACCGGCAGAATCTTGCCGCGTACCAGGAGCTGTGCTGTTTCCGGGCCTCCGACGAGCTTCCGGCGACCTATCCGCATCTGTTGGTCTTCCCGCTGCAGATCAGGTTGATGACCGATGATGACTTCCCGTTCGGCCTGATCGGTCAGCTGCACCTGTCGAACAAGATCACCCAGGTTCGTCCGCTGCGGGTCGATGAGCCACTGACGCTGCGAGTGCGTGCCGGCGAACTACGCCCGCACCGCCGAGGCCATCAGTTCGACCTGGTCAGCGAGGTGCTGGTGGATGGCACGGTGGTGTGGACCGAGGTCAGCACCTATCTGCGCCTGGCCCGGACCGGACAGCGCGCCGGCCGTCCGCCGCGCGGGCCGGCCGAACTCTCCACCGGAGAGGCGCCGCTGCCGTCGCCGGACGCGATCTGGCGGGCGGAGGAGACCGTCGGCAGGCGTTATGCGGCGATCTCCGGTGACCACAACCCGATCCACCTGTCCGCACTGACCGCCCGGCTGTTCGGGTACAACCGGGCGATCGGCCACGGCATGTGGGCGGTCGCGCGCTGTCTGGCCGCCTTCCCGGGGCTGCCAGCCGGCCTGATGATCGACGTCCGGTTCGTCCGGCCGATCATGCTGCCCAGCACGCTGGCGGTGCGCGGCGACGGCACCGAGGACCACGGGTTCCGGTTCGACCTACGTGATGAGCAGACCGGGAAGCCACGCCTGGAGGGCACCGTCGAGCCGGTCGATACCCAGGGCTGAACCGGACCCGACCGTTACGTGTCGGGCTGCTCGTCGTCCGGTGGCTGGTCGTCCGGTGGCTGGTCGTCCGGTGGCACCCAGGCCCGGCCGGCGACCAGATCGCCGAAACCGAGCCAGGTCAGGTTCATCAACTGCGCGGCGATCGACTCGGGCGGCAGCTGAGGCTGGTCGAGCCACCAGTCGGCGACCGATTCCGCGGCGCCCACCAGGCCGGCCGCCAGACCCTCGGCGTACCGCTCGGCCGACTCCACCCCGGCGCTGGTGCCACCCCGCGCGACCAGCGTCGCCACCAACCGGATCGCTCGCTGCCGGAACTGGGCTACCTCGGTGGCGAACGGGCCGCCCTGCGCGATGATCTGCCGGTGCAACACCCGCCAACTGTCGCGGTTGCGCGCCACGAACCGGAAGAACGCCAGCAATCCCTGCCAGAGCTGCACATCGGGTGTCGGACCGGGTTTCACGCCGCTGGCGACCGCCTCCAGCATCAACGTGGCCTCGCGCCGGATGCAGGCGGTGAACAGGTTCTCCTTGGAGCCGAAGTACGTGTAGAGCATCGGCTTCGAGACCCCGGCCACCTCGGAGATCTCGTCCATCGACGCCTCGTGGTAGCCGCGCCGGGAGAACACGGTCACGGCGGCGTCGAGGATCTGCCGCTCCCGCACTTCCCGTGGGAGCCGCTTCGCATGCGCGGGCTGCCGGCCGTCAGGTGACATGAATGACCTTCCACGGAGTCCTCTTCGATCCCGGTGTCGTGCACTGCCCCGACATGACGTTCCACTCAGGCTAGCTGGTCTTCTTGCAGGTCCAGGGCAGCGACGCGTACGTTGGTCAAGCTCGACGCTGGTTGCGGGAGGTGACCATGGCGGACATCGACTCGGAGGTGGGACCGGCCGATCGCCGGCATGCCCACAAACTGGTCGAGCGGGCGGAGGGAATCGAGTGTTGTGCCGATGTCCCGCCCGATCTTGACCTGGAGGCGATCGCCGGGCTGCTCGACCCACGCGCGTTGGGGATCCGCGAACTGAACCGGCTGGCGCATCGGCTGGAGAAACTGGCCCGCGAGGAGGCGTTCCTCGATCTGGGGGCGATCAGTTCGGCCACGGTCGCCCGGTTGATCGGCGACGCGTCGGCCGACCAGTTGGCCGGCGTGATGACCCTGCCGACACTGCGCTGCTGGGTGCTGGACGAGATGTTCCGCCGGATGGGGCGGTACTTCCGGGGTGATCGTGGTCGCCGGGTCGACGCGGTCGTGCACTGGCGGCTCACCGGCGGCACCGGCGTTGATGGCTACGACTGGTACGAGACGATCATCGAGAACGGGACATGCGTGGTGAACGCGGTGAAAACGAGATTTCCGCGCGTCACGATCACCGTCAATCCAGCCAACTTTCTGCGGCTGATCACCGGCAACGCCACGGCCGCGATGTTGCTCATGTCCGGTGGCCTGCGGGTCAGGGGAGATCTCGCGTTCGTCGCCGGCCTGAGTGATCTATTCCAACCGCCCGCCATCTGATTCGCGGGTAACCGATTCGGATCTTGGGTACGGCCGGCCACCGGCCGCGAACGCTATCCGAGATCGTCGGGATAGTCGGCGACGAGGTACTCGGCGCTGACCCGAACCGGATAGGGCTCGATGAGCTCCGTGACCTTCTCTCCCAACAGGACTACCCGTTCGGCGTAGCAGGCATCCCCGAGTGAGAAACACCTGATCTCCGGGACATTCGGATCAACGACCCAGTAGTGCGGGCAGTTCGCCTGGGCCAGGCGGGCCGGCTTGAGTCGCGTGTCGATCAGCCGGCTGCTGCGGGAGATCACTTCGACCGCGAGGGTGGGCGCTCCCATCAGGCCGCGCGGGCCGAAGTCCGCCCGCCGGCCGACGACGACGTCCGGGATCAGCACCGTGTCATCGGCCAGAACGACATCCACGGGAGCGGGTAGCACTTCGAGATCGCGCGGGCAGTGCTCGCCGAGGACGGTGAGCAGCCGGGCGACCACGCGCTGATGAAGGGGTCGGGGTGACGGGCTCATCAGCAGTGTCCCGTCGACGATCTCGTAGCGGTACCCGTCATCGTCAAATGACTCCAGGTCCGCCCAGGTCAGCGGCCTACCCTGGGAAAAGGATCGGACGCGTTCCATGATGCGGTCCCTCCCTGGCAGAACCAACCATCTTCGACGACAGCCGGATCGGATCGCTGCCACGAATCGCTTAAGACTGAGAGTCTAGCCACCCCATGACTTAATCTAACGTCCTAACCATACGGCCCGATCAGCGCGGTCGGTGACTTTTGGTGGCCGGTTCGCTTGGTTGTGTCATTCGATCGGACTATTCGTGATCTGTCTGGGTGAATTTGCATCTTTCATCTTGACGCCGTCGGGCGTACCTTCCTCGTTCAACCCGAACCAACTGTCTGGAAAACTGGCGAGGTATCGGCCGGGTTACGGGCGACCGCCCGGGAGTGTTTCGTCACAGGGTGAGCTCGCTCCGCCGCGCCGCTCGCCGTCCCGCCCGCCGATTCGTCACTGACGGGCCGGGATGCGCCGGATCACGGCAGGGCGGCCAGCAGCGAGCGGATCTCCGCGGTGTCGGCGTCGGCCACACCGTTGAGCAGATCGGCGGCCTCCTGCCAGCAGGCCCGAGCCTGTTCGGCTCGGTCGAGGTCGGCCAGTGCGTGCCCGAGCATGCCCAGCCAGGCACCCATCCCACCCTTCGGCGCGGTCCGGGCGAAGACACCGCCCGGCATCCAGGGGGTCTGTTCGGGAACGGGTTGCTTCACCGCGAACCACAGCCGGATGGAAGCCGTGCGCTGAGCAGCCGTGTGCTCGTCGTCGCCTCGCAGCTGGGCGATCTGGCCGAACACATGCGCCGCGAACGCCTCGGCATGCTGGTCGCCGCGATCACGGGCCAACCCCGCCGCCCGCTCGGCCAGTTCGTACGCCTCCTCGAACTCGCCGAGCATCGCCAGCGCGCGGCCCAGGCCGACGGTGGCCAGTACCTCGCCCCTGCCGTCGCCGGCCGCGCCACTCAGCGCCAGCACGCTCCGATAGCTGGCCCCGGCCTCGCGCGCGTGTCCGCGCATGGTGGCCGCGGTGGCGGCGACGAACGCGATCTGCGCCCGCAGCCGGGGATCGCCGGGCGGACACGATGTCCGGACCTTGGCCAGCCGGCTCTCGATGGCCGCCGGCGCCTCGGGACTGAGGGCGGTGCCCGCCAGCCTGCGTTCCACGTGAGAACGGCGGACCACCGCCCGCTGTCGCTGCGACGCGGCACAGAGCAGCCGCGCCACCGTCTCGTCGAGTCCGGCGATCGAGTCCAGTTCGACGGACTGCACCAGCCGGTACAGGTTGTCGCCGGCGGTATGCCGGCCGGCCGGTTCGTCGCCGGCCGTGTCGGTCAGCCAGGTGCGGACCGCCGACATGTCCGCCAGTGGCATGCCGGCGTAGACGATCTCGGCGAGTGACAGCGGCAGGACGTTGTTGTCGATCCCGCATCCGATGACGGTCAGCGCGACGGTCAGGTGGAAGTCGATCAGTCTGCTGACCGCGTCGACCTTGTCATCCGGCGTGTCGGTCGTCTCGGCGCGCTGCCGGGCGAACAGGCGCAGCAGGTCGTGGTACCGGTACCGGCCGGGACCCGTCGACCCCAGCATGCTCAGGTCGACCAGCCCGTCGCACAGCCGCTCGGCCTCCTCCGGTGAGGTGTCCAGCACGGCGGCGGCGGAGTACCGGGAGAAGCCGTGCAGGCTGGACAGCGACAGCAGCCGGAACGCCCTGGCCAGTTCGGGATCGAGTTGGTCGTAGCCCAACTGGAAGGCGGTGTCCACGGCAACATCGTCGATCCGCAGTTCGGGGAGCCGGCGGTGTTCGTCGGACAGCCGGTCGGCCAGCAGCGACAAAGTCCAATGTGGACGTGACGCCAGCCGGGTGGCGCCGGCCCGGACGGCGAGCGGCAACCGGCCGCAGGCGTCGATGAACGTGCGGGCGGCGATCGGATCGGCGGCCACCGCCTGATCCCCCACGATCTTGCGCACCAGGCCCAGCGCCTCGCAGGTGTCCAGTACGCCGAGTTCGCATCGCCAGGATCCCGGCAGACCGGCGAGCTTGGCCCGGCTGGTGATCAGCACGGCGGATCCTGGCGATCCGGGCAGCAGCGGCCGGACCTGCCCCGCGTCACGGGCCTCGTCCAGCACGATCAGCACCCGGCGGTCCGCCAGCACGGAACGCAGTAGCGCGGACCGCTCCTCCACGCTCTCCGGGATGATCCTGTCCGGGATGCCGAGCGCGTGGAGAAACGAGTTCAACACGACTCCCGGCGGCGTGGGCCGGTCCCGCATGCCGCGCAACTGGGCGTAGAGCTGACCGTCCGGGAACCGCTCCTTGATCCGATGCGCGACCCGCACCGCCAGCGCGGTCTTGCCCACCCCGCCGAGGCCGGTGATCACCGAGATCGGCACGGCCGATTCGAGACGGCGCAGCAGCGAGTCGCGCACCCGTCCGATCGCCAGATCGCGGCCGGTGAAGTCCGGTGTCTCGGGCGGCAGCTGGCTGGGCCGCGGTGCGCGAGGCTGGGGCGCGACCACCTCGGGCTGACGCTCCTGCCGTGCCTCGCGGGGGTCCTCACCGGCCAGGATGCGGGTGTGCAGTTCACGCAGTTCCCGCCCGGGCTCGACGCCCAGCTCCGCGACGAACCGGCGGCGACCCTGGGTGTAGACGTTCAGTGCCTCGGTCCGCTGCCCGCACCGGTACAGCGCGAGCATTCGCAGCGCCAACAGGCGTTCGCGAAGCGGATGCTCGGCGAGCAGGCCGGAGAGTTCGGCGGCGACGACCGCGTGCCGCCCGGCATGCAGATCGGCCTCGATCCGCTCCTCCAGCACGGCGAGCCGGCGCTCGATCAACCGCGCTCGCTGGGCGTGCGCGTACGGACCGGGAACGCCGGCCAGTGGCTCGCCGGCGAACAGCGCCAGTGCCCGGCGGAGCGCCTCCGAGGCCTTCTCAGCCGTGTCGTTTTCTTTCCCGTCACGAACCCGAACCGCGTCATTTACCAGTCGTTCAAACTGAGTGGCGTCAACCGCGTCGGCCTTCGTGTCCAGGAGGTAGCCGCTGCCAGCCGAACGGAGTATTACCGGCTTGGATGGGTCCGGTTCGATCACGCGCCGCAACCGATAGGCGTAATTCCGCACCGCGCCGATGGCGCGACTCGGTGGGTTTTCTCCCCACAGGCCGTCAACAAGCTCCGTCGGCGAGACCGCTCTTCCCCGGGCAAACAGCAGCATGGCCAGAACGGCCTGTTGTTGTGGCTGGCCGACGGCCAGGTCAATGCCGTCGCGCCGGGCCCATACCGGGCCCAGAACGCCGAACCGGAGATCCTGGAGCATTTCGCATCCCCCTGACGCGCGAGGGACAGCCGTTTAGCTTGTGACGACTGGATGACGATTTGAACTCTACGGACTGACAGTGTCCGGGCGCCAGCACTCTGTCGATCGCCTGATGATCTGTTGCTGAACAACTGCTGATTCGCCTGGTGGATCGTGACATCGGTGCGACGCCGTAGCGGTCGTGTGCGCCTGTTGACAGGACCGAACGGGAGATCCATGAGCCAGGACGCGAACATCCAACTCGACACAAGCCAGAACTTCACCGAACTGCAGACCGTGGTGACGAACCTGGCACAACTCGACGCTGCCGTGCAGTCGGGTCAGGTTGTGCTCGATCCAGAGACCGGCACCAAACTACTGGCCTCCCTGCGCACGCACAGTGACTCCATTGACCAGTGGCGCGGAACCGTGAGTGGCCTGACCCGCGCGCTGCCGTTGGGAAACAACCCCGTCGGTGACGCGATGGCGGCGAAATTCATGGGCCGGGCCGACGGTGACACCACCGGGCTGGCCAGTGTCCTCGACCTCTACAAACAGGGCATTTCCTACACCATCGACGCGGTAACCCAGGCCATGCAGCGGTACCAGGCCAATGAGGAGACCATCCAGGGCTCCGTCAACGGGATCGCGACGAGCTGACCGTCCCGGCGGGACAAAGACCGATAGCAGGACTATCAACAGGGATTGGCGCTGTGAGCGACACACAACATCAAGTCACCTCGGAAACCGCTGCCCCGACCTGGCTCAACGATCTGGTGCGGATCGGCCCCGACCGGGTGGTCCCCGGCGGCACCAACTGGTCCGCCATGACGCTGCCCCAGTTGTACGACGCGGTGTGTACCAACAACGACCCGAGCACCGTGTACTCCGTCGCGGACGACTGGGTGCAGGTGGGCAACAACATGCTGGAGGCGGCGAACTCGCTGCACGCCCAGCTCGCGGCGACCCACGACGGCTGGCAGGGCACCGCCGCCGACACCGCGCGGTCGGCCATCACGCAGCTCATCGACTGGTGCGGCAAGGCCTCGCAGACCGCGCAGTTCATGGGTGTCCAGTTGAACCAGCAGGGTGAGATCGCGGCCACGGCCAAGGCCAACATGCCCGACCCGGCACAGTTCGATCTGGCCACCGCGGTGCAGCCGCAGCCGGGCCTGTCCGGCCTGAACGCCTCGCTCACCGACACCGCCGCACTGCAGGCGGCCGCGGACGAGG
>DASVLX010000011.1:0-42550 GCA_036384655.1 Pseudonocardiaceae bacterium
CGCTACTCTCGACAGAGCACGTGCGTGTCGGTACCGCCGGTGGGGAAGCCGACGGCGCGACGCGTGTCGAAGGACGCGGTGAGCCATGTCTACGCCGAAGTCGATCCATCGCAAGGAGAACGGCCCGCCCACGCTGGATCAGGTGGAGTTTCTGACGGTGGCCGAGGTCGCCGCGCTGATGCGGGTGTCGAAGATGACCGTGTACCGGCTGGTGCACGGCGGTGACCTGCCGGCGGTCCGGGTGGGCAAGTCCTTCCGGGTGCCCGAGCGGGCGGTGCACGAGTACCTGCGCAACGCCTACTACGACGCGGGCTGAGCGCGCGATGATGGCGCGCACCGGCGGCGTCTCGGGCCGGTCGCGGTGTGCGCGAACCGTACAGCTAAACTGGCTGTTCGCGCGCACGCCCCGGTGGGGCCGACTGTCCCGGGGTGACGCCCGCCGTGCCGCTGGACAGACCGCCACCGACAGTAACGACGCAAGAACGACGACAGTGAGGTAGCCGCATGGGCTCGGTCATCAAGAAGCGCCGCAAGCGCATGTCGAAGAAGAAGCACCGCAAGCTGCTGCGGAAGACCCGTCACGCGCGTCGTAAGCAGGGCAAGTAACTCGAAGCCTGGGCCGCCGGCCCGTTCCGCCGGACGCGCGGGACGGGCCGATCGCCGTCCCCGTGACCCGATCGGTGTCCGCCCGTCACTGTGGACAACCCGGGTGCGCTGCGTAGAGTGATCCTGAGGGCAACGGTTGGGATTCGGATGGCAGCCAAGGTCGTTCTGGTCACCGGAGTCAGCGGCTACCTCGCCGGCCGCCTCGCGGCGAGGCTGGCCGAGGATCCCGACTGCACCCGGGTCATCGGGGTGGACACCGTCGCCCCTTCCGCGGAGATGGACGCGCGGCTCGGCCGTGCCGAATTCGTCCGGGCGGACATCCGCAATCCGTTGATCGGCAAGCTGATCGCCGACGCGCATGTGGACACCGTCGTGCACGCCTCGCTCACCATCCGCCCGCAGGGCGCCGGTGGCCGGGCGCTGCAGAAGGAAATGAACGTCATCGGCACCATGCAGCTGCTGGCCGCCTGCCAGCGCGCCCCGCAGGTGCGCACGTTGGTCGTGAAGTCGACCTCCGCGGTGTACGGGGTCGGGCCCGCCGACCCGGCCGAGTTCACCGAGGAGATGGCGCCCACCGAACTGCCCACCTCCGGTTACGCCAGGGACCTCAGCGAGGTCGAGGGCTACGTGCGGGGGTTCGGCCGGCGCCGGCCGGACGTGTCGATCACCCTGCTGCGGTTCTGCAACCTGATCGGCCCGGGCGTGGACAACCTGTTGACGCGGTACTTCGCATTGCCCGGCGTGGTGCCCATGACCTTCGGCCGGGACGGCCGCCTGCAGCTACTGCATCCCGAGGACGCGCTGGCCGTGCTGTACCGCGCGGCGACGCGGGAACTGCCCGGTGTGTTCAACGTCGGCGGTGACGGGATTCTGCTGCTGTCCCAGGCGATTCGGCGCGCCGGCAGGGTCGCGGTGCCGGTGCCCGGACCGGTTCTTGGTAATGGCGGCCGGATCTTCCGCCGGCTACACCTCGGTGATCTCGGTCCCGAGGAGGTGCGTTATCTCAGTTTCGGCAGGGTGCTGGACACCACGCGGCTCAAGAAGCGGTTCGGCTTCACTCCGAAGTGGACGACGCGGGACGCGTTCGACGACTACGTGCGCGGCAGGGGACTGCGCCCGGTGGTAGACCCGAAAGTGGTGAACGCCGCCGAGCGAGGCATGTTGGATCTGGTCGAGCGGTTCCGTTGACAGCCCTCGACCCTCGCGGGGGATCAGGAAGGACGGTCGTCGTCATGGCGCAGGCGCGAGTAATCCCGCTGATCAACGGCGCCCAGCAGGGCAGGCGGCCGCGGCCAACGCCGGCACCCGAGCCGGCTGACGACTCAAAACCCGAACCACCCCGGTCGCCCGCCCAGCTCGCGGACGCGCTCGCCGACCTGATCGCGTTCACCCGCCGCAGGATCACCGGCGAGTACACGATCGACGAGTTCGGATTCGACGCCGAACTGACCGACAACATCGTTCTGCCGGCGTTGCGGCAGATCTACCAACGTTGGTTCCGCGTCGATGTGTTCGGCGCCGACAACCTGCCAGCCGAGGGCGGCGCGCTGTTGGTGGCCAACCATTCCGGCACGGTGGCGCTGGATTCCGTGATGGCCGCCGTCGCGGTGCACGACAACACACCCACCCACCGGCATCTGCGCATGCTCGGCGCCGATCTGGTGTTCCGCACCGCGGTGCTCGGCCCGATGGCGCGCAAGACCGGCCAGACCCTGGCCTGCAATGCCGACGCCGAGCGGTTGCTTTGTGGCGGCGAACTGGTCGGGGTGTGGCCGGAGGGCTACAAGGGCGTCGGAAAACCCTTCCGGGACAGGTACAAGCTGCAGAGGTTCGGCCGAGGCGGGTTCGTGGCGGCGGCGCTGCGCGCCGGGGTACCGATCGTGCCCTGCTCGATCGTCGGCGCCGAGGAGATCTACCCGAAGATCGGCGAGATCCCGTTGCTGGCCAGACTATTCGGCCTGCCGTATTTTCCGGTCACGCCGCTGTTCCCGTTCTTCGGCCCGCTGGGGATGGTTCCGTTGCCGTCCAAGTGGTACATCGAGTTCGGCGAGCCGATGCGCACCGACGGATTCGGCGAGGCCGCGGCCGACGACCCGATGCTGGTGTTCAACCTGACCGACCAGGTGCGAGAGACCATCCAGCTCACCCTGTACCGGCTGCTTTCCCAGCGCCGCAGCACATTTTTCGGCTGACGACCTCGATCGTCGGTAGGCTGCCCGCCATGGGTCAACCGATTCCGCAGCAGTTCCCGATCCTGCTGTCGACGATGAACGATGTCCCGGGTTACCGGGTGGCGCATGTGATTGGCGAGGTCTTCGGCCTGACCGTGCGCAGCCGCAACATGTTCTCCAACATGGGTGCGGGCTTCAAGGCCATGGCCGGCGGTGAACTCAAGGGTCTGACGAAGTTGCTGGCGGACTCCCGGTACGAGTCGCTGCAGCGGCTGTGCCAGGAGGCCATGGCGCGTGGCGCCAACGCGGTGCTGGCGATGCGCTTCGACTGCAACGAGATCGGTCAGACGGCCAGTGAGATCGCCTCCTACGGCACCGCCGTGTTCCTGGTGCCCGAGGGCCAGCCGGACCCACGCCAGCAGTACGCCGCGCAGCAGCAACAGCCGCCGCAGGCCGCGCAGCAGGCCCAGCCCCAGCAACAACCGCAGCAGTCTTCGTACGCGCAGCAGGGCTACCCGGCGCAGCCGCCGTACGCGCCACAGGGTTGATCGCCCGGCATCAGTAGCCCGAGCGTCAGAAGTCTGGTGGCGCCGGGGCGGTCACGGATTGCGGCGTCGGTACGCCATGCCGGCCGCGACCGCCCCGGCCAGCGCGCCGGCGCCCAGCACCGAGGGCACGCCGATCTTGGCCGCCTTGCGACCGGTGCGGAAGTCGCGGATCTCCCAGCCGCGCTTGCGCGCGAGCTCGCGCAGGTTCACGTCGGGGTTGACCGCCACCGCCGTGCCGACCACCGACAGCATCGGAATGTCGTTGGACGAGTCCGAATACGCGGTACACCGGCGCAGATCAAGACCCTCCCGCGCGGCCAGCGCGCGCACGGCGTGCGCCTTGGCCTTGCCGTGCAACATCTCGCCGACCAGCCGGCCGGTGTAGAAGCCGTCCACCGACTCGGCGACCGTGCCCAGCGCGCCGGTCAGGCCGAGCCGGCGCGCGATGATCTGGGCCAGTTCCACCGGAGTCGCGGTGACCAGCCAGACCCGCTGTCCGGCGTCCAGGTGCATCTGGGCCAGCGCCCGGGTACCCGCCCAGATCTTCTCCGCCATCATCTCGTCGTAGATCTCTTCGCCCAGCGAGATGAGTTCGGCCACGTTGCGCCCGGCCACGAAGGACAGTGCCTGCTCCCGGCTGGCCTGGATGTTCTCCGGGGTCTCCTTGCCGCCGATCCGGAACTTCACCTGCTGCCAGGCGAAGCCGGCCAGATCGGACGTGCTGAAGTACTTCCGGGCGGCCAGTCCGCGGGCGAAATGGAAGATCGACGCGCCCACCATCATGGTGTTGTCGACGTCGAAGAACGCCGCCGCGGTCAGGTCGGTCGGCACGGGCACCGGGTGGTCGGTGCTGGCCGACGCTGAGGCCAGCGCGGCCCCGGCCAGCGCCGCTTCCGCTGCCGCCTCCCCGGCTACTTCGGCGGCGCGGTCGCGTTCCGCGCTGGGCGTGCCGTCACCCCTGAGTGGCACCGTGGCGCCTCCTGGTAGATCGGTACGGGCCAAAACGCCGTGGCGATTGGGACGTGATCCCCTATCGCCGGAGCGTCCATGACCAGCCTACGGCCTGAGTGTCACAGGATTCCCTCAACCTGATGGGATGGCTCGCCATTTGCTCCGATCGAGTGGCGTGATCGAAGTCATCCGCCCAGCAGCCTCAGCGGCGGCAGCGAGATGGTCAGCGGAATCAGCGGCAGCCGCAGTGTCAGCCCACCGGGTGTCGTGGTGGTCGTCGGCGCCCCGCCCTGCGTCGCGGGCGCCCTCGGTGTTGGCGACCCGGTGGTGGGCGTCGTCGCCGGGATGTTCAGCAGCGAGTTGAGGTTGAGCGGGTTGCCCGGCGTGGGGGTGGTCGTCGGCGTGCCGGTGATGGGTGCGCTCTGGGCGCCCGGCTGGCCGGCTCGGCTGCTGGTGCTGGTGCTGGGCGGGCTGCTGGCCGGCGTGCCGGACACCGGCGACGCGCTCGCGGCGCTCGGCTTGCCGTCGCACGGACCGGTGGCGGGCAGCGCGCCGATATCGTCGGCCGAGCTCGAGGTGACCGTGAAGCAGGACGTCCTGGCCAGCAGATCGATCGCGCGCTGCCGGATCCGGTTGGCCAATGCGATGCTGTCGTTGGCGGCCGATCGGTCCGAGACCGGCAGCATGGTGCGGTCCAGCAGCAGCCGGCCGGCCTGCGTGCCGGACCAGTCCCGCAGCGCGTCGAGCGCCTGCGGATTGTTGTCGGCGCCGAATACCGTCAGGGTCGTCGAACCGGCGGTGGCGTCGGCGTCGAAATCGGCCAGCGCGGACTGGTAGTCGCCGACGGTTCCCGAACTCGCGCCGAGCATGGTCTCCACGTCGGTCACCCGGTCGGTCGCGTACTGAAGATGCTTGAGCCCCTTGGCCTCATCCCCGAGGGTCAGGTCCAGGGCCGCCGCCTCGACGGTGCGTTTCACCGGATACAGCGCCTGGCCGGGCAGCGCGTGCCGGCTGATCAGGAACGTCATGCCGGCCAGCGCCAGCACCACGCAGGCGACCGCGGCCAACGCGATCAACACCTTGCCGCGCCGGCTGGGCGCCTTACGGTGCCGACCCGCCGCATGCCTGCCGGCCATGGCGGCGCTCGCCTTGGCGGCCTCCACCCGCGCGGCCTCGGCCGCGCTCTTCTCGGCGGCGGCCAGCACGATGGCGCGCACCCGGGTCCGGGTTTCCGGGTCGATCGCGGTGCCGGCCCGGACCTCGGCGCCGGCTCTTCGCAGGGTCGTCACGACCGCGAGATCATCGGCCAGGTCATCGGGTCGTGCGGGCTGCTCGGTGCCGGACTTCGAGGTGCCGGACTTCGAGGTGCCGGACTTCGAGGTGTCGGACTCGGTCCCGGACTGATCGGGCGGCTCGTCCGCTGACCGGCCCGGCGGCAGGTCCACGGCCCGGGCGAACCTCTCGGTCCGATGCCGTCCGGCGGATGTCCTGCCTACACTCACGATTCGCTCCGTTGGCCGATGTCGACCCCGACAACGAGCGGAATGTAAACGAGTTACGGGCGGCGGGCGAGCGAGGGTCAGCCGACCGGGTGGTATTCGGCTGGCAGTAACTGCGCCAGCCTCCGCACCGCGCGATGCTGCAACGCCTTGATCGCGCCCTCGCCGCGGTCCATCGCGGCGGCCGTCTCGGCCACCGAAAGTCCGTGCAGAAATCGCAAGACAACGCATTCCCGCTGGTCAGCGCCCAGAGAGGCGATCGCGCGGAGCAGTTCGGCACTGGCCGCCCTGGCCAGCACGGTGGCCTCGGGACCGGACTGGAGCCCGGGCACCTCGGTCGGTTCGGCGGTGCTGATCTCCAACCGGAACCGGCTGGACTTGAGGTGGTCGAGCACCAGGTTGCGCGCGATTGTGATGAACCACGCACCGACGTCGCGACCCTGGTAGCTGATCGAGCCGATCCGGCGGAGGGCTCGCAGGAAGGTCTCGCTGGTCAGATCCTCGGCCACGGCGCGGTCGCCGAGCCGGTGCAGCACATACCGGTAGACGACGTCGACGTACTTGTCGTAGAGCCCGCCGAAGGCCTCGGCATCGCCGCGCTGCGCTGCCTGGACCAGCACCCAGGACGAGTCGGCGGGTGGATCGTCCGGCGCTTCGGTGGACAGTTCCAAGGGTTCGGTCCCGCCTCCCGGCGGTTCGGGGATCGGGTGGCGACCGGGTCTGTCCAGACTGTCGGGGCCGGCCACCAGTGCCGAGGGATCGAGGTCGGCCATGGTCACGGAGACATGCCGGTCTTCATCATCCCGGCCATCCCCGGTGAACCGCGCCCCACCGCTACGGGCGAGTGCACGCATCGCCACTCCCTCGTGTCGCCCTCGGCACCCCGAGGTTGACCTAGCATAGGTGAACTTTCTACCAACGAGTAGGTCTCACTCACCCCGAAATGTGAGTCCCGACCGAGATGTCATGAAGCCGTGATAGGTGCCACACTCACGGCATGACCGCGATCTCGCCCGAGAAGGCCGCCAACCTGGCCGAACTCGTCTCCCTGGCCGCCGAACGCGGCCCGGACTACCCCGCCTTCGTGGACGCCATCAGCGGCGACACGCTGAGCTGGAGCGAGGTCGACGCGGCCGTCAACGCACATGCCGCCGCGCTGGTCGAGGCCGGTGTTCGGCCGGGCGACCGGGTGGCCGTGCGGCTGGCCACCGGTGCGTCGTACTGCCTGGCGGTGTTCGGCGCGCTGCGGGTCGGCGCCGTGGTGGTGCCGATGAGCCTGGACCTGCCAGGCCGCGCCGTCCGTGCGTTGCTTGCCGACTGCTCCGCGACCGTCCTGGTCGGCGATCCGGGCACGGTGGACCCGGACGCCGCCGACATGCCGCCGATCCGGGCGCGCGTGCTGCCGGCGCCCGGGCGGGTCAGCGGCAATCCCGCGCCCGTCGACACCATCGGCGGCGGCGAGGACATCGCGGTGCTCTGCTACACCTCCGGCACCTCCGGCGTGGCGCGCGGTGTGTTGCTGTCGCACCGGGCGTTGCTGGCGAACATCTGGCAGTGCGCGGCGCTCCGGCCAGCGCCGGTGACCGCCGCCGACCGGGTGCTGCTGGCGCTGCCGCTGTCCCACGCCTACGGCCTCGGGCCGGGCCTGTTCCAGGTGACGGCCGCCGGCGCGACCCTGGTGTTGCTGCCCCGGTTCGGGGTGGACGAGACGCTCAGCGCGATCGAGCAGCACCGGGTGACCGCGATGGTCGGCGTGCCACCGATGTATTCGGCGCTGCTGGGCGTGCCCGAGGAACGGTTGCGGTCCGCGCTGGTGACCGTGCGGCTGTTCACCTCCGGCGCGGCCGCGCTGGATCCGGGACTGTCCGACGAGATGCGCCGGATCACCGGGGTGCCGGTCTACGAGGGCTACGGCATGACCGAGACCGGGCCGGTGCTGACGTCCACATTGGTCACCGGCTACCCCAAGGCCGGGTCGGTGGGTCGCGCGCTACCCGGCGTGGAGCTGCGGCTGGTCGACACCGACGGCGAGCCGATGCCGGAGGACGATGACGGCACCGGGCTGGTGTCGGTGCGCGGGGACAACCTCTTCAGTGGCTACTGGCCGAAGCGCGACCGCGGCCCGGACGCCGAGGGCTGGTTCCGCACCGGCGACATCGGTTATCTCGACGAGGACGGCGATCTCCACCTGGTGGAGCGCGCCAACGACCTGATCATCGTGAATGGCTTCAACGTTTTCCCGCACGAGGTCGAGCACACTCTCGCCGGCCTGGCGGGCGTGGCGGAGTCGGCGGCCGTCGGCGTGCCGGACGAGCGCAGCGGCGAGGCCGTCAAGGTGATCGTGGTGCCCGAGCCGGGCGCCACGATCACCGCGGACGACGTGGTCGCCTACTGCGCCGAGCGGTTGGCCCGGTTCAAGGTGCCCAGCCAGGTCGAGTTCGCCAACACCCTGCCACATTCCGCCACCGGCAAACTGGCCCGCCGCCTCCTACGCTGACCATCAGGTGGTCAGGCTGGGTGCGGTCGCGTCGAGTTCTTCGGCCATGCGGGTGGCCTGGTCGGCGATAAGCCGGAGAACTCGGGCGGATCGATCCCAGTTCGTGCCCAGATGGACGAAGTCGACGCGGCCCGAACCGTCGGGGGCCTGGACGTACAGGCGGAAGTGAGTGGGGCTGGCCTGGTAGAAGCCGATCTCGGGGTAGGCGCCGTCGGTGTTGATGCGGAGGCTGAGGTTGGCCTCGATGACCTGCTGATCCATGTCGGTTTCTCCCTGTCGTGCGTCAGATTCCGAGCGGGTACCAGGGATCGGTGCCCGGTCGGATCAGCTCGCGGAGTTGCGGTGGGTAGAGGTTCAGCGCCTCAAGTTCGGTGGGGTTGAGCCAGAGCAGACCGTCCCTGGGCGGGCGGTTGAGAACCGCCGGCGGCAGAACGGTCTGGAACAGCAGGGTCACGCCGTGGTCGTCGGAGTCGATCGTGCTGCCGCGCTCGATGACCGCCTGAAGATCGAGCGTGTCGGCGCGGAGACCGGCCTGGTCGCGTACCAGCCGTCGCACGACCTGTTCGACGGTCTCCTCGACGGTCACGAGGTCGAACGGGAATGTCCATCGCCGGGTGCCCCGGCCTCGGGTGACCAGAACCTGGTCGCCGGCCCGCATGACCACCTGCGCCTGCACCCACGCCGCCGTCGGATAGGTCGGACGATTCGCCCTCACAGGACCACCCGCACCCGAGCCGCGATCGGACGACTGTCCACAGTCGATACTCGTGGCCGTTCGCCGGCCGGCTGATCGAGACCTGCCAGCACGTTCCGCAAGAGCCCCCGCAGCCGACCGGCGCGTAGCGGCTCGAACCGCAACGCCCCCGGCCGCGACGGCACCAACACCACACTCGCCCCGGTCGCCGTCACGTTGACAAAAGCGCGCCGCTCCCGCTCATCCCGGCAGGGCACTGACATTTCTTTGCTTGTCACAGTGGGTATTACGGCACCTGATGGTCGTGTTCCACTAGGCTCAGCGCTAGCTCACGGTGCGCTCACGCACACGCACGGTTCGCACGATGGGAGGCTGCGACGGTGACAGACCCCAACACCCCAGCAGGCGAGATGCTGTCCCAAGTCAACGTGTTTGCGCTGGAACTGCGTCGGTGGCGGGATGTGCGAGGGCTGTCACGTGCGGCGTTGGCCAAAGCCGTTGGGTACAGCCGACCGTACGTGTCGAAGGTCGAGTCCGGCGCTGAAAAGCCCTCACGGGAATTTGCTGCGCACGCCGAAACAGCTCTGCGTGCGGGAGGTGCGCTCCGGCAGGCGTTCCATGCCTTCGAAGCAACTCGGGTACTGGAAGCGCGCCCTCCGGTCACGATCGAACCGGCCGATCAGACCGGCAACCTGGTCGTCGACCACGATGATGCGAGCCTCTACTTCGATGGCCGAACCTACCGATTGACCCAGCGTCGACGGCTGGTCAACGGCGGCACCGATCCAGTGACTCGGTACCTGATCAGGATCTCGGTCGACCGCTACCCGGGTGATCCAGAGCGATCCAACCAACTCTATCAGGAGAATCCACTCACCTGGGATGAAATCGATCTCCATGCCTGGTACAGCCAGGGACGGATCAACCCGATGGACTGGACTCCGCACCACGATCGTGACGCATTCAAAGAGGTGTGGCTGCTCTTCTCCCGGGACAACAGTCATTTCCCGCTTTATCCGGGAGAGTCGTGTTGGATCGAGTACGAGTACACCGTCTCCGGCGAACACTGGGGAAACTGGTTCCAACGTGCGGTGCGGTTGCCGACCAACCGATTGTCGGTTCAGCTTGATTTTCCCGGAGAACTACGGGCATCGGTGTGGGGGCTGGAAACCTCGATGACTGCCGAGGCACTACCGTTCCGAACTCCGATCCAGCGCCACACCAGCGAAGGGAGGCAGGTGCACTCCTGGTCGACTGACCATCCGCCGCTACATGCGCGGTACCGGCTGGAATGGGACTTCCGGGGGCACACCGACACCGACATGGACAGCGTCGCGCCAAGCGAGATCATGCGCGGGTTGGGCATTGCGCAGGACGGCGATCCCGTGCTGCGTCAGATCGCGCGCCCGTTTGACCTGCCCACCGAGGCCGAGGACGCCCGCCGGGTCATCGCGGAGCTCAACTCTGCGGCGGAACGGGTGGCACAGGTGCATGTGTTCGGCAAGGGCATGGGCATCGCCGCCCCGCAGATTGGCATCAGCAGGGCCGCAGCGATCGTGCGCACCCCGGACGGGCAGGCGATCACGTTATTGAATCCGCAGATCATCGAGACCAGCCCGGATACGGATGAGCACTACGAGGGCTGCCTGAGCCTCTTCGATGTGCGCGGCATGGTGCCCCGGCCGCTGGCCATCCACGTCGAGCACACCGACATCACCGGAGAGAAGCGAATCACCCTCTTCGAACGCGGTATCGCGCGACTCGTCGCCCACGAGGTCGACCACCTCTATGGCCAGCTCTACACCGACCACATGCGAGCCGGCATCAAGCCCATTCCTGTCGAGCAATACCGAGGCACCGGCACCGCCTGGAAATACTGAGGCGGACGGCTCCCGGCCGTCTCTGGCTTCCGCACAAGGGGAAGAAAGATCTTGTCGACGTTGCCGTTGATCACGGCATCGGCCGGTGGTCGTCACGGTAGCACGTGAAGCGAAAGCCATCTAGACAGGACTTTCCGTGTAGCTTGACGACGTGGTCAGCACGCGCGCTTACGAGGGCGAAGGCGGTCAGCGACCGTCGCGCCGCATCGCGTCTGACCTGCGCGCGGCCATCGAACGCGGCGAGTATCTGGCTGGCCATCAGCTACCGAGTGGCAGCACGCTGATGGCCCGCTACGGCGTCGCACGACAGACCGTCCAGAACGCCTTCGACCTACTACGGGCGGAGGGGTTGGTCATCACGCGTGCTGGCGCCGGTGTGTTCGTGAAAGAACATCCGCCCGTCCAGCGGCTCAGTCCCACACGTCTGAGCCGGCCTGCGCGGAAGGTCGGCAAGGCAGGATTTCTGGCCGACGCGGCTTCCGGAGGTTTCACACCGACCGTGGAGACGACGGTCAGGGTTGAGGCCGCCGACGAGCGAATCGCGGACGCTCTCGACATCGAGCCGGGTGCGGATGTTCTGGTACGCGATCGAGTAATGCGCGCGGACGGTGAGATCGTCCGGCTTGCAGTGTCGCGGCTACCGCGTTCGATCACCGCTGGCACGGCGATCGAGCAAGAGAACCCAGGACGCACGGGGATCTACGGTGTTCTGGAGGCAAACGGCCACCAGCTTGATCACTATGCCGAGTTGGTCGGGGCTCGACTCGCCCGTTCCGAGGAGACCAGCCTGTTCGGTTCTGCTCCCGGGATGCCCGTGCTGACCGTGACCCGTATCGCCTACGACCAGACCGGCAGGCCCGTCGAGATCAACGACATGGTCATGGCCGGTGACCGCTACGAACTCACCTACGAAATCGACGCGACCTGAGCGAGTGCCCATGCGAGTCACGTTCGCGACCGAGCCGACGCCGGGGCGGGTCAATGAGGACTACGTGGTGGCTGGGCCACACTGGGCGGTGTTGCTGGACGGGGCGACCGCACCGCCTGATGTGGACAGTGGGTGCATTCACGACGTGGCGTGGTTGGCTCATCGGCTGGGCGCCGAAATCGCGCGTTCGCTGGCTCTGGATCCCGACGAATCCCTGGCCGATCTGTTGGCCGACGCGATCGGGGCGACAATGGCGGCACACGCCGACACATGCGATCTGACGAATCCCGACAGTCCTTCGTCGACGGTCGCCATGATTCGCCAACGGGATAGCGAATTGGATTACCTCGCCCTCTCCGATTCCAGCATTCTTATCGACTTCGGACATGAAGTCCTGGCGGTCACCGACGACAGAACGGCCCACCTGCCGGACTACTCGGTCGAAGGTGTCGGACGAGTGCGCAACACGCCCGAGGGCTTCTGGGTCGCCAGCACGAAACCCGAGGCAGCGCACCATGCCGTCACCGGAACCGCACCCATCGCCAGTGTTCGCCGAGCCGCCCTGCTGTCCGATGGCGCGTCCCGCTACGTCGACCGATACAACCTGGGCACCTGGAACGATCTGCTGAACGTGCTTGACCGGCAGGGGCCAGCGGAACTCATCCGCCAGGTCCGGACGGCGGAAACTGCCGAGGGAACCAGGCATCGTGGCAAGCTCCACGACGACGCCACGGCGGCACTGGTCGTCTTCGGATCGTGAATCGGTCCATTCGAGCGATATAGCTCAACACTCACACCCAGAGTGGGTCCGGTTTCCTTATTGAGTACCCATTTGGTTGATCAACTCGCCAACCGATGTTCGATAAAGTCTGGACCGTGGATATCGCAGGGGTCCGCGCCCAACTACTGTGCATGGCCAACAGCCTGCCGGTGGCCGCGCTGGCCGGGCACGTTGAGCTGGGCAAGGCGACGGCCGACGAGTTGGCACTGGCCTTCGACGGAACGGACCACCAGAGCGTTCATCGGGCACTGTCCGACGTTCAGACAGCGGTCGAGCTGATCGACCAAGTGCGTGTTCGTCTGGCGACCGCCGCCGATCGCCTGACGGACACGGCGGCCAGGCTCTAGGTCGTCGCCATGTCGTCTTTGAGTGAGCTGGCTGATCAGCTGCGCACCACCCTCGACCGGTTGTGCCCCGACGAGCTGAGTCGACATGCCGAGCGGCTCCGTGCCAAGACCGAGCCGTTGCTCAACCAACTCGCCAGCGAGAGCAGTCGGCCGGAGATGGCCGAAGCGGCCGCGCTCGTCGCGACCGCTCCGGACGACCTGGAACGAGCCGCCATGCTCTTCCGGCGGGCCATCGCGGCGGTCGAGACGGTCATGGTCCGACTCGGCATGATCGAGGCTACGACCGGGGTAACCGAGCCCGCCGCCACCTGGGCGGTCCCGCAGCCGCCCTCCGGCTCGGCCAGCACGATCGTTCGGGGTGTCGATCCAGCCCTGATCGCCGAAGGGCTACGGCAGGGCCTCAAGATCAGTGTCGAGAGAGTGCTCCGCATCGGACACGATCAATCTGGCCGGCTGGTGTGGTTGGAGGCAGGTGACGAGAGTGCTGGCGCAGCGCACTTCCTCCGGGCGAAGAGAAAGGCAGAATTTGGCGGAGCGGACGTGGCCGAGTCCGATATCGTGGACCTTGTGTGGCAGGCTGCGACTCGGGGCGAGGTGGTGGGTGTTTCGGGAACGGATCGCTTGGTATTCGAAACAAAATTCCGCGGTTGCACCCGCCGCGTTGCGGTTACTGTCGGGAGCAACGGCTTTATCGTGGGTGCCTATCCGGTATCTCTTGAGAAGAGATTGAAGCCACTGACATGAGTAAACCAAGTACCCGCCAGCACTTGACGATTACTCTGATGGTGGACTGGGGTGCCGGTCCATTTTGGGTGTCCGCGAACGGTGGGATCAGCGATCCGTACGATGCGGACGAGATCACGGAGATCGTGCCGCTCAGCGAGGAGCTACGGGCGTCCGTCGAGGAGTGGGACCAACGGTTCCAGAGCACGTACAACGACGCCGAGCCCCAGGAGTCGGGGATTCGTGACCCGGTCGCCCGAGCCGCGCATATCGCCGATGGTCGTCAGCTCGCCAGTCGGGTCAAGGCCGAAGCACCGTCCGGTGTGACGATTGAATACGTCGACATCGCCGGCGAGGAATGGCCGGTTACCGGCGAAGAGCCTCTGCCATGACGGAGATCAGTAGCCAACAGTTGACGATCTCGAATAGTCTGTCCGACAGCTCTGGCAGACGAGCCTGGTGACAAGGGAGAGGGTGACCGTGGCGCATCGAGTGACCGTGATGACGCGGACCGACTGCGGGCCATGCGCCAAGGTCAAGGCCGATGTCGACCGGATCTGCGGCGAACTGGGCGTGCCGTGGTCGGCCGAGGACGTGGACACCAGTCCGGAACTGCGCGCCGAGTATGGCGACCGGGTGCCGGTGATCCTCATTGACGGTGTCGAGCATGGCTACTGGAAGCTCGACGAGGACCGGTTCCGCCGGGCGCTCGCCGCCTGAGGTTGACCTCGGAGCGTCACGATCCCCGGGGGCTCCATCACCACATCGAGTGGACTTTGGCCGGGGTGGCCAAGCTCTTCACGCGCTTGACAGCGGTTGCGGACAAGATGGGCCTTCATGCTGGTCACGAACCGCAGCGCCTGGCCGCCGCGCTGGGCGAGGATCGCAACCCCGACAGGAGATCCGTCCGATGGAGGACACCGCGACCGCGTCGCCCACCCACCAACTTGGCGCGGACCTACGGGCGCTGCGTGATCAGGCAAAGCTCTCGCTCGCCGACGCGGCCAAGACCATTGACGTGTCGGTGACCAAGCTCAGCAAGATGGAGAACGGCAAGCAGGGCTGCCGCTACGAGGACGTGGCCGGCCTGCTCGCGGTCTACGGCGTCGGCGGCGCGCAACGCACCGCCATGCTCTCTAGGGCTCTGGAGGCCGACAAGCCGGGCTGGCTTCTGAAGTTCCCTATGACAGACCAGATCGAGACCCTGCGCGCGGTGGAGGTCAGGGCCGACGCGATCACGGTGTTTCAACAGACGTTGATCCCCGGCCTGTTGCAGACCACGCCCTACATCCTCGCCGTGCACAACGAGGTGGGCGGCATGTCCAGGGACGAGGCCGCCGACCGACTGGCGGCCCGCCTCCGGCGGCAGGCCGTGCTGCGCCACCCGGCCACCCCGTTCCTGGCGTTGATCGGCGAGGACGCGTTGCACCACCGGGTCGGGGGTCCGCTGGTGCTGCGAGACCAACTGAAGTACCTGCTGGAAGCCGGCCAGCGGCCGCGGATCAGCATCCGGATCGTGCCGAATCTGGACCGTGGTCACCCCGGCCTGGACGGCCCGTTCGTGCGGCTGTACCTGCCCGGCCGGCGCGGCGTCGTGCATCTCGAGGGCCGGGAGTACACGCATTTCCTGGAGAACAGGGCCGATCTCGAAAGATACGATCGGATCATCGAGGAGCTCAAGGCCATCGCGTTGAGCGAGCATGCCTCGGCCGGACTGATCGCGGACGTTGTCCGCGAACTCGAAGGGAAACCGATCGATGAACCGGCGGCGAGACTGGCATAAGAGCTCCCACAGCGGCTCGGCCACCGACTGCGTGGAGGTCGCCTGGGATGGCTCCGTGCGCGCGGCGATCCGGGATTCGAAATGCCCGGCGGCCGGCATGCTCAGACTGCCCGAGCGGGCCTTCCGGACATTCGTCGCATCGCTGGTCACCGCCGGCTGAGAAGTCCTTACGGATTTCGATCGGCAGCACGCGGTTGCTGGCCAACGGCCGGACAACCGGCGTCGAATGGAGTCGTGAGACTGCGCTGGTGGGTCGCCTCACTGGTTGGCGTACTCGCGATGGCCGCGGCGATCACCGCCGGCATGCTGGTCGCCGGTTTCGTCGGTGCGGACGCCTCGCCGTTCCTGGCGGTCGGCGATGTGGTGGTCGACCACACCCCGAGCGCGGTGCGCGAGTTCGCCATTCGCAGCGTCGGCACCAGTGACAAGACCCTGCTGTTCCTCGGCCTGGGCGTGGTGCTGTTCGTCCTCGGGATCGCTGCCGGGCTGGTGTCCCGGTGGCGCGCCTGGCCAGGGACGCTGGTCTTGCTCGTGTTGGGGGTGGTCGGCTTCGCGGCCGTGCTCAACCGGTCGGACCTGGGCCAACTCGCCTTTATCGCGCCGCTGGCCAGCACGGTGGCCGCGCTCGTCGTGTTCGGCTGGCTGCATGGCCTCGCACGGGCCGCCGCCCGCGCCCGAGCTGACACCGAAGCCGACGCTGGCGCCGGCACCCGGGGGTGGACCGAGACCAGACAGCCCACCGGCGCCGAGGACCGGCGGCGGTTCCTGGTTGGTTCGGTGTCCGTCGCGGCCGGCGCGACCATCGCCGGGGTGGTCGGCCAGGCGATCGGCGCGTCGGCGGCGAACACCGCCGCGTCGCAGCGGGCGGTCGGCCCACTGCCGACCGTTCCGCCGGTGCCGGCGGGTGCCGACTTCGGGGCGCTCGGCACACCCCGGTTCGTCACCGCCAACAGGGACTTCTACCGGGTCGACACCGCGCTGACCGTGCCGGAGTTGACCACCGACGGGTGGTCGCTGCGGGTGCACGGCATGGTCGACCGCGAGTTGACCCTCAGCTTCGCCGACATCCGGGACCGGCCGCTGGTGGAACGCCCGATCACGTTGTGCTGCGTGTCCAATCCGGTCGGCGGTCCGTACATCTCGAACGCCTACTTCGTCGGCGTGCCACTGGCGGATCTGCTCAACGAGGCCGGCGTGCATCCCGATGCCGATCAGGTGCTGTCGACCAGCGTGGACGGGTTCACCGCCGGCACGCCGGTGTCCGCGGTGCTCGATCCCGCCCGTGGCGCGCTGCTGGCGATCGGCATGAACGGCGCGCCGCTGCCGGTCGAACATGGCTTCCCGGCCCGGCTGGTGGTGCCCGGGTTGTACGGATACGTGTCGGCAACGAAATGGGTCACCGATCTGGAACTGACCACCTTCGCCGCGCGCCAGGCGTACTGGGTGCCGCGTGGTTACTCCGCGCAGGCGCCCGTGAAGACCGAGTCACGCATCGACGTTCCGCGCGGCGGCGCAAACGTTCGCGCCGGACAGGTCACCGTGGCCGGCATAGCATGGGCCCAGCACAAGGGCATCGCCAAGGTTGAGGTCAGGGTTGACGGCGGGCCGTGGCAGGTCGCTACGCTCTCCACAGAAGTGAGCAAGGACACATGGCGAATGTGGCGGATCACGGTCGGCCTCAGACCCGGATCACATGCGATCGAGGCGCGAGCGACCGATGACACCGGTTACACGCAGACCGACGCGGTCGCGGACACGGTTCCCAACGGCGCCACCGGATGGCCGGAGCTCTCGGTCACGGCGAGTTGATGCCGAGGATTCGTCAAACGTCCGTTTCGTCCGTTTCGTCCGTTTCGCTCGGCCTGCCGGCCGGGCCATGATGACCTCCGTCATGGCCTTCACCGGCGACTTTGTACCTGCGTTCACAAGTTGGATAACGTGTTGGCACTCGTCGCGGCGCCGCCAACTCATCTCAACATCAGCCCGACAGCCTGCGACGACACACCAGCGACCAGTGATGGAGAGTCGACGTGACGGTGCAACGCGGCCGAGGGCGGTCGGGCCCGCCCAACGTCCCGGCCGATGCCGTCACCGAGGAAATACCGCCGGTTGAGGGCGATATCGACATTCCCCGGCCCGGCAACGGCGAGCGACCGGGCGTGCGAGAGCGCGCGCGTGCCATTCCGGAGGCCACCGTGGCGCGGTTGGCCGTCTACCTGCGTGCGCTGTCCGGCCTGTCCGAACAGGGCGTGGGCACGGTGTCCAGCGAGGAACTCGCCACCGCGACCGGCGTCAACTCCGCGAAGCTGCGCAAGGACCTGTCCTTCATCGGCTCGTACGGCACCCGGGGCGTCGGGTACGAGGTCGTCGTGTTGATCGAGGAGATCGAGCGCATCCTCGGGCTGACCCGCAAGCACAGTGTCGCGGTGGTCGGCATCGGTAACCTTGGTCACGCGCTCGCCAACTACGCGGGTTTTCCCGGTCGCGGATTTCCGGTCACCGCCCTCTTTGATGTAGACCCTGACCTGATCGGAGTGTCGGTAGCGGGTATTCCCGTGAGTCATTTGGACGAGATTGAGCGGGTATGCGTGGAACGCGAGGTGACCATCGGCGCCATCTGCACGCCAGCGATCGCCGCGCAGGCCGCGGTGGATCGTTTGGTTTCCGCCGGAGTCCGATGCATCCTGAACTTCGCGCCCGTCGTCCTGCAGGTGCCTGACGATGTCGAGGTGCGCAAGGTGGACCTTGCCGTGGAGATGCAGGTGTTGTCGTTCCATATGGCCCGGCGGGCCGACGAGCAGGGTCCGCAGCGGCGTTCACCGGCCCGGCACGCGCGTCGGTCCGGCGAGAGTGTGAATGGTGCGGAGGTGTCCGGTGTGAACGGGATGGTGATCCCGCGGTGAACGTGCTGGCCGTCGGAATGTCGCACCGCAGTGCGAGCGTCCCGATGCTGGAACGGGTATCGGTGCCCGGCACCGATCTGGCCAAGGTGCTGCACGAGCTGCTGCGCAGCCCGAACGTGTCCGAGACCATGGTGTTGTCGACCTGCAACCGGGTCGAGGTCTACGCGGTCGTGGAGACCTTCCACGGTGGATTCGGGGACGTGATCGGCGCGCTGTCCCGGCATTCCGGAATGGATGTCGCCGAGCTGAGCGAACACAGCTACGTGCACTACTCGGCCGCCGCCGTCGAGCACCTGTTCTACGTCTCCGCCGGACTGGACTCCATGGTCGTCGGCGAGGCACAGATCCTCGGCCAGCTCCGCAACGCCTATGCCACCGCCGACGCCGAGGGTGCCATCGGGCGCTCGCTGCACGAACTGGTGCAGTTCGCGCTGCGGGTCGGCAAGCGGGTGCACACCGAGACCGACATCGACCACGTGGCCGCGTCCGTGGTGGCCGAGGCGCTGGCCGACGCCGAGGCCGTGCTCGGCGAGCTGGCCGGCCGGCGGGCGCTGGTCGTCGGTGCCGGCTCGATGGGTGGCCTGGCCACCGCCGCGCTGCGCCGCGCCGAAATCGGCGAAGTCGTGATCGCCAACCGGACCGAGGAGAACGGCGCGCGGCTGGCCCGCCAGCTGTCCGAGTCCGGCATCAGGGCCAGCTCTACCGGCCTGAACCACCTGGCCGACGAGATCCGGCAGACCGATCTGCTGATCGCCTGCACCGGCGCGGTCGGCGCGGTGGTGTCCGCCGAGACGGTGGCCAAGGGGATGGCCGGCCGTGGTCCCGACCAGCCACTGGTGGTCTGCGATCTCGGCCTGCCCAAGGACGTCGAGGCCGAGGTGGCCACGCTGCCTGGGGTCACCATGGTCGACCTGGAGACGCTGGGTCGCCGGCTGGCCGGCGAGTCCGACGGCAAGGGCGCCGGACGCCCGTGGGAGATCGTGGCCGAGGAGGTGCGCGGCTTCCTGGCCGCGCAGCGCTCGGCGGCCGTCACGCCGACGGTGACCGCGCTGCGCCGCCGCGCGGCCCAGGTCGTCGAGGCGGAACTGCTGCGGCTGGACTCCAAGCTCCCCGAACTCGGCCCGGCCGTGCGCGACGAACTCGCCAACACGGTCCGCCGGGTGGTGGACAAGCTGCTGCACACGCCGACCGTGCGGGTGAAGCAGCTCGCGTCGTCGCCCGGCGGGTCCAGCTACGCGGACGCGCTGCGCGAGCTGTTCGAACTCGATCCGCAGGCCCTCGCCGCGGTCAGTGCCGTCCGGACCGGCCATCCGGCCGGTGACCCGACCGCCGAGCCTGCCCCCATGTCCACTCTGGATGGTGATGGTTCTTGATGACCGAGCTGCGACTTGGCACCAGGGGAAGCGCCCTGGCCCTCGCCCAGTCCGGGCGGGTCGCCGACGCCCTTGAGGCGGCCGGCGCCAAGGTGGAGATCGTCACGATCAGCACCGCCGGTGACCGGTCGGGTGCGCCGATCGCCGACATCGGCATTGGCGTGTTCACCTCGGCCGTGCGGGACGCGCTGGCCAACGGTGACATCGACATCGCCGTGCACTCCTTCAAGGACCTGCCGAGCGACCCCGATCCTCGGCTGTCGCTGGCCGCCGTGCCGCTCCGCGAGGATCCCCGTGACGTGCTGGTCGCCCGGGATGGCCTGTGTCTGAGCGAGTTGCCGGACGGCGCCACGATCGGCACCGGTTCGCCCCGCCGCGCGGCGCAGTTGGCCGCGCTCGGCATGGGTTGGCGGATCGTGCCGATCCGGGGCAATGTGGACACCCGCATTCGGAAGGTCCACAACGGCGACGTGGACGCCGTCGTGCTGGCCCGCGCCGGACTGGCCCGGCTGGGCCGGCTGGACGCGGTGACCGAGGTACTTGACCCGATCCAGATGCTGCCGGCGCCCGCCCAGGGCGCGCTGGCCGTCGAGTGCCGGGTGAACGACATGGACACCGAGCACCTGCTCGGATCCGTGCTGGACGATGCGTCGACCAGGGCCGCGGTAACCGCGGAGCGGGCCATGCTGGCCACGCTCGAAGCGGGTTGCAGCGCACCGGTCGGGGCGTTGGCCGATGTGGTCGAGGATCTCGACGAGCAGGGCCGGACGATCCTACGGTTGTCGCTGCGCGGTGTCGCGGCCACCCAGGACAACGAGCTACTGCGCGCCTCGGCCGTCTCTGATCTGAACAACGCGGACGAGCTCGGCAAGTTGTTGGCGGCCGAGCTGCTCGAACTCGGGGCTGGTGTGCTGTCCGGCCCGGAGAAATAGGTTATGGAGAGTGCCTGAGATGACACGAAAGGCCCCCGGGCGAATCGCCTTCGTGGGCTCCGGTCCCGGCGACCCCGGGCTACTGACCGTTCGTGCCGATAACCTGCTGAAGCACGCGGAACTCGTGGTCACCGACCCCGACGTTCCGTCGACGGTGCTCGCCCTTGTCGGCGAGCCGGTGGAGCTGCGGCCCGCGGTCGGCGAGCCCGCCGACGTGGCCAGGGACCTGGTGAACGAGGCCAAGGCAGGCCGGTCGGTGGTTCGACTGGTGGCCGGAGACCCGCTGACCCTGGACGCCGTGGTGCGCGAGGCGCAGGCGGTGGGCAAGAACAACGTCAACTTCGACGTGGTTCCCGGCGTGCCGGGCGGCACCGCCGTGCCCGCCTACGCGGGTGTGGCGCTGGGTGCGGTCCGCACCGAGGTGGACGTCCGCGGTGACGTCGACTGGGCGGCCCTCGCGGGCGTGCCCGGCACCCTGGTGCTGCAGGCCACCGGTAGCCACCTGGCCGAGGCGGCTTCGGCGCTGGTCGAGCACGGCATGGCCGCGCAGACTCCGGTCGCGGTGACCGCGGATGGCACCGGCAACTCACAACGCACCATCGACACCACACTGGCGTCGCTGGCGGCGGACGCGGGCGAGCTGTCCGGTCACCTCGTGGTGACCGTGGGCGCGGCCGCCGCCGAGCGTTCGAAGTTGTCCTGGTGGGAGTCGCGGGCGCTGTATGGCTGGCGGGTTCTGGTGCCCCGCACGAAGGATCAGGCCGGTGAGATGAGCGGGCGGCTGCGTTCGCACGGCGCGATCCCGGCCGAGGTACCCACCATCTCCGTCGAGCCGCCGCGCAGTCCCGCGCAGATGGAGCGGTCCGTCAAGGGGCTGGTGGACGGCCGCTACCAGTGGGTGGTGTTCACCTCCACCAACGCGGTGCGCGCGGTCTGGGAGAAGTTTCGCGAGTTCGGCCTGGACGCGCGGGCGTTCTCCGGCGTGAAGATCGCCTGCGTCGGCCAGTCGACCGCGGACAAGGTGCGCTCCTTCGGCATCATGCCGGAGCTGGTGCCCAGCGGTGAACAGTCCAGCGAGGGCCTGCTGGCCGATTTCCCGCCGTACGACGACATCCTCGACCCGGTGGACCGGGTGCTGCTGCCGCGCGCCGACATCGCCACCGAGACGCTGGCCGCCGGGCTGCGTGACCGCGGCTGGGAGATCGACGACGTGACCGCGTACCGGACGGTGCGCGCCGCTCCGCCACCCGCCGAGACCCGCGAGATGATCAAGTCGGGTGGCTTCGACGCGGTGTGCTTCACCTCGTCCTCGACCGTGCGGAACCTGGTCGGCATCGCCGGCAAGCCGCACGCCCGGACGCTGGTGGCCTGCATCGGGCCGAAGACAGCGGAGACCGCGCACGAGTTCGGCCTGCGGGTGGACGTGCAGCCGGAGGTCGCCAACGTGGCATCCCTGGTGGACGCGCTCGCCGAGCACGCCGCCCGGCTGCGTGCCGAGGGCGCCCTTCCGCCGCCGCGCAAGACGAAGCGCGCCCGCCGCTAGGCGAAGTACCCCCGGGCTACGCTGAGTCGGAAACGTAAGGAGGCTCCTGTGTTTCCGACTCAGCGGCCCCGGAGGCTGCGCGGCACGGCCGCGATGCGCCGCCTGGTCAGCGAGACGACGATCCGGCCCCGGCAACTGGTGCTGCCGATGTTCGTCAAGGAGGGCGCGACCGAGCCGCTGCCCATCCCTTCCATGCCAGGCGTGCTGCAGCACAGCCGCGACTCGCTGCGCAAGGCCGCCGTGCAGGCGGTGGAGGCGGGCGTGGGCGGTGTGATGCTCTTCGGTGTGCCCACCGACAAGGACGCCGTCGGCTCCGGCGCCACCGATCCGGACGGCGTGCTCAACGTCGCGCTTCGCGATCTGCGTTCCGAGCTCGGCGACAGCACCGTGATCATGGCCGACACCTGCCTGGACGAGTTCACCGATCACGGCCACTGCGGGGTGCTCACCCCCGACGGCCGGGTTGACAACGACGCCACCCTGGAGATCTACGCCGAGATGGCGGTGGCCCAGGCGAACGCGGGGGCGCATGTGGTCGGCCCGAGCGGCATGATGGACGGCCAGATCGCCGCGATCCGGGAGGCCCTGGACGAGGCCGGACACGAAGACACCACGATCCTCGCCTACACGGCCAAGTACGCCAGTGCGTTCTACGGCCCGTTCCGGGACGCGGTGGAGTCGAGCCTGCAGGGCGACCGCAAGACCTACCAACAGGACCCGGCCAACGCCCGGGAAGCCCTGCGCGAGGCCGAACTCGATCTCGCCGAGGGTGCCGACATCGTGATGGTCAAGCCGGCCCTGCCGTATCTGGACATCCTGCGTTCGGTCGCGGAGATCTCCGACGTTCCGGTGGCCGCGTACCAGGTCTCTGGTGAGTACTCGATGATCGAGGCCGCCGCCGCGAACGGCTGGCTGGACCGGGACCGCACCATCCTGGAGACGCTGACCAGCATTCGCCGCGCGGGTGCCGACGTGGTGCTGAGCTACTGGGCCGTGGAGGCGGCCGGCTGGCTGGACCGTGACTGAGATCCTGGCCGGGATCCCGACCGCCACCGCGATTGAGACATCCCCGAAATAGACAGTCCGACGCACTGGGCATAACGTGCGCGGCGTGACGCTTCCGAACTACCCGACCAGCGGCGACGTGGGCGCGCAGCCGACCAAGCCGAAGGCTCCCGTGCCGGTCAAGATCGCCTTCTGGATCTGGATAGTGACCGCCGCGCTGATGGTGATCAGCGCCGTGCTCACGGTGTTGTCGAAGAACGACATCCTGAACACTGTGCGGAAGAACCCGCCGAAGGGCCTGGATGCCAGCCAGCTCGAGTCGTACGCGAACGAGGTGGTCACGATCATCGCAGCCATCTCGATCATCTTCGCGGCCTTCTACGCGGTGATGGCCTGGGCGATGCTGAAGGGCAAGAACTGGGCGCGGATCACGCTGACCGTCGTCGCCGTGGTCGGCGTGGTGATCACGCTGTTCAGCGGTATCTCGTCCTACTTCAACCTGATCGGGCTGCTGCTGGCACTGCTCGGGTTGATCCTGGTCTACCTGCCGCAGTCCAGTGAGTTCTTCAACGCGGCCAAGAGGGCCCGGACCGTTGACCGCTGATCGGTGAGCGCTGATCGATGACCAATGCCTCGCCGGCCCCGGCCGGTATGTCTCCGCCGACACCACACCGACCGCCACGACTTCACCAGCCGTGGCGCGGTGTGGTGGCGGTCGCCGAGTTGGTGGTGGCCGCCGTCGCCGTGTGGTTCGCGGTGTGGTGCTGGCACCGGGGCATCGTGCCGATCGTGACGCCGGTTTCCGGCCAGTCGCCGGCGGTGTCGTCGGTGTTCGTCGGCAGCTGGATGGCCGGCGCGATCGGTCTCGTGCTGCTGGCCGGTCTGCTGCTGCTGGACGCGATCCGGCAGGCCACGCTCGCGCTGCGCGCCGGTCCCAGGAACGAACCGGACAACAGGGCGGAGACCACCGAGGACACCGCCGAACCCGGAACCGAGCTCTAAGCAAACTCGCAGGAAGTTCCCAGCACCTCCACACCCCCGCTGAGCAGGATCACTAGCCAGTGAGTGCGGCCGGCGGACAGGAGCGGGCGATGGCGGACAAGACGAAGCTGCTCGTGGTGGAGGACGACGCGAACATTCGCGACCTGCTGGCGGTGAGTCTGCGGTTCGCGGGTTTCGATGTCGGCACGGCGGCGACGGGGACCGAGGCGCTGCGTGCCGTCGAGCACGGCGCCCCGGACATGATCCTGCTGGACGTCATGCTGCCGGACCGGGACGGCTTCGAGGTGCTGCGCTGGTTGCGCGCCGGCGGCTACACCGTGCCGGTGCTGTTCCTCACCGCCCGGGACGGTGCCGAGGACAAGATCACCGGGCTGACCATCGGCGGCGATGACTACGTCACCAAGCCGTTCAGTCTGGAGGAGGTCATCGCGCGGGTGAACGCGGTGCTGCGCCGCACCAAGGGCACCGCCGAACCGGCCGAGGCACCGCTGCGCTACGCCGACCTGGAACTGCGCGTGGAAAGTCATGAGGTGCGCCGCGCGGACAAACTCATCCAGCTCTCGCCAACCGAGTTCAAGCTGCTGCACTATCTGATGCGCAACGCCGGCCGGGTGGTGTCCAAGGCGCAGATCCTGGACCAGGTGTGGCGTTACGACTTCAACGGGGAGGCCGGCGTGGTCGAGTCCTACATCTCCTATCTGCGGCGCAAGGTTGACACCGTCGAGCCCCGGTTGATCCACACCGTGCGCGGCATCGGCTACGTCCTCCGGCTCTCGAACCGTTAGCCGGTGTGGCGATGGCGGGAAGGCGCCCGTTCGCGTGGTTGACCCGGTTGGGCAGGCTGTCGCTGCGGGTTCAGTTGGTCGCCGTGATGGTCGTGTTGGTGGCGGGCGCGTTGTTCGGCACCTGGTTGGTCGCCTCCCAGGAGATGCACCACTACCTGTTGCGGCAGTTGGATTCCCGGCTGCAACGCACCACCAGCCAGGTGGCCCGGCTGGCCGACGGGCCGTCCGCGCTGAAACCCAGCCGGGGGCCGGCATTTCCCAACACGTATGTGGTGCAGATGAACAACGGCGGGCGGCAGACCGTGCTGTCCGACGGCCCGATGACCACCGGCCAGTTGCCCAACATCCCCAGCGATCCACCGCTGGACAAACCGTTCACGGTGTCCGCGCGGGACGGTTCGACCCGGCAGTGGCGGGTGCTCGCGGTGCAGGTGGGTCCGGCGCAGAGCAGCGGATCACCGGTGGTCATGGAGGTGGCCGCCGACCTGACCGATGTGGAGGTCGCCAACGGCGATCTCACCCGGATGTTCCTGCTCATCTCGCTGATCGCGTTGGGGCTGGTGGGCATCGCCGGGCTGGCCGTGGTGCGGGGCAGCATGGCGCCGCTGGAGGAGGTGGAGCGCACCGCCGAGGCGATCGCCGCCGGTGACCTCTCCCGGCGCGTCCCGGTGCGCCGTCCCGAGACCGAGGTCGGCCGGCTGGCCAGCGCCTTCAACGCGATGGTCGACCGGATCGGCAGCCTGCTGCACGCCCACGAGGTGTCCGAGGCGTCCGCCCGCCGGTCCGAGGAACGCATGCGCCAGTTTGTCGCGGACGCCAGCCACGAACTGCGCACCCCGCTCACCTCGATCCGTGGCTATGCCGAGCTGTACCGGCAGGGTGCGGTGACAACGCCCGAAGAGGTCGGCAATGTGCTGCACCGGATCGAGGACACCGCGGCCCGGATGGGACTGCTGGTCAACGACCTGCTGCTGCTCGCCCGGCTGGACCAGCAGCGGCCGCTGGAGCACGCCCCGGTCGATCTCGGGATGCTGGCCGTGGACGCGGTGCACGACGCGCACGCCACCGACCCGGACCGGCCGATCGGCCTGCGGCTGCCGCCCGGCGAGCCCGATCCCGACGACCCGGACGACGAGCAGCCGGCGGCCGTGCCGGTGCTGGGCGACGAGGCCCGGCTGCGTCAGGTGATCGCCAACCTGATGAGCAACGCGCTCAACCACACCCCGGCCGGCACCCCGATCGAGCTGCGGTTGCGCACCGAGCGTGGCTGGGCCGTCCTGGAGGTCGCCGACAAGGGCCCGGGCCTGTCCGCCGAGCAGCGTGAACGTGTTTTCGAGCGCTTCTACCGGGCCGATCCGGCGCGCGGCCGCGCCAACTCCGATCGAGGCACCGGCCTGGGACTGGCGATCGTCGCCGCCCTGGTGGCCGCGCATGGTGGCCGCGTCGAGGTGGACACCGAGGTCGGCGTCGGCACCACGTTCCGGGTGTACCTGCCGCTGTCCACCTGACCCTGTCGGTAACCCGGTGGCACGGGCAACCTCCGCGCCCGGGCGGCCGCGGTGGCCTGCGAGACTGGGGCCGTGACAGTGAACCCAGCGCCGAGCCAGTTTCGCCAGACCACGGACCGTTCGCGGGCGTTGTTCGACCGCGCCACGGCAGCGACTCCCGGCGGGGTCAACTCGCCGGTGCGAGCGTTCCACTCGGTCGGCGGCACGCCCAGGTTCATGGTGTCCGGCGCCGGCCCTTATCTCACCGATGTGGACGGCAACCGTTATGTCGACCTGGTCGGCTCCTGGGGGCCGATGATCCTGGGTCACGCGCATCCGGCCGTCGTCGAGGCCGTCCGCGCCGCCGCGACCCGGGGGCTGTCGTTCGGTACCCCCACCGAGGGCGAGGTCGAGCTCGCCGAGGAGATCATCGCCCGGGTGGCGCCGGTCGAGCGGGTGCGGCTGGTCAACTCCGGCACCGAGGCGACCATGAGCGCGATCCGGCTGGCCCGTGGGTTCACCGGCCGCGCCAAGATCATCAAGTTCTCCGGTTGCTACCACGGTCACGTCGACGCGCTGCTGGCCGACGCCGGATCGGGGGTCGCCACCCTCGGCCTACCGACCTCGCCCGGGGTGACCGGCGCGCAGGCCGCCGACACGATCGTGCTGCCGTACAACGATCTCGACGCGGTGCGTGCCGCGTTCGCGGCCAACCAGGACACGATCGCCTGCGTGATCGCCGAGGCCGCGGCCGGGAACATGGGCGCGGTGCCGCCGGAGCCGGGGTTCAACGCCGGGCTGCGCGAGATCGCCCACGCCCATGGCGCGCTGCTCGTGCTGGACGAGGTCATGACCGGCTTCCGGGTGTCCCGAGCCGGTTGGTACGGCCTGGAGGGTGTCGCCGGGGACCTGTACACGTTCGGGAAGGTGATGTCCGGCGGGCTGCCGGCGGCGGCCTTCGGCGGACGCGCCGACATCATGGCCAAGCTGGCCCCGGAGGGGCCCGTCTACCAGGCCGGCACGCTGTCCGGTAACCCCGTCGCGGTGGCCGCCGGCCTCGCCACGCTGCGCGCCGCCGACGACTCCGTGTACGCGGCGCTGGACGCGAACGCCCGGCGGCTCGGCACGCTGTTCGATGACGCGCTGGCCGCGGCCGGCGTGCCGCATCGTGTGCAGCTCGCCGGCAACCTCCTCGCGGTGTTCTTCCGCGACCAGCCGGTGCGTGACTACACCGCCGCGAAGGCCTGCCAGACCTGGCGTTTCCCGGCGTTCTTCCACGCGCTGCTGGAACATGGCGTGTACGGTCCGCCGAGCCCGTTCGAGGCGTGGTTCGTCAACTCCGCGATGGACGACGAGGCCTTCGAGGTGATCGAATCGGCGCTGCCGGCGGCCGCCCGGGCCGCCGCGGCCGCGGAACCACGACGTTAGGGCGGACAACGTTAGGGGAGACCGATCGATGAGGACCGTCGTGCACGTGGTGCGCCATGGCGAGGTGCACAACCCGCGAGGTGTGCTGTACGGGCGGCTGCCGAACTTCCTGCTGTCAACCACGGGCGAGAAGCAGGCACTCGTGGTCGCGGAACACCTGCGCGGCAACGACATCACCCACGTGGTCTGCTCTCCGTTGGAGCGGGCCCGGCAGACCGCCACACCGATCGCGGACGCGCATGGAGTCGAACCCCAGGTGGACGACCGGCTGATCGAGGCCGCCAACAGGTTCGAGGGCATGCGGGTCTCGGTCGGCGACGGCGCGCTGCGCGACCCGCGCAACTGGCCGAAGCTGTACGACCCGTTCACGCCGTCCTGGGGCGAGCCGTACCTGAAGATCGCGCACCGGATGCTGGCCGCCGTGCAGCGTGCTCGCTGTGCCGCCGTCGGTCATGAGGCGGTCTGCGTGTCTCACCAGCTACCGATATGGACGCTGCGCCGGTTCTGCGAGGGAAAGCGGCTGTGGCATGACCCGCGTCGCCGGCAGTGCGCGCTCGCCTCGGTCACCAGCTTCGTGTTCGACGACGAGCAACTGGTCAACATCGCGTACCAGGACCCGGCCGGTACCGCCAACATCAGGGCCACCGGCGCATGACTCGGCACACCTGGCGGGCATTCGGGCGACGCCGGATCGCCGTGCTGGCAGCCGTGCTGGCCGGTCTGGTGCTGGTGCTGTCCGGATGCGCCACCGGCAGCGACGCGGTCGCCCAGGGCGACAGCTTCACGTTCGTCTCGCCCGGTGGCAAGACCGAGATCTTCTACCCGGTGTCCGAGCGCAAGCCGCTGCCGGCGCTGTCCGGCCAGAATCTCACCGACCCGAGCGGCACGATCGGCACCGGCGACTTCCCCAACGACGTGGTCGTGCTCAACATCTGGGGATCGTGGTGCGGGCCGTGCCGAGCCGAGGCCCCGCAGTTGGTCCAGTTGCTCAACCAGACCAAGGCGTCCGGCGTCCAGGTGCTCGGCATCGACGTGCGCGACCAGCTGTCCGCCGCCCAGGACTACGTGCACGACTACCAGATCAACTACCCGTCGATCTTCGATCCGGCCGGCCGCTCGCTGCTCGCGCTGCACAACTACCCCCGCAACGTGGTGCCGTCGACGATCATCCTGGACCGGCAGCACCGGGTCGCCGCCGTCTATCTCGAAGCGATCCTGGCCGGCAAGGTGCTGCCGGAGGTGCAACAACTCGCCGCCGCCCCCTGACGGGTTCCGCCGTCCCAGGCGGCGCGGTGCTGATTGAGCTTGAACGCCGGAACAGTTTGGGGTCAGATTCAGGGCGCGCGGGTCCGCGACCTTCAGCAGAGCAGGCGGCCGGCGGTCTTGGGCCGCATCGAGGGCGTCGCAGTGTCGGTGCCATTTTGGCAGCTTGAGCGCCAGTAAGTAGCCCCCGCCCGCCCAGGGGGCGACCCCTTGGTCAGTCTATCGGTGCCGGTCAGCGCCACAAAACACAAAACCTGGGGATGTGGATAGATCAACTTGCCTGTGGACTACCACGAGCGTCTCGCGGCGAGTCGGGTATACGGCAGGTCGCTGTCAGCCAATCGCGTACCACTCATCGGCCACGCGCCGAGCGCTCATCCGGCGCGGTGGACACGCCGTGGGCGACACCGGTGGGCCATTGCCAGGTTTCACTACATACTCTCGTGATGTGAACCCGACCTCACTCGCCACCTCCGGGCCGCTGTTGTTGGCGGCCGGGGTGGCGGTGCTGGCCGGAGCGATCTCGTTCGCCTCACCCTGTGTCGTGCCGCTGGTGCCCGGCTATCTCGCCTATCTCGCCGGACTGGTCGGTGCCGACGCTCCCGCCGTCCGCACCGAGGAACTCACCGCCATGACACCGGTACCGGCCGTCGGTGGGGCGGCCAGCCGGGGTCGGTTCCGGGTGGCCGGCGCCGCTCTGCTGTTCGTCGCCGGTTTCACCGTGGTGTTCGCCGGCGGAGCGGTCGTGGTGCTCGGGCTCTCCGACGCGCTGCTGGCCAACCAGCAGTGGTTGGAGCGGATCGGCGGGGTGATCACCATCCTGATGGGGCTGGTGTTCGTCGGACTCGTGCCGGCCCTGCAGCGCGACCTGCGGCCGCATGCCGCGCCCCGCGCCGGTCTGGTCGGCGCGCCGCTGCTCGGCGCGGTGTTCGCGCTCGGCTGGACACCGTGCCTCGGGCCGACGCTGACCGGAGTGCTGTCCGTCGCCGCCGGCACCCAACTCGGCTCGGGCACCGTGCGCGGCATCCTGCTGGTGCTCGCCTACTGCCTCGGCCTCGGCCTGCCGTTCGTCGTGCTGGCGCTGGGCGCCCGGTGGGCGGTGCGCGCCACCGGCTGGCTGCGCCGGCATGTCCGGGGAATCCAGATCTTCGGCGGTGCGTTGCTCGTCGTGGTCGGCGTCGCGCTGGTCACCGGGATGTGGGACGAACTGGTCGGTTGGCTGCGCGATTCGGTTGTCAGCAACGAGAGGCTGCCCCTGTGACCAACGCCGTCGACGACCGTCCCGGCACCGACGCGGACGAGCCCAGGCCGCCCCGGGGTCAGTCCAGGCCGCGCGCCGCGTTCGCGACGCTGCGCAACACCTGGCGAGGGCTGACCGCCATGCGCACCGCGCTGGTGCTGCTGTTCCTGCTCGCGCTGGCCGCGATCCCCGGCGCGCTGCTGCCGCAGTGGCAGCTGAATCCCACCAAGACCCAGCAGTACATCACCGATCACGGCTGGTGGGGCCGGCTGCTGGACAAGCTGCAGTTCTTCGGTGTCTTCTCCAGCGTCTGGTTCTCCGCGATCTATGTACTGCTGTTCGTGTCGCTGATCGGCTGCCTGGTGCCGCGCACGATCGACTACGGCCGGCAGTTGTTCGCCCAACCGGTGCTGACGCCGCGGAACCTCGGCCGGCTGCCGCACCACACCAGCGAGACGATCGACGGCGACCCGGCGGAGATCACCGCGGCGGCAAGGGGACAACTGCGCGGCTGGCGGCTGGTCGAGCGCGAGGAGGCAGGCGGCGCGCGCAGCGTATCGGCGGAGCGTGGCTACCTGCGTGAGATCGGCAATCTGGTGTTCCACTTCGCACTGCTCGGACTGATCGTGGCCGTCGCGCTGGGCAAGATGTTCAGCTACTCCGGCCAGGTGATCGTGCTGGCCAACGGCTCGGAGTTCTGCGACTCCGGTGTGCTCAACTACGACTCGTTCACGCCCGGGCTGAAGGTCGACGGCACCCAGCTCGACCCGTGGTGCATCAAGGTCAACGACTTCACCGCCAGCTATCTGCCGGACGGCGAGCCGGTGTCGTACCTGTCGAACATCGACTACCAGTCCGGCGACAACCTCACCAGCAACACCTGGCTGCCGTACCAGCTGAAGGAGAACGCGCCGCTACGCACCGCCGGGGACCGGATCTACCTGCTCGGCCACGGCTACGCGCCGAGATTCACGGTGACCTTCCCGAACGGCCAGACCCGCACCGGCGTGATCCAGTGGAAGGCGGACGACGCCAGCACGCTGCTGTCCGAGGGTGCGACCAAGTTTGACCCGCCGGACGTCACCGATCCCGAGCAGCTGAAGAAGAAACAGCTGGCGATCACCGGACTGTTCGCGCCGACCGCGGTGTTCGACGGCGACGTGATCAGCTCGGCGTTTCCCGCGCTCGGCACGCCGGCCGTGTCGATCTTCGTCTACCAGGGCAACCTCGGCAGCGACTCGGGCAGCCAGTCGATCTTCAGCATCGATCAGAGCATGGTCAACTCGGGGCAGCTCAACAAGGTCGCGCAGGCCAACCTGTCGCCAGGCCAGTCGGCCAGCCTGCCGGACGGCACCAAGGTGCGCTTCGACGACGTGCAGCAGTGGGTGTCGTTGCAGGTCTCGCATGATCCGACGCAGGTCTACGTGCTGGTGTTCGCGATCCTCCTGCTGCTGGGCCTGATCACCTCGCTGGTCGTCAAGCGGCGCCGGATCTGGATCCGGGTCGTCCCAGCCGGCGGCGACTCCGGGGATGGCGGAAAGCCCGGTCGGGCGAACGTGGAGATCGGCGGTCTGGCCCGAACCGACCAAGCTGGCTACGGTGATGAATTCATCACGCTGTCCGCACGAATGCTGGACGCCGCGCGGAGCGCGGACCGTCCGTCGGCTGGAAAGGACACCACCTGATGCCGGTCAACGAAGCCCTGGCCCAGTACAGCAACTGGACCTACACCAGCGCGGTGGCCATCTACGTCCTGGCGATGTTCTTCTACCTCGCCGAGCAGGCGTTCGGCCGGAGCCGGGCTGCGGCCACCGCGGCCACCGCGACCAGCCGGACGCTGATCACGGTCGGCCCGGGCGGCGAGCTGATCGAGAACCCGGCCGAGGACCTGTCGGACGAGTCGGAATCCGGACCGGCCGAGAGCACGGATTCGGTGCCACCGCGGCCACCCTCGGACACCACCTCGGACACGACCTCCGCGCTGCCGGGACAACGGTCGCTGCCGGAGCGGCTGGGCCGGATGGGCGTGTCGCTCACCGTGCTCGGCGTGGGCTTCCACCTCATGTCGATCGTGCTGCGTGGGCTGTCCGCGCATCGCTGGCCGCTCGGCAACATGTACGAGTTCATGTCGTTCGTCTGCCTGATCGCGATGATCGCCTGGCTGGTCATGCTGCGGCGCTTCGCGATCCGCCGGCTCGGCGCGTTCGTGCTGCTGCCCGTGGTGGTGCTGATGTTCCTTGGCGGCACCGTGCTCTACACCCAGGCCGCCCCGCTGGAGCCGGCGCTGCAGTCGTACTGGCTGACGATCCATGTCACGGTGATCTCCGCGGCCAGCGGCATCCTGTTGGTGCCGGGCGTGGCAAGCCTGCTGTACCTGCTGCGCGGCGCGTATGACCGGAACCCGGCCCGGTTCACCAGGCTTGGCCCCAAGCTGCCGAGCGTCGACACGCTGGACCGGTTGGCGTACCGGATGACGATCTTCGGCTTCCCGCTGTTCACGTTCGGCATCATCTGCGGCGCGATCTGGGCGGAGTCAGCGTGGGGCCGGTACTGGGGCTGGGACCCGAAGGAGACCACCGCGTTCGTCGCCTGGGTGATTTACGCGGGCTATCTGCACGCCCGGGCGACCGCGGGGTGGCGCGGCTCACGCGCCGCCGTCATCAACATCATCGGACTGGCCGTGATGATCTTCAATTTGTTCTTCGTGAACCTGGTCATCACGGGTTTGCACTCCTACGCGGGGGTCGGCTGACCACCCGATCGGCGGGCCGACACCGCCCGTCCCTCTCTCGACCCACGCCTGCCCTACGACTACCTTCGGCATGGTCGAAAGACCGAGTGCCGTGGGGGCGGTGCACGGCGAGCCCCGCCACGAGGAGGACACGAGCGGTGACCGGACCTCACGAGGAGCCCACTGCCGAGACGGCGGATGAGTCCGGGCCGGACAGCCCCACGGCGACCAACTTGACCCCGGTAACCGATCTGGCTCGGGACAACCTGGCTTCGGACAATCTGGCTTCGGAGAACCTGACGCAGTCCGTGCTGCCCTCGGTCTCCCAACCGGTTCCGATGCCCCAGCCGCCGGGAAAGCCGGATGCCAACGGCTCCGGCGGATTCCCAGCGCAGCAACCGGTTCAACCCGAGGCGTACCCGGCCGGCCCGACCCAGTCGGCGCCCTTCCCGGTCATGCCGCAGCCGATGCCGCCGCAACCACCGCAGCCGCCCTACTACACCGAGCAGTACGGCAGCGGCCCCCAGCCACAGATCCACTACGCGCCGCCGCCCTATGGCACGCCGTTCCCGTTCGAGCAGCAGTACCCGCCGGGTGGGCCGGTCGCCCCGCCGCAGCCGGGCCCGGCCCAGCCCGGCCAGCAGCTTCCGCCCGGGCAACTGTCCCGGCAGGCCCAACAGGCCGCGCAGGAACTGTCCAGCGCGCACCTGTTGAAGCCGGCCAAGCGGCCGCCGCAGTCCGGCTGGCGTAAGACGATCTACCAACTCAGCGGGCGCACGATCAACCTCGGCGAGAGCCCGACCGACATCCGGCGCCGGGAGCTGATCGCTCGAATCAACCAGCCGCTGCGTGGTTGTTACAAGATCGCGATGCTGAGCCTCAAGGGCGGCGTCGGCAAGACCACCACCACGACGACGCTCGGCTCCACGTTCGCCAGTCTGCGTGGCGACCGGGTGATCGCGGTGGACGCCAACCCGGACCGCGGCACGCTGTCCCAGAAGATCCCGCTGGAAACGACCGCGACCGTGCGGCACCTGCTGCGCGACGCGAGCCGGATCACCCGCTACAGCGATGTGCGCTCGTACACGTCACAGGGGCCGAGCCGGCTGGAAATCCTTGCCAGCGAACAGGATCCGGCGGTGTCGGAGGCGTTCAGCGAGGGCGACTACCGGCGGACGATCGACCTGCTGGAGCACTTCTACAACATCGTGCTCACCGACTGCGGGACCGGCCTGATGCACTCGGCCATGCGTGGCGTGCTGGATCTGGCCGACTCGCTGGTGATCGTGTCCTCGGCCTCGGTGGACGGTGCCCGCAGTGCATCGGCCACATTGGACTGGTTGGACGCGCACGGTTACCGCGACCTGGTGGCCAGATCCGTGACAGTGATCAACTCGGTGCGGGCGAAGTCCACCTCGGTGGACCTGAACAAGCTGGCGGAGCATTTCGCGGCTCGCTGCCGCGCGGTGTGCCGGATTCCATTCGACGCGCATCTTGAGGAGGGTGCGGAGATCGAGCTGGAGCGACTGTCGCCGGCCACCCGGCTCGCGCTGCTGGAACTGGGCGCGACCGTGGCGGATGATTTTCCCCACGACGTCCCCCGCCGTTAGTTCCGCCGTCCCAGGCGACGCGGGCCGGCGTTCTCAGGACGCTCGCGTGCCTTAGCACGCCACAAGCGATTGAGGCGAGAGAGGCGCGAGCTGGCTCGCGTCTCCGAGCCGATTGAGCTTGTTGACTGTTGGTCGGGGCGAAGCGCCGACCAACAGGATCACACGATTGAGGCGAGAGGGGCGCGAGCTCGCTCGCGTCTCCGAGCCGATCGAGCTTGTTGACTGTTGGTCGGGGCGAAGCGCCGACCAACAGGATCACGCTCCCTGCGGCCTTGACCCGCATCCACCTGGGACGCCGGAACGGTCTGGGTTCAGGGCGCGCCGGTTCCTCGTGACTTTTAGTGGGCCGGGCGGCCTGCGGCTATGCGGCCTGGGGTCGCGCGCCGCATCCACAAGGGCGTGGCGTTAGGGGGCGGACCCGCCGTCCTGATCGTCGTCGTGTCGGGTTCGCTCGCCGAGTTGGCGGAGAAAGTCGGGGTCGTCGTCGGGGGCCACCCACCGGCGCCGGGCTCCGGCGTGGACTCGCGGTCGCGCGAGCGCTCGGGCAAGTGTCACGGCGATGCTGACCACCCCGATGGCGGCCAGCAGGTAGAGCACGGCTGTCATGCGCCGCGAACCGGCTCACTCGCCTCCGTGGTCAGCTCGGCCAGCAGCGCTTTCACCTCGGACTCGCGGAATCGCCGATGACCTCCCGGGGTTCGGATCGATCCGATCCTCCCGGCGGTCGCCCAACGGGTCACGGTCTTGGGGTCGACCCGAAACAGCGTGGCGACCTCGCCTGGGGTGAGCAGGCGCTCGTTTGCCGACTGACGGTTGTGCTGAACGGACGCGGTCACGCTCGTCCTCCTCGCAGTAGTCCTCAGCGGTCTGTATCTCAGCCTGAACCCGTCTGGTGTGTTTGGCCAGCGAGATCCGGCGTTCCGGTCGCATAGTGGCACTTCGCCCGCCAGGTACGCGAACGCTTGTCTGATAGTAAAGAGGGAGTAAGGGACAAATCGCCGCTGTGGGCATAGGCTGGTGGTACCGGCGCTAGGGCCGTTTGTCGTAATTGCACCGTTGTTGGTGTCACTATCGGTGCTACCACTCCCGTCGATGCCTGCGCCAGCGCCGGACGCGGTTCGTCGAGTACCGTGATTTGCCATGGCGGACGCCAACGGCACCGATGCCCCCACGACGACCGAACCGCCCGAGCAGCGGGCCGTTCCGGAACATCTGGGGCGCGACCTGGCGCTGTACACGCTCGCGCGGATCGGGCTGGTCGTCGTCATCGCCGCGCTGCTGACCGTGGCCGGGGTGCCGATGTTGATCGGCATAGGCATCGGCGTGATCGCGGCGATGCCGCTGGCCATGGTGCTGATGCGGCCGCTGCACAACCGGGTGTCGGCCGGGTTGGCCGCCAGGTCGGCCAACCGTCATGCGGAGCGCGCCCGACTGCGTGCCGAACTCCGTGGCGCGCCAGTCGACCAGGATCAGGACGAGTCCGCCTAGCGGGTCAGATCGACAGCGCCAGGCCGCTCAGGGCAGCCCAGAGCAGCATCGCCAGGCCGGTGTCGCGCAGCACCGGAATCAGCGTGCGGCCGGTGGCGTCGCCTGCCATCACCCTGATTGGGCGGACCACCAGTGCCAGTGCCAGCAGGCCTAGCAGCGTCCACGGCCGGCTGACCCCCAATGCGATGGTGATCAGGAACGGGATGATCATCAAGGCCAGGTAGAGCCGGCGAGAGCCCCGATCGCCGAGCCGGACCGCGAGCGTGTGCTTGCCCGTCTGCCGGTCGGTCGGGATGTCCCGCACATTGTTGGTGACCAGCACGGCCGCCGAGAACGAGCCAACCGCGACGGCCGCGCCCAGCCCGGCCCAGGTCAGCGTGCCGGACTGGACATAGAGCGTGCCGAGCACGGCGACCAGCCCGAAGAACACGAACACCGCGATCTCGCCCAGCCCGGCATAGCCGTACGGGTGCCGGCCCCCGGTGTACAGCCAGGCCGCGATGATGCAGGCGGCGCCCACCGCGATCAGCCACCACTGTCCGGAGACCACCACCAGCACCAGGCCGGCCACCGCGGCGAGGCCGAAGCAGGCGAACGCGGCCGCCTTGACGACCGGCGGCCGGACCAGGCCGGAGCCGACCAGCCGCAGCGGGCCGACCCGGACGTCGTCGGTACCGCGCACCCCGTCGGAGTAGTCGTTGGCGAAGTTCACGCCGATGATCAGCGCGATCGCCACGACGAGCGCGAGCAGCGACCGCCACCACACGAAGGCGCCGATCGCCGCCGCCGCACCCGCGCCGGCCAGCACCGGGGCGATCGCGTTGGGCAGCGTCCGTGGCCGGGCGCCCTCCACCCACTGTGCGACTGTGGCCATGCCGCAATCCTCGCATTCCGTGTTGACGATCCAACGCGCCGACAACCGGTGCGCGTCCCGGAGGCTCCCTGTCCGATCCTGCTGTCGTCTGATGCCGCTGCCTGATCAGCGATCGGCGAACGGCCGTGTGAACAGCTCCCGCACCGCCACGCGGTCGATCTTGCCGGGGCCGCGCAGCGGGAGTTCGGCGACGAAGAGGAATCGCTTGGGTGCCGCCGCCCGGCCGGCCCGGGCGCGAACCACGGCACGCAGCGCGTCCTCCCGGGGCAGGGTGCTCGGGTCGGCCGGCACCACGGCGGCCACCACGGCCTGGCCCCACCGCTCGTCCGGTACGCCCACCACGCAGGCCTCACGCACCTCCGGCAGCGTGGCCAGCGCCCGCTCGACCAGCGTCGGCGGCACCTTGACTCCGCCGGTGTTCACCATGTCATCGGTGCGGCCGAGGATCTCCAGCGTCCCGTCGGCCAGCCTGCCGGCGTCACCGGTGCGGAACCAGCCGCCGGCGAACGCCGTCGCCGTGAGTTCCGGCCGGCGCCGGTAGCCATGCGCCAGCATCGGCCCGGACAGCTCGACGGTGCCCACGCCGTCACGATCCGCACCGGCTCCGTCGGCGAGCCGGACCCGGAGTCCGTCCAGCGGCCGGCCGTCGTACACACAGCCACTCGCGGTCTCGCTCATGCCGTACGCGGTCACCACCCGCACGCCGGCGGCCTCGGCGCGTTCCCGAAGCCTCGGCGGAGTGGCGGCGGCGCCCAGGATGATCGCGTCGAACGCGCGCAGCGCCGTCAGTGCCTCGCGGCCGTCGACATCCCCGCCGTCGAGCAGCCGGGCGAGCTGGGTGGGCACCATCGCCGTGTAGTACGGCCCGGACGCTCCGGGGCCCGCGCCGGTGAGGACTTCCCGCGCGGCCGCGAGGAACGACCCGGACCGGAACGGCACGGACAGGTCCACCGCCGCCGGCCGGGTGCCGGCCAGCAGCGCGCGAGTCAGCACCTGCAGGCCGCCGACGTACTGCGCCGGGGTGGCGAGCAGCCATCGGCCCGGCCCGCCGAGCCGATCATGGGTCGCCCGGGCGGACGCCACCAGCGCGTCCGCCGACAGCAGCACCCCCTTGGGCTCGCCGGTCGAGCCTGAGGTGGCAATGATCACGGCGGTGTTCGGCTCGACGGGTTCGTCCGGTGCCATGGCCTCGCGCAGCGTCGCCACACTCGGCGACCTGCCGTCGAGGGGCAGCACGGCAGGTCCGCCGTCGAGCACCGCGGCCAGCGCCTCCGCCAGCGCGGCGACCCCGGCGGGTCTGCCGTCCAATGAGATTTCTCGCAGCAGCATCGTCAGTTTGCTCAGTAGTACCAGGGGAATCGCGACACGCTCAGCGGTAGTTGCTGAACGTTGTTGGCATTGTTTGGATGACCTGCGTAAACGCGTTCTTGGTTGCTGATCGCCGAGGGTCCTGACCGGCTGTGCTGCCACGTATTTGCCACGCAGACGGTCATGCCTTGGCCTCCTCGATGCGGTCGATAACCATACCGAAAACGGTAGAGTTGTGACTGGCCCCATGCCGGAACGGATCGATGCGGCCGCGAAGCGCGTGCTCCATATGACGCCCGGCAAGCGGGCGCTGTCGGACGATCGTTTGCCGGGTCGCTGTGTGGAAATCTGTCGGCACAGGACTCTGAACTGCGGAAATAGTTCGATCTAGTAGTACCAGGGGAATCGCGACCAGTCTGGATCGCGCTTCTCCAGGAACGAGTCGCGGCCCTCGACGGCCTCGTCGGTCATGTACGCCAGCCGGGTCGTCTCACCCGCGAAGAGCTGTTGGCCGACCAGCCCGTCGTCGATCAGGTTGAACGCGTACTTCAGCATCCGCTGCGCGGTCGGCGACTTGCCGTTGATCTCGCGCGCCCACCGCAGTGCGGTCGACTCCAACTCGGCATGCGGCACGACCGCGTTGACCATGCCCATCCGGTAGGCATCGTCGGCGGTGTAGGCCCGGCCGAGGAAGAAGATCTCCCGGGCGAACTTCTGGCCGACCTGCCGGGCCAGGTACGCCGAGCCGAAACCGCCGTCGAAGCTGCCGACGTCCGCGTCGGTCTGCTTGAACCGGGCATGCTCGGCGCTGGCCAGGGTGAGGTCGCAGACGACATGCAGGCTGTGCCCGCCGCCGGCCGCCCAACCGGGCACCACCGCGATGACCACCTTCGGCATGAACCGGATCAACCGCTGGCATTCCAGGATGTGCAGCCGGCCGGCCCGCGCCGGATCGACCGTGTCGGCGGTCTCGCCGCTCGCGTACTGATAGCCGGACCGGCCGCGAATGCGCTGATCACCGCCCGAGCAGAAGGCCCAGCCGCCGTCCTTCGGAGACGGCCCGTTACCGGTGAGCAGCACGCAGCCCACGTCCGAGGTCATCCGCGCGTGGTCCAGCGCCCGGTACAGCTCGTCGACGGTGTGCGGGCGGAACGCGTTGCGCACCTCGGGCCGGTCGAACGCGATCCGGACGGTGCCCGTGTCGGCGCCGTTCTCGACCGCCCGGTGGTAGGTGATGTCGGTGAACTCGAATCCCTCGACGGGCCGCCAGGCGCTCGGGTCGAACAGCTCGGAGACGGTGTGCGCGGTTGCTTCGGACACAGCTTGAGACAATACGGCGATGAATCCGTCCACCGCGCAGGCGTTCGTGCTTGTCGACGAACTCGTCCGCAACGACGTCCGGCAGATCGTGCTGTGTCCGGGTTCTCGCAACGCCCCGCTGTCCATGGTCCTGGCCGCCGCGGCGCGGGCCGGACGGCTGTCGCTGCAGGTGCGGATCGACGAGCGCTCGGCCGGTTTCCTCGCCCTCGGGCTCGGTCGCGCGGCGGCACTGCTCGGGCGCGGCCCCGCCGCGGTGGTCTGCACGTCCGGCACCGCGGTCGCCAACCTGCATCCGGCGGTGCTGGAGGCCCATCACTCCGGAATCCCGCTGCTGGTGCTCACCGCGGACCGGCCGGCCGAACTGCATGGCACCGGGGCGAGCCAGACGATCGAGCAACGCGGGCTGTTCGGCGCGGCCGCCGCCAGCATGGAGTTCCCGGTCGCGTATCGGGACGCCGCGACCGGTGCGCACCAGAACGCCATCTGGCGCGCCCTGACCTGCCGGGCGGTGGCACAGGCCGTCGCGGGCGGCCCGGTCCAGGTGAACCTGCCGTTCCGGGCGCCGCTGGTGCCCGACGGCGATTCCGGCTGGCCGGGATCGCTGGACGGCCGGCCGGACGGCGGGCCGTGGACCCGCTGGACGCCCGCCCACACGATGTCCGCCCACACGGTGTCCGTCAACGCCGGTGAGATCGCCGGTGAGATCGCCGGCGGCGAGTGCGGCGTGTCGTCCCGCCGGTCGTCGCGCACCCTGATGTTGATGGGTGATGATCACGCCGGCCGGTTGCGGGATGCCGCCGAAATCGCCGCGCGCGCCGGTTGGCCGGTGATCGCGGAGCCCACCGCCGCGCCGGCCGCCCTGGCCGCCGGTGCCGCCCTGGTGGGCAGCGGATCACTGCTGCTCGACGTGCCGCGGCTGCCGACCGACCTCGCCCCCGACTCGGTGGTCGTGGTCGGCCGCCCGACGCTGTCCCGCGCGGTCGCGAAGACCCTGCGCACCGCACCGGCCGTGCACCTGGTCGGCGATTTTCCGGACTGGAACGACCCGCAACATGTCGCCACCAGCGCCGGCGACCGGCTCGGTCCGGACCAACCGGCCGCCGATCCGGCCTGGCGGGCGAGCTGGCGGCGCGCCGACGAGGCCGCCGGCACCGCCATCGACAAGCTGCTCGCCGAGGAACCCGGTATCACCGGACTGCATGTCGCCAGGGAACTGGTGGACGCGCTGCCCACCGGTGCCCCACTGTTCCTCGGCTCGTCCAACCAGGTGCGGTCGGTGGACCTTGTCGCGCACCACCGCGCCGACCTACGGGTGATCGCCAACCGGGGCGTGGCCGGGATCGACGGCAACGTCTCCACCGCCGCGGGGATCGCGCTCGGGCTCGGCCGACCCGGCTACGCGCTGCTCGGCGACCTGACCTTCCTGCACGACATCAACGGCCTGCTTGTCGGGCCCACCGAGACCCGGCCCGATCTGACCATCGTGGTCAGCAACGACAACGGCGGCGGCATCTTCTCGCTGCTGGAGCAGGGCGCGCCCGAGCACGCGGCCGGCTTCGAGCGGGTGTTCGGCACCCCGCACGGCGCGGATCTGGCCGCGCTCTGCGCCGGCTACCGGGTGCCGCACACGTTGGTGGCCGACATCGCGGAGCTGCGCACCGCGCTGGCGCCCCCGGCCGGCCTCCGGGTCATCGAGGTGACGCTGTCCCGGACCGACCTGCGCGACCTGCACACCCGGTTGCGCGCGGCCGTCGGCGCGGCGATGCCGGCCTGATCAGGGACGGTCGGTGTCTGCTGACCCGGTGTCTCTTGACTCGGTGTCTGCTGACTCGGTGTCTCTTGACTCCGTGGCTTCCGATCCGGTCGCTTCCAGGGCGTCGCGCATCGGCACGAGCTTCGCGGCCGCCTCGGCGACCTCGTTGTCGGGATCGGAATCCGCCACGATCCCGCAGCCCGCGAACAACCGGACCGTGTTGCCGTTGACCTGCGCGCAGCGCAGCGCGATCCCGAGCTCGCCGTCACCCGAGCCGTCGATCCAGCCGACCGGACCGGCGTAGCGGCCCCGGTCCATTCCCTCCAGCTCGGTGATCAAGGCGACCGCCGCGTCGCGTGGCGTGCCACCGACCGCCGCGGTAGGGTGCGCGGCGCCCGCGAGCGTCAGCAGCGACGGGTCGCCGGCCAGCAGCCCGTGCACCTCCGTCGCCAGATGCAGCACATTGCGCAGCCGCAGCACCGAGGGCTCGGCCGCCACGGTCAGCTCGGCGCAGAACGGCCGGACGGTGTCCGCCAGTGAGTTGGCCGCGAAGGTGTGCTCCACCCGGTTCTTCGCCGAGGCGAGCAGGTCGGCCGCGAGCGCGTCGGCGTCCATGTCGTCGTGCGGCCAGACCGTGCCGGCCAGCACGCGGGAGAACAGCCGCGCGCCGCTGCGGCTCAGCAGCAGTTCGGGGGTGGCGCCCACCAGACCGCCCACCGCGAACGTCCAGCAGTTCGGGTAGCGGGCGGCCAGGCCGTGCAGCAGATAGCGCGGGTCGATCGGGCCGTCCGCCTCCGGCGTGGTGGCGATCAGGTCGTGCGCCAGGACGACCTTGTCGAGTTTGTTGGCACGCAGCCGTTCCACGGCCCGGCGCACCGCTTCGCGATAGCCGGTGACCGACAGCTGCCCGTCCGAATAGCGGATCCGCGAGGGCAGCGCGACCGGCACCACCGACCGCACCGAATGCGTTCCGGCGGCCGGGCGTGGGTCGCCGGCCCCGTCGACGCCGTCGCCGATCGGGTCGATCTCGGTCACCCAGGTGACGCCGTCCCGCCGGCCGACCACGACCTCCGGCACGACCAGCACCGATTCGCCGG
>DASVLX010000012.1:0-2605 GCA_036384655.1 Pseudonocardiaceae bacterium
GTAGGCGTCGTCGTTGATGCCCATCACCACCGTGATGTCCTCGCCCTTCGCGGGTGCCGAGATCACCACCCGGCCCGCGCCGGCACCGATGTGACGGGCGGCGTCGGCCGCGTTCGTGAACCGTCCGGTGGACTCCACGACCACGTCGACGTCCAGGTTCCGCCACGGCAGCGCGGCCGGATCACGCTCGCTCAACACGGCGATGTTCTGGTCGCCGACGGTGATTGACCTGTCATCATGCTCGACCGGTCGTCCCAGCCGGCGCAACACGCTGTCGTAGCGCAGTAGATGAGCCAGCGTTCCAATGTTCGTCAGGTCGTTGACGCCGACGACCTCGATATCGGCTCCCGTCTCCAGGATCGCCCGATAGAAGTTCCGGCCGATCCGGCCGAATCCGTTGATACCAACGCGAATCGCCATCCTGTCCCTCCACATCAGCCTGTCATGAAATCCTTTGTGACCACGCAGAGGCGCCGGCTCAGGGCACCACGGACGGCTCGGCGCCCGCCCTGAGCACGGCGGAGTTGGCGGCGACCCGGCCGGCCAGCGCCGCCTGGCCGTCGCTGACCCGGCCGGCCACGCCATGCCAGGCGCGCAGCGCCGGGTCGACCAGTGCCCGGCCGAACGAGAAGGTCAACGGCCAGGGAGTTGGCAGCTCCTGGAGCGCGGCGAGGTTGGCGGTCGCCTGCTCGGGCGACTGGCCGCCGGACAGGAAGGCCACGCCGGCCAGCGTCAACGGCATGGTGGTCGTGAGGACGGCCACCGTCGCCTCGGCGACCCACTCGGGCGAGGCGTTCTCGCCGGACAGCTTGCCGGGCACGACCATGTTCGGCTTGAGAACGATGCCGCCGAAGTCAACGTCGAAGGCGGCCAGCTCGGCGGCCACCGCGGCCTGCATCCGGGTGGTGACCTCCGCGCAGCGGGCCTGCGAATGCGCGCCGTCCATCAGCACCTCAGGCTCGACGATCGGGACCAGCCCGGCCGCCTGGCAGGCACTGGCATAGCGTGCCAGCGCGTGCGCGTTGGCACGGATCGCCCGGTCGCTGGGGATGCCATCGCCGATGGTGATGACCGCGCGCCACTTCGCGAACCGCGCACCGAGCGTCACGAACTCCCGCAGCCGCGGGAAGAGACCGTCCAGGCCCTCGGTGATCGTCTCACCGGACGCGCCGGGCAGCGGTTTGGCGCCGGTGTCCACCTTGATGCCCGGCGCGATACCCAGATCCGTCAGCATGTCCGGGAAGGCGCGGCCGTTCGACAGGCTCTGGCGCAGTGTCTCCTCACAGAGGATGACGCCGCTGATGCCGTTGGCCAGCCCCGGCGTGGTGACCAGCAGTTCGCGGTAGTCGCGCCGGTTCTCCTCGGTCGGTTCGACCCCGACCTTCACCAGCCGGGCGGACATCGTGCCGATGCTCTCGTCCGCGGCCAGGATGCCCTTTCCGGGTGCGACCAGGGCCGCCGCGGTTTCGGTCAGGTGGTGGGTCATCGGGATGTTGCTCCCTCCGGCTCAATGCCTCGTTGCCTCGTTGCCTGGGCGCCTCGGTGACCAACGCGCCGATGGATCCCGGTCGTGAAGACCGAGAGCGCGACTCGCCAGATTCGGCGGCGTGGCCGTCACGGTAGAAGCCATGTGGTGGTCGTCACCTCCCCCGCCGGTGGGTCACCACGGGGGAACGGCTCGAACTCGGGCGCGGCGACGATGGCCCGGGTAGCCTCCCGGCGTGTCGCCTGCCGCCATCCCCCAGCACCTGCGCGCCGATGTCGAGACCCTCTGGAACTACCACCACATGCACCACCAACCGCGTCCGGTCGACGTCGGCATCGGTCTGGGCGGCCACGACCTGGGTGTGGCCACGTACACGGCCGAGTTGTTCCTACGGCGCCTGTTTCCGTTGATCGTGTTCACCGGAGCGAACGCGCCCAGCACGATCGAGCGGTTCCCACGTGGCGAGGCCGTGCACTACCGCGAGCACGCCATCGGCCTTGGCGTGCCTGCCGAGGCGATCATGCTGGAGACCCGGGCCACCAACACCGGTGAGAACCTGATCTACAGCCACGCGCTGTTGGAGGACAACGGGATCCGGCCCGCGTCGGTGATGCTGATCTCCCGGCCGTACCAGCAGCGGCGGGCATACGCGACCTGCCGCAGGGTGTGGCCCGAGGTGGACGTGGTTTGTGCCTCCCAGCCACTGCCGCTGGACGAGTACGTGGCGGGCATCGGCGATGCCGACCGCGTGATCAACATGCTGGTCGGCGACACACAACGCATCACCGAGTACGCCAGCCGGGGCTATGCCATCGAGCAGGACATTCCCGACGACGTCCGTGCCGCGTATGAGCGACTGGCCAACGCGGGCTTCACGAGACGGCTGATCTAGGCGCCGTGTGCCGTGCGGCGAACGCGCCTACCAGGGCCACCAGCGCCAGCGTGGCAACCGCGCGATGACCGCCCGGATCCGTTCGCGCCGCTCGGTGTCCGAACCCGCCGACCGAACATAGTCGACGACCCATCTCGCCCGGCGATGCCTCGCCCACAGATACAGGACGATCAACAGCAACACGAACGCGCAACTGAGGGCCGCGATCAGCCCGCCCTCAGCCATTC
>DASVLX010000013.1:0-14078 GCA_036384655.1 Pseudonocardiaceae bacterium
CCTCGCCATCTCCGCCCTCCGCCTCGCCGGCCACACCAACATCGCCCGAGCAAACCGACACATGGCCCGCAACACCACCCGCCCCCTCACCCTCCTCGGCATCAACAAATCCTAAAAGGACACAACTTTGACGGAACCCTGACCCTCTCCGGGGGGCGACCCCGACGCCAGTGTATCGGTGCAGGTCAGCGGCACGAAGCGGGAAACCGGCGGGTGTGGATGATCGCGGCGCCTGTGGACACCGGACGCGGGTGACCGTCGCGCCGGGTATAAGGCGTATGGGGTATGGCATCCACCTGGGAAGCCGGATCTGACGATGTGCCGACGCCGAATGTGAGAACGTGACGGCGTGAATCCTGGACCTCTCAACGCCATCACCGACGTCCCCGGAATCCTGGTCGGGCATCACCAGCGGATCGGTGACGGGTGGGGGACCGGCACGACGGTGGTGCTGGTGCCGGACGGCGCGGTCGGGGCGGTGGACGGCCGGGGTGGCGCGCCCGGCACCCGGGAGACCGACCTGCTGAAGCCGGAGAACATGGTGCGGCGGGTCAACGCGGTCTGCCTGACCGGCGGCAGCGCCTACGGCCTGGCGGCGGCCGACGGCGTGATGCGCTGGCTGTCCGAACGCAACCACGGGTTCCGGGTCGGCCGGCAGCCGCATGAGGTCGTGCCGATCGTGCCGGCGGCGGTGCTGTTCGACCTGCCACGCGGGGACTGGGGAAACCGGCCGACCGCCGACTTCGGGTACGCGGCCTGCGAGGCCGCGACCGATCACGCTCCCGCACAGGGCACGGTGGGCGCCGGCACCGGAACGAAGCTCGGCTCGTTCAAGGGTGGCCTCGGCACGGCCAGCGTGGTGCTGTCGGATGGTGCCGTGGTCGGGGCGATCGTGGCGGCCAACGCCCTCGGCGAGGCCGTCGACGTGACCACCGGCCGGCCCTGGGCGGCCGGCCTGGAACTGGACGGCGAGTTCCACGCGCACTGGCCGGACCGGCCCGCCCTCATGCCGGCCGGCGCCGGGACCGGTGAGGCCGCGCCGCTGAACACCACGATCGGCGTGGTCGCGGTGAACCGAGCGCTGAGCAAGGCGGAATGCCGGCGGCTCGCGATGGCCGCGCAGGACGGACTCGCCCGCGCGATCCGGCCGGCGCACCTCATGTTCGACGGGGATACCGTGTTCGCGCTGGCGACCGGCGACCAGCCGCTCACCGTGCCGGACGACTCCGTACTCCCCGAGGGTTTCGCGGCCGAGTATGCCGAGGGCAAGCGGTTCGAGGCGCTGGACAAGCTGTGCGCGGCCGCAGCCGACGCCTTCTCCCGGGCGATCACGCACGCCTTGCTGTCCGCGACCGCGCTGCCGGCCGAACCCGATCTGCCCGCATACCGGGATGCCTGGCCGGGAGCGATCCAGCTCGGTGAATGAGGAACTCTCATATGTCGGGATACGAGCTATCACCAGTTAGGATGGGTGACATGCTGGTGATCCGACAGGACGTGGTGGACGCGATGGTGGCGCATGCCCGTCGCGATCACCCGGACGAGGCCTGCGGTCTCGTTGTCGGACCCGAGGGCTCCGGCCGCGCCGAGCGGGTTGTTCCGATGCTCAACGCCGCCCGCTCTCCCACGTTCTACGAGTTCGATCCCGACGAGTGGTTGCGCGTCTATCGTGAGTTGCAGAGCAATGACGAGGACGTCGTGATCGTTTACCACTCGCACACCGCGACCGAGGCTTATCCCTCCCGCACGGACATCAACATCGCTGACAACTACGCGATGTTCCTGGCCAGTCCGCACTATGTGCTGATCTCCACGCGCGACCCGGAACGGCATGAGCTGCGCTCATACCGCATCGAGAACGGGTCCGTCACCGAGGAGCCCGTCGACGCGGTCGAGTCGTACATGTTCGCGCACACCGGCGCGGACGACGTGCCCGACTGTCAGTGATCCTTCCGACGTCCGGAATATTCGACATTGTCCGGCGCGTCGACGACTGGGACAGGTTTCTTCATCAACCCAACCGATCGCGGAGGTTAGCGGCCATGGCCGTTACGGTGTCCATTCCCACGATTCTGCGCACCCACACCGGCGGCGAGAAGTCGGTCTCGGCGACCGGCACCACGCTCGCCGAGATCATCGACGACCTTGATGCCAATCACTCCGGCATCAAGCGTCGCCTGGTCACCGACGGCTCGCTGCACCGGTTCGTCAATGTCTACGTCAACGACGAGGACGTGCGGTTCGCCGGCGGCCTGGAGGCGAAGGTCTCCGACGGCGACAACGTCACGATCCTGCCGGCCGTGGCGGGCGGCTGACACAACCGGGCTGAGGTGACGCGAGAAGATGACCAGGTACGAGTCGCTGCTCGACGCGCTGGGTGACACCCCGCTCGTCGGGCTGCCGCACCTGTCGCCGGCGCCCAACGTCCGGCTGTGGGCGAAGCTGGAGGACCGCAACCCGACCGGTTCGATCAAGGACCGGCCGGCGCTCGCGATGATCGAGGCCGCCGAGGCCGAGGGCAGGCTGCGGCCGGGCTGCACCGTGCTCGAACCGACCTCCGGCAACACCGGCATCTCGCTGGCCATGGCCGCCAAGCTCAAGGGCTACAAACTCGTCTGCGTGATGCCGGAGAACACCTCGGTCGAGCGCCGGCAGTTGCTGCACGCCTATGGCGCGCAGATCGTGTTCTCGCCGGCCGCCGGCGGCTCCAACCAGGCCGTCGCGGTCGCCAAGGAGCTGTCCGCCGAACACCCCGACTGGGTCATGCTCTACCAGTACGGCAACCCGGCGAACGCGGAGGCGCACTACCGCGGCACCGGCCCGGAGATCCTGCGCGACCTGCCGACCGTGACCCATTTCGTGGCCGGCCTCGGCACCACCGGCACCCTGGTCGGCGTCGGCCGGTACCTGCGCGAGCACAAGCCCGACGTGCAGATCATCGCGGCCGAACCGCGCTACGGCGAGCTCGTCTACGGGCTGCGCAACCTGGACGAGGGATTCGTGCCCGAGCTGTATGACCCCGACGTGCTGACCGGCCGCTTCTCGGTCGGCTCGCGGGACGCGCTGCGCCGCACCCGGCAGTTGCTGGAATGCGAGGGGATCTTCGCCGGCATCTCCACCGGGGCCGTGCTGCACGCCGCGCTCGCCGCGGCGGAGAAGGCCGCCGGCACCGGCGAGGACGCCGACATCGCGTTCATCGTCGCGGACGCGGGCTGGAAGTACCTGTCCACCGGCGCCTACAGCGGTGAACTGGACGAGGCCGCCGAGCGCCTCGACGGCCAGCTCTGGGCCTGACCCGAACCTGGCATGATCGGACCGGATTTCGCCAGGGCCGCAACGGAAGGACTTCGATGCCGCTCGTTCGTATCACCACGCGCGCCGGAACCCCACTGGCCGACCAGCGGGTCATCGCCGACGGAGTGCAGGACGCGCTGGTCAGCGCCATCGGCGTGCCTGCCCACGACCGGTTCCAGATCCTCGACGAGCGCCCGGCCGAGTCGCTGATCTTCGACGCGGAGTACCTCGGTGTCGACCGGCGGGACGTGGTGAGCGTCGAGATCAAGCTGGTGCGCGGCCGTAGCGCCGACCAGAAGAAGGCGCTCTACCAGGCGATCGCGGACAACCTGGAGAAGGCCGGGGTGCGGCGCGAGGACGTCTTCGTGGTGCTCACCGAGACCGGCCGGGAGGACTGGTCGTTCGGCAACGGCGAGGCCCAACTCCTCGACGTCGAACTGCTGAAGCGGCACGGCTGGACCCCGCCCGCCTCCTGACCGATGTCACTGCGGGTCAGGGATTTTCCCTGAGCCCCGGCTCAGATTTCGCGGGTACCGTCGTTGCCATGCTGATTCAACCTGGTGGTGTGCCGGCACCCGCGAGAACCACGCGGAAAAGCCCGGCCAAGCGGGTGCTGCCGCCGCACCCGGTGCGGGCCGCCATCGTCATCGGCTCGTTTACGGCGCTGCTGTACCTGATCGAGTTCATCAACATGACGATGGGCCAGAGCCTGGACCGCTTCGGCATCCAGCCCCGCACCCTGACCGGGCTGGAGGGCGTGGTCTTCGCGCCGCTGCTGCACGCCAGCTGGGCGCATCTGATCGGCAACACGATCCCGATCCTGGTGTTCGGGTTCCTCGCGATGGCTGGTGGCATCACGCAGTGGGTCGCGATCACCACGACGGTCTGGGTGGTCAGCGGGCTGGGGGTGTGGGCGACCGGTTCGCCCGGCGTCACCGTCGGGGCGTCCGGGGTGGCGTTCGGCTGGCTGGCGTTCCTGCTGCTGCGCGGCCTGTTCAACCGCAGCATCCTGCAGGTCCTGCTGGCGCTGGTGCTGTTGTTCTTCTGGGGCAGCATCCTGTGGGGACTGCTGCCGCTGTATCCGGGCGTGTCCTGGCAGGGCCACGCGTTCGGCGCCCTCGGTGGCGTGCTGGCGGCCTGGCTGGTCGCCAAGGCGAGTAAGCCGAACAAACCGGCGGTCACGAGCGGGCCGGCCGCCGGGACGACTCGCCCACTCGGTCCGCCGATCGGGTGAATCCGGCCGGATCTGTGTCAGGCTCAGACCGTGCATCTCACCGTGCTCGGCTGCTCCGGCAGCGCCCCCGGACCCAACGCCGCGGCCTCGGGCTATCTGGTCGAGGCGGGTGACCTGCGGGTCGCCCTCGACCTCGGCAACGGCACACTGGCCGCGATGCAGGCCAGGATGGACCCGTTCCTGCTGGACGCCCTGCTGCTGTCGCATCTCCATCCCGATCACTGCGCCGACTTCTCCGCGCTGACGGTGCTGCGCCGGTACACGCCCAAGCCGGCGCGCGACCCGCACGACTTCCCGCTGCCGGTCTACGGGCCGACCGAGACACAGAGCCGGCTGGTCGCCGCCTACGCCCCGGACGCCGCCGAGCGGGCCACGACCGACCTGTCGGACATCTACGACTTCCGGCGATTGGGCATCGGTCCGGTCACGGTCGGCCCGCTGGACATCCGGTCCATCCGGGTCGCACACCCCTGCGAGTCCTACGGCCTGCGGCTGACCGCCGACGGCCGCACCCTCGCCTACACCGGTGACACCGGTGTCTGCCCGGCCATGGTCGAGCTGGCGGCCGGCGCGGACCTGCTGCTCGCCGAGGCATCCTGGACGCACGATCCGGGCAACCGGCCGGTGGGCCTGCACCTTTCCGGCCGGGAGGCGGGCGAGATGGCCGCCGCCGCCGGGGTGAGCCGGCTGATGCTGACGCACGTTCCGCCGTGGACCGACCCCGGCGCGGTGCTGGCCGAGGCCCGGTCGGCGTATGCCGGCGAGGTGCTGCTCGCCCGGGCGGGTGCGAGCTATCCGCTGTAGGACCGGCGCCCTAATCTGGTCAAGTGCTACGAGCTGACGGACGTACCGACGATCAACTGCGTGAGGTTCGGATCACCCGTGGATTCCAGAAATGGCCGGCAGGATCGGTGCTGGTCGAGTTCGGGGACACCCGAGTCCTGACCGCCGCGAGCGTGACCGAGGGGGTGCCGCGCTGGCGGTCCGGCTCCGGACTGGGCTGGCTGACCGCCGAGTACGCGATGCTGCCCTCCGCCACCAACACCCGCGGTGAGCGCGAGTCCGTCAAGGGCCGGGTCGGCGGCCGCACCCACGAGATCAGCCGGCTGATCGGCCGCTCCCTGCGGGCCTGCATCGACATGGCCGCGCTGGGCGAGAACACCATCGTCATCGACTGTGACGTGATCCAGGCCGACGGCGGCACCCGCACCGCGTCCATCACCGGCGCCTATGTGGCGCTCGCCGATGCCATCACCTGGCTGGGCGCCGCCGGCAAGCTCGCCGATCCGAAGCCGCTGTCCTGCTCGATCTCGGCGGTCAGCGTCGGTGTGGTGGACGGCCGGGTGCGACTGGACCTGCCGTACGCCGAGGACTCCCGCGCCGAGGTCGACATGAACGTGGTGGCCACCGACGCGGGCACGCTTGTCGAGGTGCAGGGCACCGGCGAGGGCGCCACCTTCCCACGGTCCACACTGGACAAGATGCTGGACCTGGCGCTGGGCGGCTGCGTGGAACTGACCCGGATCCAGCGTGAGGCGCTGGCCCTGCCGTATCCCGGTGAACTGCCCGAGCCAACCGGAAAGCGTGCCAAATGAGCGCCGAGTCCACCCAGCCAACCACCGTCCTGCTGGCCACCCGCAACGGCAAGAAGCTGGAGGAACTGCGGCGCATCCTCGCCGTCGAGGGCCTGACCGGGCTGACCATCATCGGCCTGGCCGACGTGGCGTCTTTCCCCGAGGCGCCGGAAACCGGAGCCACCTTCGAGGACAACGCGCTGGCCAAGGCGCGGGACGCGGTCGCCGCGACCGGCCTGCCCGCCATCGCGGACGACTCCGGCCTGACCGTCGACGCGCTGAACGGGATGCCCGGCGTGCTGTCCGCGCGCTGGGCCGGCCGGCATGGCGACGACCAGGCCAACCTGGACCTCGTGCTCGGGCAGTTGGAGGACGTACCGGACGAGCGGCGCGGCGGTGCCTTCGTCTGCGCGGCGGCGCTGGTCACCCCGGACCGCTCGGAAACCGTCGTGCGCGGCGAATGGCGCGGCACGATCGTGCGGAAGCCTCGCGGTACCAACGGGTTTGGCTACGACCCGATCTTCGTGCCGGACGGCCTGAGCGTCACGTCGGCCGAGCTGGACCCGGCCGCCAAGGACGAGCTGTCGCACCGCGGCCGCGCCCTTCGCGCCTTGGTTCCCCACCTCCGCACCCTGGCCGACCGGTCCTGAACGTCCTCGGCGGTCATCCGGCGAGCGCAAACACAGGCGAGTGCCAGCCCCGAGAGAAGCCTCGGGACTGGCACTCGCTGATATGCGACTGTCAGACTTGATTGATCAGAGTTGGATCACCAGGCGGGCCGGAACACGGCTGGCCAGGATCTCCTCGATGGACTCGTTGATCTGCTCCAGCTTGCGGGTTTCCGCGACGACCTTGGTACGTCCGGCCGCGTGCAGCTCGAACACGTCGGCCAGGTCCTCACGAGTACCCACGATCGAGCCGATGATCGAGACGCCGTTCAGCACGGTGTCGAAGATCGGGATGTTCATGGATCCCGCTGCCGGCAGCGCGACACAGACCAGCCTGCCGCCGCGCCGCAGCGACGCGTACGCCTGCTCGAACACCGGTGCCGAAGCGGCCACGACCACGGCGACGTCGACGCCGCCCTGATCCTTGATCGCCTTGACGGGATCGGTGTTGTGCGCGTTGACGGTGTGGTCAGCGCCGAGCTCGGTCGCCAGCTTCAGCTTGGCGTCCTCGATGTCCACGGCGGTCACGATCGCACCGCGTAGGTGCGCGTACTGCAGGGCCAAGTGGCCCAGCCCGCCGATGCCGAACACCGCGGCCCGCTCGCCGGGCTGCAGGTTGGAGACCTTGATCGCCTTGAACGTGGTCACACCGGCGCAGGTCAGTGGCGCCGCGTCGAACGACGACACCGCCTCCGGAACGGTGACCACGTAACGATCATCGGCCACCGCGTACTCTGCCCAGGCACCGTCCACCGAGTAACCGCTGTTCTCCTGCGCCTCGCACAGGGTCTCCCAACCGGAGATGCAGTACCGGCAGTGCCCACAGGCCGAACCCAGCCAGGCGATCGCGACGCGGTCGCCGACCTTGTGCAGGGACGTACCCTGACCGACCTGCTCGACGATTCCGACGCCCTCATGGCCCGGAACGAACGGTGGATTTGGCTTCACCGGCCAGTCACCATTCGCGGCGTGGATGTCGGTGTGACAGATTCCGCTTGTTTGCAGTTTGATCAATACCTGACCCGGACCGGGCTTCGGAACCGGAATGTCACGAATCTCCAGTTTCGCGCCCAGCTCAGGGACTACTGCTGCCTTCATGTGTTTCTTCCTCCTTCATCATCGATTGGCGGGGACCAGAGATGGTGGAGGCTGCTGGCACGGCACAAACTTCCGACCGTGTCACGAAATGCTTGCCGGGGCCGGCCCCGAGAGAAAATCCCTCGGGGTCACCCTCGGCGACGTCCAGCACGAAATCGGCCTCATTCCAGGCCTTGTCGAGCTGGAGATCAATGTAGAACGGACAGCCATCGATCTCACCAAGCAGAATATCGTTCGGCCCGGTCAGAAACTCCCCGGCGGCGAAACACATCGGTGTACTCCCGGCGCAGCATCCGCCGGACTGAACGAACATCACCGGCTCGCCGCCCCGGTCGGCGCGGAGCGCGGCAATCGCGTTACGCGCCGCCGGAGTGGCTGAGATCCTTGGCTGCTGAATCACGATCAGGTCCTCTCAGAACAGGCCAAGCGGCTTGTCGCTGTAGCTGACCAGAAGGTTCTTTGTCTGGCTGTAGTGCTCCAGCATCATCTTGTGGGTTTCCCGGCCGATTCCGGAGATCTTGTAACCACCAAAGGCGGCACCCGCCGGGTACTGGTGGTAGCAGTTCGTCCAGACACGACCGGCCTTGATCGCCCGGCCCACCCGGTAGGCGAGATCGCCATCGCGAGTCCACACGCCGGAACCGAGTCCGTACAGTGTGTCGTTGGCGATCTGAAGCGCGTCGGCCTCGTCCTTGAACGTGGTCACCGCGAGCACCGGACCGAAGATCTCCTCCTGGAAGACCCTCATCTTGTTGTTGCCCTTGAGGGCGGTTGGCTGGAAGTAGTAGCCGCCCGCGAACTCGCCGCCGACCTTGGCGCGCTCGCCGCCGATCAGCACCTGCGCGCCCTCGTCGCGACCGATCTTGACGTAGGACTCGACCTTCTCCAACTGCGCCTTGGAGACCTGCGGGCCGATCATGGTGTCGGTGTCGAGTGGGTTGCCCTGCACGATCTTGCCGATCCGCTCGAGGCAACGGCCCATGAATTCGTCGTAGATGGATTCCTGAATCAGCGCACGGGACGGGCAGGTGCAGACCTCGCCCTTGTTGAACGCGTACAGCACCAGGCCCTCAATGGCCTTGTTCAGGTAGCTGTCGTCCTTCGCGACGACGTCCTCGAAGAAGATGTTCGGGGACTTGCCACCCAGTTCCAGGGTCACCGGGATCAGGTTCTGTGCGGCGTACTGCATGATCAGCCGGCCGGTCACCGTCTCACCGGTGAACGCGACCTTGGCGATCCGCGGGTTGGTGGCCAGTGCCTTACCGATCTGTCCGCCAGGCCCATTCACGATGTTGATCAGGCCATCCGGCAGCACGTCCGAAATGACCTCGGCCAGCTTCAGGATCGACCACGGGGTCGGCGAAGCGGGCTTCAACACCGAGCAGTTACCGGCGGCCAGCGCCGGTGCCAGTTTCCAGGCCGCCATCAAAAGCGGGAAGTTGAATGGAATGATTTGACCGACAACACCCAGTGGCTCGCGGAAATGGTACGCGATCAGGTCTTTGTCGATTTCTGTGATCGAGCCTTCCTCGGACCGAATCGCCGCGGCGAAGTAGCGGAAGTGGTCGGCTGCCAGCGGAACGTCCGCGTTCAGGGTCTCACGAACTGGCTTGCCGTTCTCCCAGCTCTCCGCGACGGCAAGCATCTCGGCGTGCTCGTCGATGGCGTCGGCGATCTTGTTCAGCACCTTCGCCCGTTGGGTGGTCGAAGCTTCGCCCCAGGCGTCCTTCGCGCTGTGCGCGGCATCCAGCGCCAGCTCGATGTCTTCGGGTGTGGAGTCAGCAACCTCACAGATCGGCTTGGCTGTCGCAGGGGACAGGTTCACCCGGTAGCGGCCCTCGGTGGGCGGCACCCACTTGCCACCAATGAAGTTGTCGTAGTGCTGCTGTACGGAAACTCGACTTCCTGGTTGGCCAGGAGCTTCAAACTTCACCGTCGATTCTCCTTCGCCCTGTGGTGGAATCGATTTTCAATTCCACACGGTTCGTAACCTGCTCGTGACAATTTCGAGCCAACGCCTTGCCATGGCAAGTCTCACAGGGACGAAGGTCACACCCTTGGATGCCCTACCTCACGGCCTCGATTCAGATCGCCTGGCGACGACATATCTACGGCGAGGTCCATGACATCGCACTTTTCTCACCACGGTCGCGAGCTCACCAACGATGGTCAAATGCCCAGGTCCTTGCGCAGCCGATCAACGTGACCGGTCGCCCTGACGTTGTAGAGGGCCTGGGTGATCAAACCGTCCGGGCCGACCACGAAGGTGGACCGGATCACACCCATGACCGTGCGGCCGTAGTTCTTCTTCTCACCGAAGGCGCCCCAGGCCGACAGCACCGCACGGTCCGGATCGGACAGCAGCGGGAAGGTCAGTCCCTGGGCGTCCCGGAACCGGGCGAGTTTCTCCGGCTTGTCCGGCGAGATCCCCAGCACGTCGAATCCGGCGTTGTTGAGATCGGCGAGACTGTCTCGGAAGTCACAGGCCTCCTTGGTGCAGCCCGGAGTGCTTGCGGCGGGGTAGAAGTACACGACCACGGAACGGCCGCGGTAGTCGGACAGCGAGACGGACTTGCCGTAGCTGTCGGTGAGGGTGAACTCCGGCGCGTGGTCACCGGGCGCAAGCCGGGAGTTTGTCTGATCGGTCATACCCCGAGACGCTAGGCCCTGCCCGGTGGATCCGCGTACCCGCTGCTTGGGGCCGGCGACCGGTTCCTGAGGAATGCGCGGCCGAGTCTCGAAGTACGGCGCCTGCTCGGTTCTGTTGGGGCGGCGGCCGGCGCGATGACCGGCCGCCCGCGGGCGCGCCGGGGGGCGTGCGCGACCCGCATTCACCCAACAGGGTGAGCTTGCAGTATCGCGCGTCCGAACGGGTGAGGCCATTCGGGTGATCGGAAGATCACATGGAGATGATCGCGAAGAACACCACGAAGGCGGCCACGCTGATCAGCCAGACGGCGATCAGCCAGCCGAAGTCGCGCCAAGCCGACAGCGTGCCGGCATCCTCGCCGGGCACGTAGACGCCCCGGGTCTCGAACCAGTCGGCGAAGCGGTTCAGCCAGCGCAACGGGTTCAGCCGCCGCCACCCGGATACCGGCCCGGAAGGTTGGTGCGAGGTGTGTCTGGAAGCCACCGGTGATCGCCGCTAATCCCAGCTCGGCGCGGCCTCGGGCAATCCCTTGTCGATCTGCCAGGCGCAGAACTGCCAGGCCATCGCGGCGACGTACTGCTGGCCGGCCTCATCGAAGTTGACCAGCGGCGGGATGCGCACGTGGTTCGCCTTGGCCTGCTCCATCATCGCGCTGGCCGCGACCTCCAACGGGTACTCCCGGACCAGTTCGGCCGCCTTCTCGTACACGTCGGCGCGCCGGTTGGCGAGTTTCTCGCCGAACAGATCGCCCTTGGTGTGATTCTTAATGGCCGTGCCACGCGCCGCCTTCGCGTACTCGGTGAATTCCTGGGCGTGGTCGATCTCCTCGGAAACCGGGTCGGAACCGTTATCCGTGCTGGTCAGCGAACCGAATTCGGCGTCCGGCTGCATCGGTGTCCTCTCGCTCGGCACCCCATTGGGTGGTCCGGCTCGGATGATATGGCTAAATCGCGTTAAGAGCTATCACCCGATCGTGATCGCCGGCCAGAGTTCCGGGCAAGATCACAACCAGCCGTTGTCGGTGGCGACCCGGGCCGCCTCGGACCGGTTGCGGGCGCGGGTCTTCTGGATCGCCGAGGACAGGTAGTTGCGCACGGTGCCTTCGGAAAGATGCAGCCTTGCGGCGATGTCCGGGGCCGTGGAGCCGTCCAGCGCGGCACTGAGCACCGCCCGCTCGCGGGCGGACAGCGGGTTACGGCCGGTCGACAGGGCGGCCACCGCCAGCGCCGGGTCGATGACCCGCTCGCCGGCGAGCACCCGGCGGATCGCGTCGGCCAGTAGTTCCACCGGTCCGTCCTTGACGAGGAACCCGGCGGCACCGCTGTCCATCGCCCGGCGGAGATAGCCGGGCCGGCCGAACGTGGTGAGGATCAGCACCCGGCACGCCGGCAGCGCCGACCGAAGCTTCTCCGCGGCGGTGATGCCGTCGAGGCCGGGCATCTCGATGTCGAGCAGCGCCACATCGGGCTCGGTGTCCAGCGCCGTCGCGACCACGGCGTCCCCGCTGGCGACCTGCGCCACCACCGAGATGTCCGGTTCGAGGTCGAGCAGGGTGGCGAGCGCACCGCGCACCATGCCCTGGTCCTCGGCCAGCAGCACCCTGATCACGACGCGGCCGCCGGTTCCGTCGGTTGGGCCGGGTCGGTCGCCGGCAGCGGCAGGCTGGCGGCCAGCCGGAAGCCCCGACCGGCCAGCGGGCCGGCGTCGAGCCTGCCGCCCGCGACCGCCACCCGCTCGGCCAGTCCGGCAAGCCCGTTCCCACCAGGCTCGACCGCCTGGGCATCGATGCCGACACCGACGCCCGCATCGATGCCGGCACCGACTCCGTTGTCGCGCAGTTCCAGCGTGATCTCGTCACCGACTCGCCTCAGCCTGATGTCCACCGACCGGGCCCGGCTGTGCCGAAGAACGTTGGTGGTGCCCTCCCGGACCACCCAGCCCAGCAGCGCGTCCACATCGGATGGCAGTGCGGTGCCGTCGATCGCCACCGACAGTTCGATGCCCGCGTCGGCGAGGGCACGACGGGCGTTGTCCAGTTCCTCCGTCAGGCCGCGGCGGCGGTAACCGGTCACCGCCTCGCGAACCTCGGCGAGTGCCTGCTGAGCGACCTGCTCGATGTCGGTCACCTCGCGCGCCGCCGGTGATCCCGGTTCGACCAGCCGACGGGCGAGCTGGCTCTTCAGCGCGATCGTGGACAGGCTGTGCCCCAACAGGTCGTGCAGGTCGCGGGCGAACCGCAGGCGTTCCTCGGCCACCGCCAGCCGGGCGAGTTCCTCGCGGGCCTGCCGTAGTTCGATCACGAACGTCATCGCCCGCCGGTAGAACAACATCATGATGCCGAGGAAGAACACCAGGCACAGCCCGGTGACCAGCTCGTTGAGGTTGTCGCCGGGCGGCACGGCGAGATAGTGGCGGTTGCGGAACTCGGCGATCGCCTCGACGGCGGTGGTCGCCGTGATGGCGGGCAGCACCCAGCGTATCGGCAGGCACATCGCGCAGGCGATGCTGACGTAGATCAGCAGGCCCTTGTACTCGCCGCCGAGCACCAGCGCCATGCCGACGCCGAGCACCACGACCGCGAGCAGCCAGGGCCGGATCGCGCGGAAGCTGACCGTGGTGGCGTGTGCCAACCAGTTGGCCCGCACCCAGAGCGCGCCGAAAACGGCCTGCAGCAGCAGGATGACCAGCACGGTCGACACCGGGTAGTGCCGGTGCACCAGGTCGCTGAGCGGATACATCTGGAACGCCTGCATGAGCAGCAGGAACCCCAGCCAGCGCGCCCGGCGCCAGACGGTCGGCGGTCCGGTCGCCGCCGACATGGCCGCATAAATGGGGGTGGCTTCGGACATAGCCGTCCCGTCCTCGATACTGCCCCGTCCTCGATGGTGCGTTGTGCCAGCGTATGCCGGCGGGACGCCGGTGGGCCGTGTCAGCGAAGCGCGTTGGCCCGCCGGTAGCCGAGCCAGGCGAGCCCGGTGAACAGCACGAGCCAGCCGGCCAGGATCGCGATGCCAGACATGGATGGCGCGCGCCCGGCCGCGATGTTCCAGCCGAGTTCGGCGAACCGGTTGGACGGCAGCGCCACCGCGATATGCCGCAGCACCGACGGCAGAATGCTGACCGGCATCCACAGCCCACCCACCGCGCCGAGAAAGATGTACACCCCGTACATGACGCCGAATGCGGCGGAATCGTCGGTGAGATAACCGATCCACGCGCCCAGGGCGGCGAACGGTGCCGTGCCGATCCACAGTAGACCGCCGATGGCCAGCCACCGCCAGGCCGGCATGGACACCCCGTGGGCCAGCACGGCGGTGACGTCGACCAGCACGATCGCGGGAACCGCCCAGGCCAGCGCGGCCAGCATCTTCGCCGCGATCGTCTGACCGGCCGAAATGGGCATGACCTTCAGTTGGCGCAGCCAACCGTTGGTGCGTTCCTGGGCGATGCGCGGCGCGGTGGCCATCAGCGCGGCGCCGATCGCGCCATACGCGGCCATCGAGATCATCAGCGAGACGTCCTGGTCGAGACCATAGGCACGCTGGTTCGCGCCGAACACG
>DASVLX010000014.1:0-5088 GCA_036384655.1 Pseudonocardiaceae bacterium
ACTGACCCTCGTCGATGCGACGCTTGGGATACGGCTCATAGCGGGAGGGGTCGATGGCCGCCTGCCGCTCCGCCTCCTGGCCGACGAACACCGCACCGTCCGCGGCCGCGTACACCGCCGACGGCATCACTGGGCTGCCGCCGTCTACGACGACCACCTGCGGTTCCCGGTCATCCACCGAGACCGCCACGCATGTGCTGGACGTGCCGAAGTCCACCGCGACGTGCAGGGTCATCCGACTCCTCCGGACATGGCGGACCCGGGACGCCTCATGCGCCCCGGGCCGTCATGCTGACCTCGCCGATATCGATTCACTAGTCCGGTTGTATCCAGGCCACCTGCATACGCTGCTGGCCGAGTTTACGGCTGATGATCGTGCCCCGACCCGGCGGCTGAGCGCTCGGCTTGACCGTGCCCCACAGCACGCCCTCGTCCTTGCTACCGCTGCCGATGAAGCCCGGGCTGGCGATCTCCTTCAGCTTTCCGATGACGGGATCATAGGTGGACCGCGAGGCACCGCCTGTACGGCGTGCCACCACCATGTGTAGACCCACGTCCTTCGCCTGGGCGAGGAACTCCGAGAATGGTTGCAGCGGGTTACCAGACTGGGTGGCGACCAGGTCGTAGTCGTCCACCACGACGAACACGTCGGGTCCCTTCCACCAGGAGCGGTTCTTCAACTGCTCCTGAGTGACGTCCGGGCCGGGCAACCGCCCGGTGAGCGAGTTCTTCACGTCCCTGACAATGCCCTGCAACTGGTTGGACGAGGCGGCGTATCCGATCAGGTGCGGTGTGTCGACGAAACCCAGCAGCGTGCGCCGGTAGTCGACGAGGATGATCGCCGCTTCCTTGGGTGTGTAGTTAGTGACGATGCCGCGCAGCACGTTACGCAGCAAGTTGGTCTTGCCGGACTCGCCGTCCGCGAACGCCACGAAGTGCGGCTCCGAGTCGAAGTCCAGGAAGACCGGCGCCAGTTCGTCCTCGTTGACACCGATGACCACCATTTCCTTCCTCGGCGGCTTCGGCATGTGGCCGACCAGGTCTCCGTAGGGCAGCAGGTCGGGCAGCAACCGAACGGCCGGAGCGGACCGGCCACGCCAGGCCGAACGGATCTTGGCGGTGGCGTCCTGGATGCCCTCCGCGGCGCTCGCCGCGTCCGGCACGGCGTCGATACGCGGCAGGCCGCCCAGGAAGTGCAGCCGATCGCGGGTGATGCCCCGGCCGGGCCGGCCGGCGGGTACGTTCAGCGCCGCCCGGCGATCCACATCCGACTCGGCCGGATCACCCAGCCGGAGTTCGAACCGGGATCCCATCAGGTCCTTGACGGCCGGCCTGATCTCCGCCCAGCGGTTCGCGGTGATCACCAGGTGCACGCCGTACGACAGACCCTGCGCCGCCAGCGCCGCGACCTGCGGTTCCAGCGCCTCGAACTCCTGCCGGAAGTTCAGCCAGCCGTCGATGAGCAGGAACGCGTCACCGAACTGGTCCTCGGGCATCTCGCCGCGCCGCTTCCGGTCCCGGAAGTTGACCATCGAGTCGATGCCGGCATCCCGGAAGCGCTGTTCCCGCTCGGCCACCAGAGTGGTCATCTCGGCCACCATCCGGCGGGCCAGGTCGGGATCGAGCCGGCCGGCCACGCCACCGACATGCGGCAGGCCGGACATCGTGGCGAGCGTGCCACCACCCAGGTCGAGGCAGTAGAACTGCACTTCCTCCGGGGTGTGGGTGAGCGCCATCGCCATGATCAGGGTGCGCAGCATCATCGACTTGCCGGACTGCGGGGCACCGACGATCACACCGTGACCGGCGGCACCGGAGAAGTCCGCCCAGAGCAGGTCGCGGCGCTGCTCGAACGGCTTGTCCACCAGGCCGAGCGGCACCTGCAGCCGGCCGTTGCCGAAGAACCCGACGGGGGTCAGGCCGCGGTCCTCGGTCGGCGCCAGCGGCGGGAGCAGCGTGTCCAGCGAGGGCGGCTCCTCCAGCGGTGGCAGCCAGACCTCGTGTGCCGGCGGACCCTGCCCACGGAGCCGGGAGACAACGATCTCCAGCTGGCTGGGCTCGTTCTTCTCCTCCTCCTTGGGCTTGGGCTTCTCCTCCTCCTTCGGTTTCTCGGGTTCCTTGGGGATCTCGATGTAGTCCGGTACGAACAGCTTGGGCCGGCGGTCGCCGGTGACCGGCGCGGACGGCCCGGCCACCTGCATGCCGGCCGGTCGGTAGGGGCCGGACACGTACGCGGCCTTGAACCTGGTCATCGAGGTGGTCTCGAACTTCAGGTAACCGGAACCTGGGATGGGTGGCAGCTCGTAGGCGTCCGGCACACCCAGCACGGCGCGCGACTCGGACTGGTTGAACGTCTTCAGACCGATCCGGTAGGAGAGGAAGGTGTCCAGACCACGCAGCTTGCCCTCCTCCAGACGCTGCGACGCGAGCAGCATGTGCATCTGGAGGGACCGGCCGACACGACCGATCTGCAGGAAAATGTCGATGAAGTCCGGCTTGGCCACCAACATCTCGGAAAACTCGTCGATGCAGATGAACAGTGCGGGCAGCGGGTCGAGGTCGGCGCCGTTCTCACGCAGCTTCTCGTAGTCCCAGACGTTCTTGGCCTTCGCCTTTTCGAGCAGCTCCTGGCGGCGGTTCACCTCACCGGCGATGGCGTCCTTCATGCGGTCGACCAGGGTCAGGTCACCGGCCAGGTTGGTGATGATCGCGGCGACGTGCGGGGCGTCCTCGAAGCCGCTGAACGTGGCGCCACCCTTGAAGTCCACCAGGATCATGTTGAGCGTGGAGCTGGAGTGGGTCGCCAGCAGCGCGACCACCAGGGTGCGTAGGAACTCGGACTTACCGGAACCGGTGGCCCCGATGCACAGGCCGTGTGGGCCCATGCCCTCCATGGCCGCTTCCTTGATGTCCAACTCGACCAGTTGGCCCTGCTCGCCGACGCCGAACGGCACCCGGTAGCGGTCCCGGATCGGACGCGGCCGCCAGGCGGCCTGCACGTCGAAGGTCATCGGGTCGCCCGGGATGCCCAGCATCTCCATCAGACCCGGGTTCGAGTTGAGCGGCTCGTCGTCGCTGGAGCCCTCCTGGTGGGCACTCATCCGGTACGGCGACAGCTTGCGAGCCAACGCCTCGGCCTCGATCACGCTCATCGCGTCGGGGGCGCCGAACCATTCGACGCCGGTTGCCGAGCGGGCACCCAGCCTGCCGTCCTCGATCACCAGCCGCAGGCCGCGGCGCGCGGCCATGCTGCCCAGCGAGTCGGACAGGTCGATCAGCGTGACACCGGCCAGACCCTCCTCCAGGAAGATCCGCTCCTCACGGTTGATGTCCGCGTCGTCCAGCACTATCACGATGTGTGGGCCGTCGATGGTCGGCGCGGCGTCCCGCTTGAACCTGGGCCGGTCCGCGATGAGCTCCTCGAGCATCTGCTCGATCTCCTCCAGCGACCCGGCCATCAGCCGCATCTGGCCGATACCATCCACAATGGAGGGATGCTGGGAGTGTGGCAGCCACTTGATCCACTCCCAGTCCTGCTTGGCGCGGCCCGTGCTGGCCACCGCGATCAGCAGGTCATCGGGACTGTGGAAGGTGGCCATCTCGGCGACTATGGCCCGGGCGAGATCGCGCACCCGCTGGCGATCACCCGAGATCGAGATGGCGGCGAAGCTGCGCACCGCGATGGACACCGGCAGGTCGAACACGATCGAGTGGGCGCGCACGAACCGGCGCAACGCCAACGTCGCGATCGGCTCCAGTTCCTCCACCGGTCCGGTCTGCGGCGGCACCAGCCGGGTGTCCAGGCGCTGTGAACCGCGGCCCACCCGTAGATGCATGAAGTCGTTGTCGCTGGTCCGACGCTCCCACATGCGGCGGCTGGTCGCGATCGACCACAGTGCCTGCGGATCGGGATGGACCCACTCCCGCTCCTGCCGCTGTTCGTCGATGGACTCCCGGGTGCGTTCCCGCATCTGGCCGAGGTAGCGCAGGTAGTCCTTGCGGTCCTCGTTCATCTCGGCCTTCTTGGCGCCACCGCCACGGCCATTGCCGCCGGCCATCATGCCCACGGAGCCCATGAGCATCATGCCACCCATCATCACCATCATGGGCTGGCCGTTGCTGGCCTTGAACATGTAGACCATCATCCCGACGGAAGCCAGGATCATGATGACCGGCAGCAGCTTCATGAAGATGTTGCCGGGAATGACCCGTGGAACCTCGGGTGGCGGTTCGAGGTGGACCTCCCCGCCAGGGCGGCGCGGCGGCGTCAGCCTGGCCGTACGCTTGAACTGCAGCGTGCTCACCGAACGCGTACCTCTCGACTTGTCTGACCGGGCAACCTGCCGGCCGCGCCCGCCCGGCCCGGTGGATCTTCGGCGAACCGGGTGATCCGACGCCCGGAGTCAGCCCCCATGGAATCGAATCGCCCCCAAGTTCACCGAACCGGCCCTGGGGCGTTGCGCGGTACCGCCATACTAGGGGCGCTCGGTGACCTTTCGGACCGTTTTTGTGAAACCCGCCCACTCGACTGGGTCACTCGGGCAAGCTATGAGCCGGCAAGGCTCAGCGGAGAGCTCTGCCTGTTCACTAGGACGGACTACAGGACCCGAAGGGGGCACTGGTGGCGACCGGGACGACGGTCTTCAGCCGGGTGACGGTGGTGGCACCGCGGACCCGCATCGACGTGGCGCTGCCGGCAGACGTGGCAATCGCCGACCTGCTGCCGATGCTGCTGGAGATGGCGAAAGAGGCCACTCCGGACGGTGGAGCGCGGCATGGCGGCTGGTGCCTCGCGCGGTTGGGCAAGGCACCGCTGGAACCCAGCCGGACGCTGGCTTCTCTCGGCGTGGTCGACGGAGACATGCTCCAGTTGCGCCGCCGGTCCGACAACCCGCCCCCGCCGCTGTACGACGATGTGGTTGACGCCATAGCGGATTCCACACCGGACAGTTATCGGCCGTGGACCAAGGAGACCGGGCGCCGGATCTCGCACACCGCGGGCGCGCTCGCGTTCATCGCCGCGGCGGTCGCCGCCTTCGCGGTGGGTCCGGTCGGCGGGCTCGGCAGCGGCGGCAACGGACTGCTCGC
>DASVLX010000015.1:0-6098 GCA_036384655.1 Pseudonocardiaceae bacterium
GGAGGACAGGCCGAGGGGGGCGCTGCCGACGACCTTCAGGGTCTTGGCGTCGATGGCGTCGATCGTGCTGGCAGCGTTGGTACTGACCCAGATGGTGTCCGCGGTGGCGGTGATGCCGGTGGGCACGTGGTGCACCGGCACGGTCGCCGTGATCCGATTGTTGGCCGCGTCGAGCACGCTGACGACGTCGGCGCTGGAGCTGGTCACGTAAACCTGGGCGCCGTTCGGGCTGACCGCGACCTGCCACGGCATCGCGGCGACCGGGACCTGGGCGAGCACCCGGAAAGCCTTGGTGTCGAGCACCGACAGGGTGTTCTGCCAGGTGTTGACGACGTAGATCCGGCTGCCGTCCGGGTGCGCGGCCACCCCGTTGGCGCGGCCCTGACCGGCCACCCGTTGCCCGACCGCGCCGCTACCCGCGTCTACAACGGACAGACCGTCGTAGCAGGTGACGTACAGCGTTCGGCCGTCCGGGCTGGTGGCGATCGAATGCGGCGCGAGCCCGATGTTCTGCCAGGTCGCGGCGACCTTGTCGCTTCCCGAGTCGATCACCGACAGGCTCTGCGAACCGCCGGGGCCGGTGTCCGGACCGGTGTTGGCGACGTAGACGTTGCGGCCGTCCGGCGAGGTCGCGATGCCGTGTGGGAACAGCCCGACCGTGATGCTGCCGGTGATCTTTCCGGTGCCGGTGTTGAACACCGACACGTCGCTGGCGCCCGAGTTGCTGACATAGAGCTTGCCGCCGGCGGCCCTGGTGATCCCGTACGGGTTGGTGCCGGCGTCGATGCTGGCCACTAGCTTGTGACTGGCGGGGTCGACCACGACGATCGAGTAGCTGACGATGGTGGCCGCGTAGACATGTGTGCCGGTGGTTGGGCCGGCGTCCGCCACGGCGTCCTGCAGACCGGGGAAGTTGGTGCCGCCGGTGCCCTGCGGGAAGTCGCCGCGCGCGGTGGTGGCGTTCTCCACCACGCGGCTGCGCCCGTAGAAGCGGGCACCGGGCAGCGCCCCGGTCGTGGCGTCCGAGACGGCCGCCGGTGCGGCCGCAGCACTGGCCGCGGCCACGGTTTCCTGGTGTGGTGGCGTCTGGTCGGCGCCCGGGAAGGTGGCCTTCGGCAGCGTGGCGACCTCGTGTTCGGCCTGCCAGACCTCGGGCTTGGTGGCCGGCAGGGCCGGGAACGGCCGGCTGACCGGGAACCCGAGCGCAGAGGTCAGGTCACCGAAGGTCTGCCGCCGCCAGTCGGTGATGTTGGTCTCGCGGACGCCGGTGATCCGTTCCAGCAGCCGCAGCACCGAGGTGTGGTCGAACGGTTCGCTGGCCACGAACCCGCCCTGGGTCCACGGCGAGACGATGATGCACGGCACCCGGATGCCGCCACCGATGGGCAGCCCGTCGACATACTCGTCGGGGGTGCCGGGCGGCGCCGTCGGCGGGATCACGTGGTCGAACAGGCCGTCGTTCTCGTCGTAGTTGATGACGAACACGGTCTTGCGCCACACGTCCGGGTTGGCGGCGACGGCATCCAGCCGCTGCGCCAGGAAGTCCGCGCCGGTCGCCGGCAGGTAGTCGGGGTGCTCGCACTGCGGCGAGGTCGGGATGATCCAGGAGACCGTGGGCAGCCGGTCGTGCAGCGCGTCATAGGCGAACCGGTCGGCCGGCGCGATGGTCAGGCCGTGGTCATAGTGCGGGTCCCCAACCGAAGCGTCCTGATAGGACTGGAAGAACTCCAGCGGGTTGCAGCCATAGTCGTCCTCCTCCTGGTACACGTGCCAGGAGATGCCCGCCTTGGTGAGCCGTTCCGGGTAGGTGGTCCAGCGATACGGCGATGGCACGACATTGCTGGTGATCGGGCCGCCGTTCTTTCCGCTGGGGTCGATCGTGCCGGTGAACAGGTACAGCCGGTTCGGCCAGGTCGGGCCGAGCACCGAGCAGTGGTAGTTGTCGCAGATCGTGAATGCCTCGGCGAGCGCGAAGTGAAACGGGATGTCGGCCCGCTCGTAGTAGCCCATCGTGTAGGGGCCGTGGGCCTCGCCGTCCGCCTTGCGGTGCGCCGGCAGCCAGTTGTCCATCTTGCCGCCGTTCCACGATGCGTGTTGCACGCTCCACGCGTGGCTGGTCGACGGGATGGCCTGTGAGCTGGTGCTCTTGGTGTCGAGGTGGAACGGCAGCAGGTAGCCGTCCGGGTTCTTGGCGTCGGGCTGGTAGAAGATCGACCGGCCGGTGGACAGGGTCGCGGCGGTCGGGTCGTCGAAGCCGCGTACCCCGCGCATGGTGCCGAAGTAGTGGTCGAAGGAGCGGTTCTCCTGCATGAGGATCACCACATGCTTGATCTCGTCCAGCGAGCCGGGATTCCGCACCGGTTGCGAGATCACCCGCCGCAGGTTCGCCGGCAGCAGCGAGACCGCCGCCGAATAGCCCGCCGCTCCCAGTGCCGAACCGAGCAGACTTCGTCGCGAGAACTCCACCATGAGCCGTACACCCCCACCGGGACGATGATCGGAACCGGTTCAGGAGACACCAGATCGCCCGGCGCGCACAACCAAACATCAGGTGAACGCTCACAGTTAACGAATGATCACTCTTCGAGATCACCTTCCAGGTCCAGGTAGACGGCCCGGAGCTGGTCGAGGGTGTCCTGGTCGGGTTTCTCCCACAGGCCACGGTCGGCGGCCTCCAGCAGCCGCTCGGTGATGCCACGCAACGCCCACGGATTCGACTGGCGCAGGAATTGTTGGACGTTCTCGTCGAACACGTACGACTCGGCGAGCTTCGCGTACATCCAGTCGTCCACCACGCCGGCGGTGGCGTCGAAGCCGAACAGGTAATCGACGGTGGCGGCCAGCTCGAACGCGCCCTTGTAGCCGTGCCGCTGCATCGCCGCGATCCACCGAGGGTTGACCACCCGGGCCCGGAACACCCGGTGAGTCTCCTCGCCGAGGGTGCGGGTGCGCACCGCGTGCGGCACCGCCGAATCGCCGACGTAGGCGGCCGGGCTGGACCCGGTCAGCGCGCGCACCATCGCGACCATGCCGCCGTGGTACTGGAAGTAGTCGTCGGAGTCGGCGATGTCGTGCTCGCGCGTGTCGACGTTCTTGGCGGCCACCTGGATGCGCCGGAACGCGGTCGCCATGTCGTCACGGGCCTGCCGGCCGTCCAGGCCACGGCCGTAGGCGTAGCCACCCCAGGTGGCGTAGACCTCGGCGAGGTCGCGGTCGTCACGCCAGTTCCGCGCGTCGATCAGCGGCAGCAGGCCGGCCCCGTAGGCGCCGGGCTTGGAGCCGAACACTCGGGTGGTGGCGCGCCGCGCGTCGCCGTGTTCCGCGAGGTCGGCGCGGTAGTGCGCGGCGACATAGTTGTCCTCGTCCGGCTCGTCCAGCACGGCGACCGCGCGCACCGCGTCGTCCAGCAGCGCCACCACGTGCGGAAAGGCATCCCGGAAGAACCCGGAGATGCGGATCACCACGTCGATGCGCGGCCGGCCGAGTTCGTCGAGCGGCACGATCTCGAATCCGGTGACCCGGCGGGATGCCGCGTCCCAGGTCGGCCGGCAACCCAGCAGCCACAGCAGTTCCGCGATGTCGTCGCCCTGGGTGCGCATCGCGGACGTGCCCCACACCGTCAGGCCGACGCTGCGCGGCCACTCGCCGGTGTCGGCGCGATGCCGGGCCAGCAGCGAGTCGGCCAGCGCCGAGCCGACGTCGAAGGAGTTGCGGCTGGGGATGGCCTTCGGGTCGACCGAGTAGAAGTTGCGGCCGGTGGGCAGCACGGACACCAGCCCGCGGGTGGGCGAGCCGGACGGGCCTGGCGGCACGAAGCCGCCGGACAGCGCGTGCAGCACATGCTTGATCTCGTCGGTGGTGCGGGACAGCCGGGGCACCACCTCGACGCAGCCGAACCGCAGCACGGCCACCACGTCCGGCACTGGCTCGCCCAACACCTCGGTCACCACGGCAGGCACCCGGTCCGGTTCCCAGCCGAGCTCGGCGATCCGCAGCGCCAACCGGCGGGCCAACGACTCCAGCAGGTCGATCAGGTCGGCGCCGGTGTGCGCCGGCCCGTCCACCAGCCCGGTCAACGCCTCCGGCGCGGTCACTGGCGCACCGGGCTCGGCCAGCAGTTCCTGCTCGTCCAGTCCAACGTGGACGGCGAGCGCGGCACGCAGGCCGGGCAGCGCGCCGACCGTGCCACCGAACACCTGCCGGGCGCGCAGCACCGCCAGCACGTCGTTGACCAGTTCCTCGCCCTCCGGCGCGCGGCCGAGAATGTGCAGGCCGTCCCGGATCTGCACGTCCTTGATCTCGCAGAGATAGCCGTCCAGGTGCAGCACGAAATCGTCGAACTCGTCGGCGGACGGCTGGTTGTCGGCGTGCAGGTCGTGGTGCAGCGACGCGGCCGTCACCAGCTCCCACACCTGCGCCCGCACGGTGGGCAGCTTCTCCGGGTCCAGCGCGGCGACGGTGGCGTACTCGTCCAGCAACTGCTCCAGTTTGGCCAGGTCACCGTAGGTGTCGGCGCGGGCCATCGGTGGGATCAGATGGTCCACCACGACGGCGTGGCCGCGCCGCTTCGACTGGGTGCCCTCGCCGGGATCGTTGACGATGAACGGGTAGATCAGCGGAATGTCGCCGAGCACCGCGTCGGGCGCGCAGGCCGCGGACAGCCCGAGTCCCTTGCCTGGCAACCATTCCAGCGTGCCGTGCTTGCCGAGGTGGATGATCGCGTCGACGCCGAACTCGTCGGCCAGCCAGTGGTAGGCGGCCATGTACTGGTGGCTGGGCGGCAGCTCCGGGTCGTGGTAGATGGCGATGGGATTCTCGCCGAAGCCGCGTGGCGGCTGGATCATCAGTACCACGTTGCCGAACCGCAGCGCGGCGACGTAGATCTCGTCATCCTCGCTGACGTAGAGCTGGCCGGGCGGCGTGCCCCAGTGTTCGGTCATCGAGTCGCGCAGCTCGGCCGGCAGTTGCTCGAACCACCGCCGGTAGCGGGCGGCCGGCACCCGGATCTCGGCCTGCGCCATCTGGTCCTCGGTGAGCCATTCCACGTCGTGGCCGCCGGCCGCGATCAACCGGTGCACCAGCGCATCACCATCCACGGTGGATGGATCGAGGTCACCGAGCGAGTAGCCGGCGTCCCGCATCGCGGCGAGCAGTTTCACCGCCGAGGCCGGGGTGTCCAGGCCGACGGCGTTGCCCACCCGGGAATGCTTGGTGGGATACGAGGACAGCACGATCGCGAGTTTCTTGTCGGCGTTGCGCCGGTGCCGCAACCGCGCCAGCCGCGTCGCGATGCCGGCCACCCGCGCCGAGCGTTCCGGATCGGCCACGTAGACCGGTATGCCGTCCGGGCCGTTCTCCTTGAACGAGAACGGCACCCCGATCAACCGGCCGTCGAACTCCGGGATGGCGACCTGCATGGCGGCGTCCATCGGGGACAGCGCCGCGTGGGAGTCCACCCAGTCGGCGCGGCCGACGGTGAGCACCAGGCCCTGCACCACCGGCACGTCCAGTTCGGCGAGCACGCCAACGTCCCAGGCGTCCTCGGCCTGGCCAGCGCCGGCCTTCGCGGCTACCGCTCCCCCGGCGGCCAGCACGGTGGCCACCACCGCGTCGCAGTGGCGGAGCAGGTCGACGAGCCCGGCGGACTGTTCGGAGTCCAGGCCGCGCAGCGAACCGCAGAACACCGGCAGCGGGTTGGCGCCGGCGGCGCGGATCGCGTCGGCGAGCGAGTCCACGAACGCGGTGTTGCCAGCCAGCTCATGCGCGCGGTAGAAGACGATGCCCACCGTCGGCTTGCCGGGGTCGTCAATCTCGGCCCGCGCGTGTACGCCGAACGAGGGCATCCGGTGCGGTGCGGCGAATCCCTCGCCGGTCAGCAGCACCGTGTCGGACAGGAAGGCTGCCAGTTCGCGCAGGTTCTCCGGACCGCCCTCGACCAGGTACTCCAGCGTCTGTGCGGCGATCCGGGCGGGCACCGTGGAGGCGGCCATCAGCTCGGCGTCGGGGCTGGCCTCGCCGCCGAGGCAGACGGTCGGCACGCCCGAACCGAGCACCGCCGCGAGGCCCTCGGGCCACGCCCGCCGGCCGCCGAGCAGCCG
>DASVLX010000016.1:0-12079 GCA_036384655.1 Pseudonocardiaceae bacterium
GTCGGGGAGGGGTTCGCCGGTATCGGCGCGCTCGTCGAGCCCCTGTTCGAGGCCGGCCTGACCGCGACGAAGGAGTGCACCTGATGGACTTCGCGTTCGACGCGACCACCGAGCGGTTGCGCGAGAGCCTGCTGGCGTTCATGGCCGAGAAGATCTATCCGGCCGAGTCGATCTTCGAGGAACAGCTCACCGAACTGGAAAACCCGTGGGCGTGGACCCGGGTGCCGATTCTCGCCGAACTGCGGGAACAGGCCCGGGCGCGCGGACTGTGGAACCTCTTCCTGCCCGGCGAACACGGCGCCGGCCTGACGAACCTGCAGTACGCGCCGCTGGCCGAGATCACCGGCCGCAGCATGCTGCTGGCGCCCCCGGCGCTCAACTGCGCCGCGCCGGACACCGGCAACATGGAGATCCTCGCCCAGTTCGGCACCGAACAGCAGCGGAAGCAGTGGCTGGAACCCCTGCTGTCGGCGGAGATCCGGTCGGCGTTCGCGATGACCGAGCCCGCGGTGGCGTCCTCCGACGCGACGAACATCAGCACCCGCATCGAGCGGGACGGTGGCGACTACGTGATCAACGGCCGCAAGTGGTTCATCACGGGTGCGCTCAACCCGGACGCGGCGATCTTCATCGTGATGGGCAAGACCGATCCGAGCGCGGACCGGCATCGCCAGCAGTCGATGATCCTGGTGCCGCGCGAGACACCCGGCCTGGTCGTCACCCGTGGCATGCGGGTGTTCGGCTACGACGACCACCAGAACGGCGGGCACGGCGAGGTCGAGTTCCACGACGTCCGGGTGCCGGCCGAGAACCTGCTCGGCGGGGAGGGCGAGGGGTTCGCGATCGCTCAGGCGCGCCTCGGTCCCGGCCGCATCCACCACTGCATGCGGTCCATCGGTGTGGCCGAGCGGGCGATCGAGCTGATGTGTGACCGGGCGAACGAGCGGGTCGCGTTCGGTAAGCCGTTGGCGCAGCAGGGCGTGGTGCGGGACTGGATCGCCGAGTCGCGGGTGCGCACCGAGCAGTTGCGGCTGCTCGTGCTCAAGACCGCGTGGCTGATGGACACCGAGGGCGCCAAGGGCGCGCATGTCGAGATCCAGGCGATCAAGATCGCCACGCTGGCCACCGTGGAATGGATCGTGGACAAGGCGATCCAGGTGCATGGCGCGGCCGGGGTGTCCCAGGACTTCCCGCTGGCCGAGGCGTTCGCCGGGGTGCGCTCGCTACGGTTCGCCGACGGCCCGGACGAGGTGCACAAGAACTCCCTCGCCCGGGCCGAACTCCGCCGCCGTGCCCAGGAAAAGGCCGGTGCCTGACCCGGCCGCGGCGGCGGCGAATCCGGCGCTGGTCCGCGCGGTGGCGTAGGCGGAGCCGATCGAGTTGCCGGCCGTGCTGAAGAGCACGGTCAGCAGCACGGTGATGCCGGTGGTGGCGCCGTGTTCCGGGTGACTCGGTCAGTGCTTCGGTTGCCCGGTCGACGTTTCGTGAGACCTGTAGACGTCGCGGTAGGTGGCGTCCAGGCGCTGCGAGCACGGGAACGTGGCCACCGCTGCGGTCACTTCCTCCTGGTGCAACTGCTGGAAGCCGGTGTCGTGCTCGGCCAGTGAGGCGACCGTGGCGTCGCTGGGGGCGCCGGACTTCGCCGCCGTGGTGGACAGATCGTCGCGGATGACGCCCATCCGATCTCGCAGTCTGCTGATCAGGCTGGTGCGGTCCGGATCCTGGTAGCCCACCGCGGACGCGCACTGGTGCCAGGCGGCCACCGCGTCGCGGTAGCGGGGATCGTTCTGCACGTCCTGATCGATTTCGTTGAACACCTGGTTGGCGTCGTCGACGTCGTATTCCTTGTTGGTCTGCTGGTTGGCGGCGTCGTCGCAGGCGACCAACTGCTTGGTGTAGGCGTCCTGCTGCGCGGAACTCATGGCGGCGAGCGTCGCGGCATTCGGATCGACACCGGTCAGGTGCGGGAATGTGGTCACGCCGAAGCCGTATGTTTTGGCGTAGTCGAGACTGGTGAAGTCGGTCTCGGTGACGGTGTCTACCAGGCTGTGTGGGTCACGCGCCACATAATTGAAGTGATGCGCGGCCATGCAGGAAGAGTCCAATTGCTGCTGTCGGCCCGCCATATCCAGTTCGAACTGGTCGTCCACCGATTTCGGCGCTATTCCGGACAGAATTTGGGTCAACTGCTGCCCGCGTGCGGACAGCGGCGGAGGTTGGGTGCCGCCACCACAGGCGGCGGCACCCAACCCGACGACGAGCGCGATACCGGCTACCACCGTGGCACCGCGAAAACGCATCATGACTCCCGGAAACGTAGTGGTTGCCGAATCGAACTCGCCGTTACGCCGATCGATCAGTGGAAGTCGGCGCCGAGTCCGACCACGGCCCGGTTGTAGGGACCGGCCCAGCGGCAGTCGAAGTGCGACGACTGGCCGACCTTGGTGGCGTGGATGTTCGACTCGAACCAGCGGGTGGCACCGTTCCAGCGCTCACACTGGGCGCGGGAGCTGACGCCTACCGGCTTCGGCTGCGGCTTGTGCCAGCCCTGCTGCTGCGGGCCCTTGTGCCACGGAGGCTTCGGCTGCGGCTTGATCCCCGTGATCACCGCGAAGGACTGCGTGGCGTTGCCCCTGAAGATGTGGGCCGTGGTGCCCTGGACGGTGGCGGAGAAGGGCCTGGTCGAGTTCGCGTGGTCCACGACGGTCGCCTGCGCGGTGCCAATCCCAACCAGCAGAGCGGCGCTGGCAGCGCCGGCAGCGATGATGCCGCGAACGAAGTTCTTTTTCCCCATGTTAATAATCCATTTCGTGAAGGATTTGACATCGGGACGGATGTCTCCCGCCCGGTCCTTGCGCGAAAGACGCTATGGGGGCGATCGGACGGCAATATTGACGCACCATGGACGCTCTCGTTGCCGGACTGGAAGGTCTTAAGTCGCATCTCCGGCCAGTATCGATTCAGTTCGCAAGCTTCTGAAATGTGATCTCTGCCTGTTACCGGCATGATGCGGACGGTAGCCAACAGGGGGACACATGTACGACTGGATCCAGTTCGGCGCCCAGGTGCGAACCATGCGGCATCGGATCGGCCTAAGCCAGGAGCAGTTGGCCAGTCGCTGCGGATTGAGCGTCCGAACGTTGCGTGATATCGAACATGGCCGGACATGTTGCCTGCACCGGTCGGTCCGGCGTGTCACGGATTTGCTCGGTCTGCCGGCGCCGCCAGAGCCCGGCACGCCCTGCGTGAATTCCGGCCCGCCGGGCATCAGCATTCTCGGGCCGCTGGTGCTCCGTGTGGGCGCGGCCGACCAGCGACTGGGCTCGATGATGCAGCGCATCGTGCTCGGCCTGCTGCTGGCTCGCCCGGGCGAGTCGATCAGCCGGGACCAGCTGGTCGACCTGCTCTGGGAGGACCAACCGCCGGCCTCCTGCCTGAATCTGGTGCAGACGTACGTGGCGCGGCTGCGCCGCGCGCTGGCACCGCTCGGCCTGCCGGACATCGAATCCGTGCCACGCGGCTACCGGCTGCGGCTGCCCGCCGAATTCGATCCGGCCCTGCTGGACGTGTTGGCATTCGAGGACATGGTGGCGGAGGGCCGGCGCGCACACGGCGCCGGCGACATCGCGGAGGCGGCGAGACTGTTCGGTTCGGCGCTGGACCTGTGGCACGGCCCGGTGTTGGCGGACCTGTGTGAGCGGGTGCGGGCGCATCCCTCGGTGGTCGCGCTGCAGCGGAAGCGGGTGGCGACGGCCCTGGAATACGCGGATGTCGTCGAGGTCCAGCCGGCGCCCGAAACCGCGGTGACCCGGCTTCTCGCCGTGATCAGGGACGAACCGCTGCATGAGCTGCTGCACGCCCGGCTGATGCTGCTGTTGGCCGCGTCCGGCCAACAGGCCGACGCGCTCGCCGCATACGAGAACATCCGGTCCCGGCTCGTCGAGGACCTGGGGGTCGAGCCGGGACCCGAACTGCGCGACGCGCATATGAGACTGTTGCGGCAGGATCTGCCGGTGCCAGTGTCAGGGCGACCGACGGCCGCGACCCGAGCGCCCGGCGGCCAACCGAGCTGGCTTGGCCCGCGTGGCAACGTTCCCTGTCTCGTCGGGCGCGAGATCGACGCGACTCATCTGAGCAACCTGCTGCGGACACACCGGCTGGTCACCGTGACGGGCCCGGTCGGTTGTGGCAAGTCCGCGCTTGCCCTGTCGGTGGCGGAGCAACACGACGGCGAGGTCATCGTGCTGGACCTGGCCACGCTGTCGAACCCGGAGGAACCGGCGCTGCGGCTGGGCCGCCTGCTCGGCACCGACGGCGGCACCGCGGACGCGACCGTGCCCGCCACCGTGGACGTGCTGGCCGAACCGGGCCGGCTTCTGGTGCTGGACAATGCCGAACATCTGGTGCCCGCGGTCGCGGCGCTGGTGGAGGACCTGCTGGGCGGTTGCCCTCGGCTGACCGTGCTGGTCACCTCGCGGCAGCCGCTGGCGGTCTCCGAGGAAACAACCTGGCGGCTGGGCGCACTGCCGGTTCCGGTCGCGGACGAGTCCACCCCGGCGACCGAACTGTTCTGCCAGCGGGCGCGTCAGGCGCTGTCCTCGTCGGATCTGTCCGACAAGGCGGCGATCGCCTGCCTGGCACGGCGGTTGGACGGCCTGCCGCTCGCGCTGGAACTGGTCGCCGCGCAGCTGCGGGCGTTGTCCATGACGGAACTGCGTGACCGGCTGGATCTCGTGCTGGGCCTGCGAACCGCATCGAGTGGCCGGATCGACGCCCACGACCGCCATCGATGTCTGGGCGCGGCGATCGACTGGTCGTACGTACTACTCACACCCGTCGAGCAGCGGGTCCTCGCCGAACTGTCCGTGTTCCCTGGAGAATTCGGCATCGCGGCCGCCGAGTCCGTCAGCGAACAGGGCATCGGCGTTCTCCCCACGCTGGTCTCACTGGTGGACCGGTCGTTTCTGGAGCCGGTGGAATGTGGTGGTGCGAGCCGATTCCGCCTGCTGCGGACCGTGCGGGAGTACGCCGCCTCCCGCCTGGCGGCGTCCGGCGCCGGGCCGGCCGTGTGCGCGCGCTACTCGGCCTGGCAACACCGGAATCCCACCCTGAAGTCGAATTCCGTCTGACCTGTCTGGTGCGGGTCGGCCGGGGGGAAGCACCGCACCAGACAGGGCATTTGGGCGAGCGGGGAGCAGGAGCACGGAAGCCGGGCGTCTCAACTGCTCCCCGCTCGGTTCTCAGGGCAAGGAGGGCCACCGCACGGTGACCACCACGGAATCCGTTATCGCTTCCCATGAGTGATCGATGCCGGGCCCCCAGATCGCGTAGTCGCCCTGGCGCGTCAAAGTGATGCTGCCTTTGGTGAGGTCAAGCCGGAAGGCACCCTGTACCAAGAGCACCAGAGTCGTCCTGTGGTCGTCCACGGTCCATTGAGCCCGCTTGTCGCCGGCTGGATGGACACCCCACTTGACTTCGACGTCCTTGGTCGACCTGACACCGTCAGACCCGTCGATGAAATGCCCGATGATCCAGCCGCGGGCGCCCTCGCCGTCGTCATTCGCGTTTCCGTGATGCCAGCTAGTCCGCATTGGGTACCTTCTGTTCGTCATACGGCATGATTTCGCAGATCTCCAGCCGCCCACCGTCCCTGAGCACGTCCAGACCACGCTCGGACACCACCAGCACCGCCTTGTCGGTGAGACCGAAGTCATCGACACCGGCCTGACCAGTGACCTGCCACCAGAGGAACGTTGGTAGCTCCTGGCCTTCGAGTATCTCTTCCGCCTCGGGAGACAGGGTGATCTCGGCTTCCTGCAGCACAAACGCTCGAAGTCCGCTGGAGGCCAGCTTCCCGGCGAGCCGCTGGCTGACGAGATAGACCGGGAAGGTGCACACCAGGTCGTCTCCGAACCAGTCCGCGAACTCGAAGTGCAGATGCTGAACCACCGGCGGGTGCACCCTCGTGTCGAGTACGGCGTGATCGCCGAAGTCGCCAGCGACCTCAGGTCGTAGCGCGTAATACTCCATTTCGCTCCCTAAAATCCTGGGTGCCAAGCAGGCTACCGTACCTGTGGATTGAACGTCTTACCGTACTTGCGGTCGATGTAGGTGGCAAAGTTCAACAGGTCCTGTCGGCTCGGGTTCGCGTGGGATTCATAGAACGTTTTCCACTCGTCTCGAATGTACCTCAGGTGAACCCGGTTGTTGAGAGCACCTTTGCGGATGCCGCGAAGATTCTCGATTGAATGGAGTTCCTCGAGCTTCAGAAGGCCTGGGTACCTCTTGAGTACATGTTGTGGGACAGCATGGTGGACCCAGACCAAGCCACGAAGACCGGGGTGTCGCTCGAAGAACGTCTTGCGGTAATCCGTTGATGTCGTCCACCCGAACGACGCAGGTTTCGAGGGCGTCTCGCGCGGTGGGCCGGCCGTGACGCTGGCCTTCCCGAGCTCGGCACTTCAACCCGCGCCCTGTTGTGCGCGGATGGCCGCCTCTTCGAGTGCCTGCTTGAGCCCGGCGAGCAGTGTGGTGGTCTGGCGTGCCTGGTCCTGGATACCGGCGGCATGCTGCCGCATTTCCTCGCCAAGCTGCCCGCCGGCCTCGACAACGTACTGCGTGACCCGTTCCAATTCCTGTTCAATGCCGGCAGCGTACTGAACGGGCACTAAATCGGCAGCCGCGCCGAAAACCCGTGCGGCCTCATCCATGTGGCCCATCGGCACACACCTGTTCCTTCAAGTCGTTGAGGTTTCTTGGCTCGACTCACTGAGCCGGTTCGCCGCTCTATGTGTCCGCGTCCACGATCACGGGGGTTTGCAGCGCGTGGTCCCGCAACGTCTCGGCCAGGTCAACAAGCCGGTGGGCAAACGCGATCTGTTCGTCTCGGCTGAGATCGTCGGACAGAAGAGCGGCCACGAACGCACCCGTCGCCTGGTTCATCTCCTTGAACTGCAGGCAGATCGAGCGCGTTACGTCATCCATCCCCGACCCAGGGATCACTGAGGGCCGTGTGGGCCCGTTCGGGGCTGTACGACTGGACAACTCTTGTCACAGGGACCTGCTCCCAGATTGGACGGAAGGTCAGCGGCTGCTTGCACCCTGTGCACGAGAGCGTATCCGCACATCAGCCGAGGGAGAAGAAGATTTCTTAACATTTCTAGAACTTCTGTGAACCGTTATGCGGACGGGAAATCAGACGCCATCGTCCGGAGTCTCGGCCGCGAGATCGTCAGCGACACGGTTGATGATCGCCCTCGCCGACCGGCCGTAGCTCGCGTCGGCGGCCAGCGAGTCGAAGATCCTGCTGTACAGACCGATCTCCTGTGGCTGGGCAAGGTTGAGTTCAGCTGAGAAGGTTTCCACCATCACGCGGTCGCTGTCCAGGATCCAAAACCCGTGAGCGGGAGCGACTACGTACGGCGTCTCGAAGCCGATGATGCCGAGCTTGACGCTCGGAAGCTGAGACAGAGAGATGAGCCGATCCAGCTGGCCAAGCATGACCTCTGGAGGACACAGCCGGTACCGCAAGGCCGCCTCGGTCAGGACGAAGTGAAAACGCTTGTCTGGCCGGTAGAGGATATCCTGGCTCTTGACGCGCGTAGCGACCGCTTCATCGATATCGTTGCGTATATTGAACACGGTGATGCTTTGGATGAAGCGGAACCGAGCGTATTCCGCTGTCTGAAGCAGACCCGGAACGAAAGTGGCCTCGAACGCGCGAAAGAGCCGGGTCCTGGCGTCCAGATCGGAGATCTCTTGCTGGTGCGGTTTGAGACCAGTTCGAAGCTGTCGTTGCCACTCCGCATGCTGGACCTCAAGCGTGTGCAGCGAGGCGAGCAAGGCTTCCGTCTCCGGACCGCTGCCCGTTGCCTGGGTCCAGGCTCGGATGTCATCGTCGGTCGGCGTCTGCTTGGCGTTCTCCAGCTTGGATATCTTCGAGGGAGCCCATGACAACGACTCCGCGAGCTGCCTGCCGTTCAGGTGTGCGGCCTGGCGCAGATCGCGGAGTCGTTTGCCGAGGGCGTCACGCGCCTCATGGACGCTGGTGACGCTGGTGGGTCTATTCGGTGGCAAAGTCGTCCCGTCGACTGGCGTGATGCCAGGCGGCATCTCGCCAGTAGTTGTGCTGCACGATCACAGCGGGATCGTCGATGATCTCGCCTCCGAGGAAGGTCTCGTCGGCGTCGAAGTGCATGCGCACGAGTTTTCGAGAGTCGAACAGCCAGTAGTCATAGTCCGGCAGGCCGACGGCATCCTGGCGGGCCAGGTACCGGATATCCTCTCCAGCCGCATTGGTGTACCGCGCGCAGTACAGGCCGAATCGGCTGTAGTCGGTGAGCGGCACGGTCACCACGCGCACGCGGGCGAAACGCTTGCCCTCGACCGTGGCCTGCCTGATCATGGCGAGCCAGTTCTGGAACCAGTCCAGATTGACCGGTTGGCCCGCAACGAATTGGCGCAAGGCGGCCGTCTCGCTGTCGGACTTGTACTGGTCCCGTGTCTCCAACCGAAACGCCGTGTGCTCGAAGGAGTGGAAGAGCTGGCCGAACTCCTCGCCGATGAGAAGGCTCAGTGGTCTCCCTCCTGTTCCGCGTAGCGGCGGGCGTACATCTTGAGCACGTCCTCCGGGATCTCGATCAGGGTTTCATGATCCGGAACAGACCCGATGTCCGCAAGCGCCTGGGGGTCGGTGACCTTCCATCCTTGGGCGATGTAGGTCACGCGGTCGGCGCGATCGGTCGCGAACAGGGTGGGCGAGTGGCCCTCCTGGGACTCGGGATCTTTGCCGAGGAACTGGGCACGCATAGCGTTCCTTTCTCGAAATGGTGCGAACCGTTCTTCATCATGGTGACGGACCGGCCACGGTTCGTCAACGGGAGTGGCCACCCGGCGTGCCAGGTTCAGTTACTCTCCGCACACAGTGACCAACGGCTCACCGCTGGACGCCCGGAGTAACCCACTCGGCGGATATCGCCTGGCTCAATTGGCTGCGAAGCTTGATCTTGTTGGGCGGAGCTGTGTTCGCATGTTCGTGCTGGAGGTAAAACCGTGACCGCCATCAGCACCCTGGAGGATCTGCTGGTGGGCCTGCGGGCCCAGTTCGATGTGCAGCGGGCCGCCGTGCACGCCCATCCGATGCCGTCGGCGGACGAACGGGTGGACAGGATCAACCGGCTGATCGCGATCATGACCGGCGATGCCAGGGAGATCGTGGACGCGATCGTCGCGGATTACGGCAGCCGCTCCCATGTTCAGTCGATCATGACCGAGGTGCTGGGTCCGCTGCCGAGCATCACGCACACCCGCAGGCATGTCGCCTCCTGGATGAAGCCGCGGCGGGCGTGGGCCGGGCCGTTGGGGTTGCTCGGCGGCCGGGCGTCGGTGGAATGGCAGCCGCTGGGCGTGGTCGGGATCATCTCGACGTGGAACTTCCCGGTCGGCACGACGTTCGTGCCGGCGGCGCAGGCGTTCGCGGCCGGGAACCACGTGATGCTGAAGCTGTCCGAGGACGTGCCCAACACCGCGGCGGTGTTGCGGAGCGCGATCGCCCGGGAGTTCGATCCGGCCGAACTGGTCGCCGTGACGGGCGGACCCGAGGTGGGGGAGGCGTTCGCCAGCCTGCCCTTCGATCATCTGCTGCTGACCGGGTCGACCGCGACCGGCCGGCTGGTGCAGCGGGCCGCCGCCGTCAATCTCACGCCGGTGACCCTGGAACTGGGCGGGCGCTGCCCGGTCGTGGTGGGCAGCGGCGCCGACATGTCGAAGGTCGCGGACCGGATCATGGCGGGCAAGACGATCAACTCCGGCCAGCTGTGCTTCGCACCGAACCACGTGTACGTGCGGGAGGGCCGGGAGCGGGACTTCGTGGCCGCGGTGCGGGCCAGCGTGCGGCGGATGTATCCGACCATGCTGGACAACGACGACTACACGTCGATCATCAACGAGCGGCACTACCAACGCCTGATGGGCTATCTCGAAGAGGCCCAGGCCAAGGGTGCCGAGATCATCGAGATCAACCCGGCCGGCGAGGACTTCACCGACCAGCCCGCGCACAAGATCCCGGTCATGCTCGTGTTGGGCGCCGACCCGAGCATGTCGGTGCTGCGGGAGGAACTGTTCGGGCCGGTGCTGCCGGTGCTGACCTACGGCGAACTACGCGAGCCCATCGAGGAGATCAACCGGGGCGACAAACCATTGGCCGCCTACTGGTTCGGGTCCGACCCGGCCGAGCGGCGACTGTTCCTGGACCGGACCAGTTCCGGCGGCGTGACGCTGGACGACGTGATCCTGCACTACACCGTGGACGACATCCCGTTCGGTGGCGTCGGCGCCAGCGGAACCGGGGCCTACCACGGGCGTTGGGGCTTCGAGCGGTTCAGCCACGCGCGGTCGATCCTGCGCGCGCCCCGGCGGTTCTCGGCGAACTCGCTGATGGCCGCGCCATTCGGGCAGCGCTTCAGGAAGATCACGGACTGGCTCGTGCGTCACGAGGCGCGGGTCGTCGGCAAGCGGTTGGCTCGCGATGAGGCGCGCCGGGAGGCCGCCAAGCAGCGTCGCTAGTCGTCGCTAGTCGCGGTTGACCAGGTCCATGATCCACCAGGCGAGGTTCGGCGACAGCCGCCTGATCAGGTAGAACATCCTGGCCTCGCCGGGAGTCAGCACGGTGATACCGCGTTCCAGGGCGGCCTCCGCCCGCTCCAGGATGGCATCGGGATCCGCGATCCGGCCACCGCGCACGGACCGGGTGAACGCCTTCGGGCCCTGCGCCATGGCCTGGTCCAGCAGCGGCGTCCGCACCGAGGATGGCGCGACGAGCAGGAAACGCAAGCCGCTGCCCGCGTATTCGTGCGTCAGTATCTCGACGTACGCGTTGACCGCCGCCTTGCTGGCGCAGTAGGCGGCCATCCGCGTCGAGTAGGCGTAGCCGGTGATCGACCCGAACACGATCACGTCGCCGCGTCGCCGGTCGAGCATGCCCGGCAGCACGGCCCTGGTCACGGTGACCGTGCCGAAGTAGTTGACCCGCATGACATCGAGGATCCGGTCGGTGGGCTGATCGACCACCCGGCCGGCGGGCATGATCGCGGCGGTGTGCACGAGCCGGTCGATCGGGCCGAGGTCGGCCGTGACCCTGTCGACCAACTCGGCCACCTGAGCCTGATCGGTGACATCGCAGGGATATGTGGTGACACCGGCGAGATCGGCGAGGGCGCCGGCGTCGCGGTCCGCCACGGCCACGCTGGCTCCACCGGCGGCGAGCCGTTCCGCCGCCCGCCGTCCCAGGCCGCTGCCGCCACCGGTGATCAGCGCGACCCTGCCGTGAAAAGTCACCCGTTCATGGAAACAGAGATCGGCACCGCGCGGACTCCGGCGAATGGCTGGTTCGACCGCCACCAGCTTGATCACCCAGCGTGCTCGCACACCGAGCGAGCCGGTCGGCCGCGACCAGGAGACTGACCGAACGTACGGACGGAAATTCTTGTGCTGAGGTCTTGCGATCCGCGCCACAGTGGCTACCATAATTTGTGAACGAACGGTCAGTTATTCGGTCAGTGTAGCCCGGAGGTGTCCGCGTGGATCCAGCAGTGAACCCCGCCGCCGACAGCACCTACAGCGCCGACAGTGCCGGGAGCACCGTCGAGGACGACGGTCGGAGTGCCGCCGAACGGAGCTTCGAGCGCACGATCGAGCGCGACGAGCGGATCGAACCGCGGGACTGGATGCCCGACGAGTACCGGGCGACCCTCATCCGGCAGATCGCCCAGCACGCGCATTCGGAGATCATCGGCATCCAGCCGGAGGGCAACTGGATCACCCGCGCGCCGTCGCTGCGCCGCAAGGCGATCCTGCTGGCCAAGGTGCAGGACGAGGCGGGCCACGGGCTGTACCTGTACTCGGCGGCCGAGACCCTCGGCGTGGCGCGCGCGGAGCTGGTCTACAAGCTGCTGGACGGCCGCCAGAAGTACTCGGTGATCTTCAACTATCCGGCGCTGAGCTGGGCGGATGTCGGCGTGATCGGCTGGCTGGTGGATGGCGCGGCGATCGTCAACCAGCTGGCGCTGTGCCGGACGTCCTA
>DASVLX010000017.1:0-5707 GCA_036384655.1 Pseudonocardiaceae bacterium
TCGGTGCATTCTGGAACCTCCTGGCGTTGCTGGGGGCGGTCTCGGCGACCGGTTCGACCGGAATGCGGCGTGGGCTACGTCTGGTTGGCCGACTCCGATTCACCCTTGTCACTGCAGCGATCGTCACGGTGATCTTCGCCCGGGTTCTCGGTCACCACTACACGGTCGTGTCCGTTCTGGCATGGACTTTCCTGATCGTCGTCACCATTCTCGCCTGCCATCCACGGACTGCGGACGGACAACGTGCGGCATTGTTGTTGGCTATTCCCGCCGTGTCCACTGTACTGGCCATAGCAACGTTGTTTCTTGACTCGCCTCGCTGGCTTTTCAGCGTGGGCGTGATCAGCATCGCCCTGTACTACGCCGTGCCGTTGTTGCTTGCCGCCACGGCATATCTGATCAGGCGCGCTACGAGACACATACCGCCGACAGTTAATCGTCCCTAGGGAGCCGCTGTGATCAACCTTCCTTTCTCTGTGAGTGACGATCCACTTGGAGCGAACCAGTATCGTTACTTGCGGGAACATGCATGGCTCATGGTGTCGTTCGACAACAACCAGCGATTCTACCGATATCTCAGTGAGTGTCTCGATCAGCAGTGGATTCCAGCTATCGATCTCGGCCGGGACTGGTCACTGGAACGCAGTCAGAGCGGACGCAGAATCTGGCTGATCGGCAGTCAGAAAGCCGCCATTGCCGACGGATTTGACGTCACTGACCGTCGGCCGGTTGGTCGCTGGCGCGCACCATACGGAGACTATTTCGCGGCCGCAAAAGGTCAGCCCCCCAGTCATCGCGACGGAAATTGGCAACGGCCAACGTTTGCTTTTTTGGACCAGCTACCGCGTGATCCGCACAAACTTCTGGAACGACTGCAAACCAGCAGCCCCCCAGACAGGCCAAGTTACCTGGGGCCCGCTACTTATGCACTGGACGCACTGCGCAGTGGCCTGGTTCCAGCCGAACTACGGGCTGCACTTTATCGAGCTCTGCTGCTACTGCCACAGGTCACGGCCGTCGATTCGGTTGCGAATCCAGACGGAGCGGCAAGCTACGCGCTGGTCGTCGACCATCAGCCCACGCGGACGGAGATTTTCATAGACCAGAATAATGGCCAATATTCTGGAGAACGAACTACGGTCACAGCCAACAACCCAGCCGGTTTGGAAATCGGAACAGTCCTAGGAACAAGAGCAACAATAATTCGAGCTGTGGACGAGATAGGGGCGGTGCCTGACACCGTCTGAGCGCAACGGTGTCAGGCACCACGGGATTCGCACGGCCCGGAGTCATCAATCACATCGACGTCAGCCGTTCCAAACCTGCATCGACCACAGGTTATCGTTCCAGAGATCGCCGACGTATGGCTGATCCAAGAAATTCGTTCGCCAATCACCTCCATAGTAGAGTCCGTCATAGTACCTTTGCTCATCACAATTGCTGTCATACGTGTACGAGCTGATTCCATCGACGTTGATCTGCACAACGCTGAGATCGCTCATTCCGTAGCCTTCAGAATCACACGGCCCAGATTTGCCGTAAACCGTGTTTGACCATCCCGAATAGTTGTCATTCTGCCAGAACGTGATGAGCGGAACAGAATCGGCCGGAACTGCTAATGACGTCGAACCGGTCGTACAATCATTCGAGACCACACGCGACTTGCTTCCCTGCCCTGGCACCTTCTCAATGATCGTCACGCAGTGCTTGCCTCCCGACGGTACGGGGGTCGCCTCGGCGGCAGGCGCCCCGACCAGGACTGCTAGCGTCACCAGTACCATGACTGCAAGTCCGGACATCGCGTGTCTCACTACCATGATTCTCACTCCTTTCCTGTTCGATCAGTCGAACCATCACTCGACGGTACTTCCGAAAAGCTGCGCCTCATAGCTCCATTCGGACCCAAGAATAGATATCTGATCACACCGTTGCGTTGGTCCTGCAGTCAGCGCACGTCGCAAACGTGAACATCGTCACTGTCGACACTAAGCGCTTGTGACCACTCTGGTTAAGCACTACGGTAGAGACATCAAGGCAGCTTATAGGTTAACTACTGGGGGAGTCATGGGAAATCCACTGCGCGCAGTGAGTCCGACTGGGCGTCGGCGAAAGCTGCCGAGTGGACGAAAGTGCCAGCACTTAGTCCGACTAGATGCACAGATAGAGAAACCAATCATTCGACGGCGAGCAGCCGATTGCAAGCTATCCGTTTCGTCATTTCTCGCGCATGCGGGACTACACTTTGTTCCGCCTTCAGATTCGATCGATTCCGTCGGCCTCTGGCAGTACAAGAAGGTTCGGGCGTGCGAGCTAATTAGAAGCGCGGAAGAGTCATTAGGACTTCTGTCCAGACTGTTACGCGAATTACGCTCACTAGTCGAGACAGACCAACCTGATGGTGAGTGAAACCTGCACGAACTTGACTCATCCAGGCCGGCGAGGGTTCACGCCAGAGGAACTGAGATGCCGATTACGAATCACTCTTACCAAAGCGTGGTTGCTATTGGATTGATTGGTTCGCAGTACGCGGTGTGAATCCCTCTGCCTGTCAGCGGGTGAGGTCGATTCGGTCGAGTTCGGCGCGAACTCGGGTGAGTCGATCACGCCACCAGGTCGCCTGCCGCTCGTCGGTGAGGGTGTACCGGTCGAGCAGTTCGGGGTCGGGGGTCGGTGGGGTGCGCAGCACCGGAAGGTAGCCGTCGACAGCGCGCAGCGAGTCGTTGTCAGCAACCACGTCGCCCTGGAACAGGGACAAAGTGCCGAGCCCGCAGGCGAAGTCGAGTTCGGGCAGTGCTCCGGCCAGGGCGAGCTGTGCGGCCAGCCCGACGCTGGTTTCCAGTGCGGACGACACCACACAGGGCAGCCCTGCGGCCTCGGCGACCCGCAGTGCGCGTCGCACACCGCCGAGCGGGGTGCACTTGATGACGGCCACGTCCGCCGCACCCGCGACCGCGACACGCAACGGGTCTTCGGCGCGGCGAATGGACTCGTCGGCGGCGATACGGACGTCGACCTGGCGGCGCACGGCAGCCAGTTCCTCGATGGTGCGGCAGGGTTGTTCGACGTATTCAAGTCCGCCGGCTGCCTTGTCAAGCTGACGGATGTAAGAGACGGCGGTGTCGACATCCCACGCCGTGTTGGCATCCACCCGGACTGCCGCGTCGGGTCCGAGGGCGTCACGAACCGCCTCCACCCGGGCGAGATCCTCGGCCAGCGATTCGGGATGATCGGCGACCTTGACCTTGGCGGTGCGACAGCCCGAGCGGGCGGCGATGTCGTGCGCGCGTTCCGGTCCAACGACTGGAATGGTGCAGTTGATCGGAATGCGATCACGCACCGGCCCGGGCCAGCCCACCGTGCACTGCTCGATCGTCGTGGCGAGCCAGGAGGCGGACTCCCGGTCGTCGTACTCGGTGAACGGGCAGAACTCACCCCATCCGGCGGGTCCCTCGATCAGCATGCCCTCGCGCGTGGTGATCCCCCGGAATTCACTCGTCATGGGGATGGCATAAACACGGGCGCCGTCAAAATCGATGTCCTTGGTCATCGGGCTACCGAATCCTCTTCTCGGTGGGTGCGGTTGATCAGGTCGGTGATCCGCTTGTCCAGCTCAGCGAGATCCCGTGAACTGGCGCGCAGCGGTCGAATCCGCCGTTGCAGGGTGCATAGTCGGTCGAGCGTGCGGGTCGAGCTGACGAGAGACGCGGTACGCACCGCATCGCGCCCGAGCCCGGCGGCGTGCTCGTACTCTCCGGCGACTAGGTGCGCGGTGGCGAGGTCAGTCTGGACGAAGCAGCGACTGCGGACCCGCCACGGCTCGTAGGTGTCCATCGCGTGCTTGATCAACTTGCCGCCTTGCTCGGGTTCGCCCACGTCGCGCAGACAGCGGCCGAGATCGGCGGCAAGCTCCGCCTCGGTGTAATAACTCAGCCAGGTGGGTTCCTCACCGAGTCGAGCACGTGCGTAATGCTGCTCGGCCTGCCTGACCGCCGTACGGGTCGCACTGGCGTCACCGAGCAGGGCGTGCCCGCGCGCCTCAACGGCGTACAACAGCGACGACAGCACTGGAGTGGCGCTGCCATGAGCCACGCTGTGTCCAGCACGGGCAAGCGCGATGGCTTGCCGAGCGTGGCGCAGTCGATCATCGTCGTTGATCGCGCCATGCCCGATCTGGACGGTCATCCTGCTCATCAAATTCGACAGCACGTTGGCGGCGTAGAGGCGGTCACCCGCACCCATCGCAAGATTGAGGGCCTGGATGTAGTACCGCTGCGCGAGCGAATGCCGACCGAGGTCCGCCGCCATCGATCCGGCCAGCCGGGACACTTGTGCGACCGCGCTCAGGAGCGCCTTCCCGGTCTTCTCCGAATACGTGCCGTGCAGAATGGTGTTGGCCTCGCGGTTCAGCAACTGCACCACCTGCTCGCGCACACGACCGGAACCGTATCGGTGATCAAGTCGGCGCAGATGCGCGATGTTTTCGGTGAGGATCTCCACGTCTGACATGCCGATGCGCCTACCCGCCACCCGCGCGGCGTTCTCGGCCGGTGGCATGGTCAACGCGAACAGCGCGGGCTCCGAGAAGGCTGCCGCCGTGAAAGCGGAGCCCAGCAGGAACCTACGTCGATCCATGTCCCGTCCCGACAACTCCACGACCGTACGAACCGTGCCGTCCAACGTGCCCGAGCACTGAAGGCCATCGTATGGATCATCGGCCGCAGAGACGCGATCGGCAAACCCGCACTGCGTGACGCCGATCTCCCGTCGCAACTGACGGGAGATCACCTTGGCGACGAGCCTGGGCACTGGCCATCGCGGCTGCGCCCCATCGAGCATCCGCGCCACCGAGGTCGTGTTGGTGCCGATGTGCACCCCTTCCTCAGCGCCGGCCGCCACGACCGAACGAGCCAGCGCGGCATTGCTCAGACGCGCCTCGTCCAGCAGTGTGCGCAGCGCGGTGTTGCAGCCGCCCGTGCGGCCTTCGCGGCACATTCGGTCACATCCTGAGTGCTCGTCCTATTGCTCGCCGTAGTCAATCGTGGCGCATCGGCGGCCGCACGTGAAGCTTCATGCGGAAGTGGGACCCAAGTGGGACCCCAGGTCCGCAAGCGGACTGAGTGCCACGGCACCTGGACTGCCATCCGGCCTTGCTGGGGGCTTGTCTTGTCGTAACGGATCACCAACCCACCGTTACCAGGAGACGAGCGATGGCCACACGAACACTGGCCGCCGGGTGCGGCGAAGGCGAGGCACTGGCGGAGTTCCCGGAACTGCGGCGCTTGATTGATCTGAAGCAGGCGGGCTGGGTGTTTCTGCCGACCACTGTGGACGGTGAGGTTGTCGAGATCCATGGTGTTCGGGTCTGGCCGCAGGGTTGGGCCGATGCGCTGCGGGTGCGTTACACGACCGACGCTGCCGCGGTGCGCTGTGATCACAGCGCGGCGATCACCTGGCAGCGCGAGGGCACGTTGACCGAGGTCGTTGATGGGCTGATCTGTCTGCCCGCGCCGGGTGATCGGCTCGCACCCCGGCTGGCCATCGCCGCCGGCCCCAGGCTGTGGAGACCCTGAACCCGAGTCCACCCAGTACTCCCCGTCTGGCGCGGTGCTTCCCTGACCGACCCGCACCAGACGGGGTCCCAGACCGGCCGTGCCGGCAACCAAGGTCAGCCGACCTGGCACGGCCGCCGGGCGGGGAGGGGCGGGAT
>DASVLX010000018.1:0-8644 GCA_036384655.1 Pseudonocardiaceae bacterium
CCATTGGTCTTCACGTCCCAGGCGAAGCCCAGCACCTCGTTGTAGACCTTGTCGGCGAGCAACTCGTCCACGAACCGGGGCGCCCAGTTCGGCGAGCGCTCGGACACCACCCGCAGCACGGTGGTGTGGTTCTCCCGCACCCACTCGTACGCCTCGTCGCAGAGCAGGTCGACCAGCTTGCGGTGCGCGCCGTCGGCGAGAACCTGGTGCAGGAGCTTGCCGAGCGGCGGCCCCCACGGCTGGTCCACCAGCCGGGTCACCAGGGCATGCTCGACAACCGCCTGCACGTCCTCGTCGCGCAGCACGGTCACGGCGCCACGCACCATGGTGGCCAGCTCCGCGGTGACGCGCTCGGCGCTGGCCGGATGGCGCAGCCAGGAGCCCAGCCGCTGTGCCACGTCGACCCGCCGCAACCGGTCCCGCACCACCTCCTCGGACAGGAAGTTCGTGCCGACGAAGTCGCCCAGGCTCTCGCCCAGCGCGTCCTTGCGGTTCGGGATGATCGCGGTGTGCGGGATCGGTATCCCGAGCGGGTGCCGGAACAGCGCGGTCACCGCGAACCAGTCGGCGAGCGCACCGACCATGCTCGCCTCGGCGGCCGCCTTGACATAGCCGAGCCAGCCCTCGCCGCCCAGCATGGTGGTGACCACGTAAATGACGGTCGCGACCAGCAGGAAGCCGGTGGCGATCAGCTTCATCCGGCGGAGCTGGGTCCGCTTGGTGAGCTGCGCCGGGGTGAGTTCCTCCACTAGACCATTCTGAACCGGGTTAGCCAGTGCTCAGGTCGATGTGCCAAGGTCATGGGGTGCGTGAGCCTGCGACCGTGGCCCGGATGCGACCGTTCACCTCGACCATCTTCGCCGAGATGAGCGCTTTGGCCGTGCGTACCGGTGCCATCAACCTGGGTCAGGGCTTCCCCGACACGGACGGTCCGGCGAGCATGCTCGCCGCCGCGCGGGAGGCCATCGCCGGCGGTGTCAATCAGTATCCGCCCGGCCTGGGCATCCCCGAGCTGCGGGCGGCGGTGGCCGAGCAACGCGCCCAGTACGGCACCCACTACGACCCGGACACCGAAATCCTGATCACCGTCGGAGCCACCGAGGCGATCGCGTCCGCGCTGCTCGGGCTGGTCGAGCCGGGCGAGGAGGTCATCGTCGTCGAGCCGTACTACGACTCGTACGCGGCCGGTGTGGCGCTGGCCGGCGCGACCCGGCGTGTCGTCCCGTTGCGGGAGGACGCCAGCGGCCGGTTCGGGCTCGATCCCGCCGAGGTGCGCGCGGCGGTCGGCCCGAAGACCCGGGCGATTCTGATCAACTCGCCGCACAACCCGACCGGCACCGTGCTGAACCGCGAGGAACTGGCCGGCCTCGCCGAGGTCTGCGTCGAACACGACCTGCTGGCCATCACCGACGAGGTGTACGAGCACCTGCGGTACGACGGTGTGCCGCATCTGCCGCTGGCCACCTTCCCCGGCATGGCCGAGCGGACGGTCACGGTGTCCAGCGCAGGCAAGACGTTCAGCTGCACCGGCTGGAAGATCGGCTGGGCATGCGGTCCCGCCCCGCTCATCGCGGGCGTGCGGGCCGCCAAGCAGTTCCTCACCTACGTCGGCGGCGCGCCCTTCCAGCCGGCCGTCGCGCTCGCGCTGCGCACCGAACAGGCCTGGGTCGCCGGACTGCGGGACAGCCTGCGGGACAAGCGGGACAGGCTGACCGCCGGGCTGTCCGAGGTCGGCTTCGCGGTGCGGCCGAGCAGGGGGACGTACTTCCTGTGCGCCGACGTCCGGCCGCTCGGCTATGCCGACGGCGCCGAGCTGTGCTGGCAGTTGCCGGAGCGGATCGGGGTCGCGGCGGTGCCGGTGCAGGTGTTCACCGACTCGCCGGAACGCTGGAAGCACCTGGTGCGCTTCGCGTTCTGCAAGAAGGACGACGTCCTCGACGAGGCCATCGAACGGCTGCACAAGCTCCGCTGACCGACAGGCGGGTACAGCCTGCTGTACCTCGTTTGGGGTGCTCGCGGGAATGACCTTCCGGACCGCGACTGGTGAGCTGATCACAGCAAGCCAGCCGCCACTCCCGAAGGGAAATCACCGTGATCACCGCGTCCTCAGTGCCCTCAGTCGAGCCCTCCGCCGAACCGTCCGTGACGAACGGCGCCGGCCGGCCCACCCGGCGCACCGGCCTGTCGGAACGCGTCGGCCGCCGTCCCATCACCTGGTTCTTCTCGCTGTCCTTCCTGCTGAGCTGGATCGCGTGGTTGCCGTACGTGCTCTCCGAGGACGGTCTGGGCATCGTGCACTTCGGCTTCCCAGTCATCCTCGGCACCACCCAGTTGCTGGGTGTGCTACCCGGCGCCTATCTCGGCCCGATCCTGTCCGCGTTCCTGGTCACCGCCGCCACCGGCGGCCGCGCCGGCCTGCGGACCTGGACCGGCAGGTTGGTCCGGTGGCGGGTCAGCTGGCGCTGGTACGCCGTCGTCCTGATCAGCGTGCCGGCCGTGCTCACCCTCACCACGATCGCCGTGTCGGATCAGAACCCGGTGTTGCCGTCGATCACGGTGCTCGTCGCCTATCTGCCCGGACTGGTCCTGCAAATGGTCACCACCGGCCTCGCCGAGGAGCCCGGCTGGCGCGACTTCGCACTGCCTCGCCTGCAGCGTCGCTTCGGCCCGGTTGGCGGCACCCTGATCCTCGGCCCGCTGTGGGGTGCCTGGCACCTGCCGCTGTACCTGACCCAGTGGGGCGGCTGGCCGAATGTCACCCCGGAGATGCCGGTCGAGTTCATCGGCACCTGCGTCGCCTTCAGCATCGTGATGACCTGGGTGTTCAACCGCACCGGTGAAAGCCTGCCGCTTGCCATGCTGCTGCACGCCAGCGTCAACACGTTCTTCACCTTCGCGTGGAGCGGGATGTTCCCCAACCTGGTCCAGCAGGACACCACGCACGCCTTCCTACTCGGTTCCACGGCCGCCGCCCTGATCCTGCTGGCCGCCACCAGGGGCCGGCTCGGTTACCGGAAAACCGAGACCGCGAAGGCCGCCGTGATGCCTGACGGTGCTGTCAGGCGCCGCGCCGACTGACGTCCTTGAGGTAACGCAGGACGGCGGTGACACGGCGGTCGGCACGGTCGGTTGGGGCCAGGTCGAGTTTGGCGAAGATGTTGCGGATGTGCTTGTGCACCGCGCCCTCGGTGACCACCAGTCGCTCGGCGATCGCGGTGTTACCCAGCCCCTCGGCCATCAGGGCCAGCACATCGCGTTCCCGTGCACTCAGCCGCGCGAGCCGGTTATCCGGCCGGGTCCGCACCATCAACTGGGCGACGACCTCCGGATCGATCGCCGTGCCGCCGCCGGCCACCCGGTGCAGCGCGTCGAGGAACTCCTCGACGCGCCCCACCCGTTCCTTCAGCAGATAGCCCAGCCGGGAGCCGCCGTCCGTGAACAGTTCGGTGGCGAACGCCTGCTCCACATAGGCGGACAGCACCAGCACGGCGAGCCCGGGTTGCCGGCGGCGCGCGGCGACCGCGGCCACGATGCCCTCGTCGGTGTGGGTCGGCGGCATCCGAACGTCCACAATGGCCAGATCCGGTGTGTGCGCGTCCACCGCGGCGAGGAAGTCGTCGGCGTTGCCGACGGTCGCCAGCACGTCGATGCCCTCGGCGCGCAACAGCAGTGCCATACCCTCCCGCAGCAGCAGGTCGTCCTCGGCGATCACAATCCGCATGGCACGCTCACAGTCAACACGGTCGGTCCGTTGACGGGACTGGACAGCGCGAACGTCCCGTCATGTGCTTCGACGCGGCGGCGGATCCCGGTCAGCCCGGAGCCCCGGTGTGGGTCGGCGCCGCCGTGCCCGTTGTCGGTGATGTCCACCCGTAGCCGGTCGTCCCGGTGCCGCAACCGGACGGTGACATGGCTGGCACCACTGTGCTTGGCGATGTTGGTCAGTGCCTCGGCCACCACGAAGTACACGGTCGCCTCCACGGACGCCGCGTACCGCTCGCTCTCCTCGGCGTCGATCTCGCAGGCTACCGGGCAGTCCGCGGCGAGCCCGGTGAGCGCGTCGGGCAGGCTGCGTTCGTCCAGCACCGGCGGCAGGATGCTGCGCACCACGCCGCGTAGCTCGGCCAGCGCGGCTTCGGCGGCGTCCTGGGCGCGGGCGAGGATGTCCCGCGCGTCGTCCGGATCGCGGGCCAGCGCGCGTTTCGCCGCGCCGATCAACACGGTCACCGCGACCAGCCTGTTCTGGGTGCCGTCGTGCAGCGAGCGCTCGATGCGCCGCAGCTCGGTCGCGTGCGCCTCCAGCGCCGCCGCCCGGGTGGCCGTCAGCTCGGCGATCCGGAGCGCGAGATCGGTGTCCTTGTCCGGGACCAGCAGCAGGCGGCCCAGCCGCGCCTGCGACCAGGCCATCGCCGGCATGACCGCGACCGTGACGACCAGCGCCGCGACGCCGAGCAGACAGACCAGGAACGCGCCGGGCCAGTCGTAGACGGTGAAGTAGTTCTGGGCCGGGCTGTCCGCCTCCACCGGCACCAGCTTCCACCAGATCGGGAAGGAGGCGTCGTGCAGCACGTCGATGGGCAGGGTCAGCGCGACGAGCCCGAGAAACAGGCCAACGACGGCGTGGACGACAAGCCAGACCATTTCCCGCCGCACGGCGGACTGCCGCAGCGCGGCGCGGAGCCGCCCGGGCAAGCGGTCCGGGCGCGGGATCTCCGGCCCCCACCGCGACAACCGTGCGCGTTCCCGATCCGCCACCACGCGCGTCACCCGCAGTGCGGACGGCAGCAGAAACAGGCCGACCCCGACGACGCACAGCAGCCCGGAGATCAGCAGCCAGACCAGTGCGATCAGCGCCAGCACCGCCGTGCCCAGGCCACCCACGAGGTGTTCCAGCGCGTCCAGCGCGGCGCGTATCCGGACGACGGGGTCCCAGCGTCGGGCCTGCTCGGCCGACATCAGTGGTTCAGCCGTTTTCTTTGTCGCGCCAGGCAATCAGCTCGCGGAGCGGATCGAGGTCGAAGGTCGGTCCGCCCATGGTGAGGGTTATCAGGCTGAAGCCGAGGTCGCGCAGTTGCGGGGCGGAGGTGCCGCGCCGCTGTGAGACGCCGGCAGACCGTTCGATCTCGCCGGGATCGCGGCCGATGGCGGCGCAATTCTCGTCGAGCACCGCGCTCTTGTGCCGCAGGGTCTCCAGATCGCCGATGCAGTGCCAGATGTCGGCATGCCGGGCCACCATCGGAAGGGTCTTCTTCTCGCCACCGCCACCGATCAGCACCGGGATCTTGCGGGTCGGCAGCGGGTTCAGCGTGGCGAACCGCCGTTCGATCCTGGGCAGCGCGGTGGCCAGGTCGTCCAGCCGGCCGCCCACCGTGCCGAATTCATAGCCGTACTCGTCGAAGTCACGCTGCCACCAGCCGGAGCCGATGCCCAGGATCAGCCGCCCGCCGCTGATGTGGTCGACCGTGCGCGCCATGTTGGCCAGCAGATCGGGATTGCGGTAGGCATTGCAGGTGACCAGCGCGCCAAACTCGATCCGGCTGGTCTGCTCGGCCCAGGCGCCGAGCATGGTCCAGCACTCGAAGTTCTTCCCGTCCAGGTCACCGGACAACGGATAGAAGTGGTCGTAGTTGAACACGACGTCGACGCCGCTGTCCTCGGCCTCCCGCACGGTGCGGCGGATCTCGTCGTAGTCGGCGTGCTGGATCTGGATGTGCAGGCCAATGCGGATCGGTCGTTCCGTCGTCGTCATCCGTCCTCCAGGTTCCGGGCGAGCCGTCGAGATCCAGTCTCCCAGCCGCACGCCCAGTCTCCCGCCAGTGGCCCCGGCACAAAGCACGCTCTGGGATGATGTCGTCACTATCGGTGCGATCCACAGAGGCGCAGGGATGTCTTCGAAAAGGGGCGACGTGGTGTCGTTGCTGGACCGACCCGTCTACACCTTCGGTGAGGTGGACCAGCTTCTCGGGGTGAACCCGGGTACGGCTCGGCGCTGGATCGACCGGCGGCACCATGCGAGCGAGACTTGGGTTACCTGGCGCGAGTTCGTCGAGACGCGGCGGCGATGTGGATACCGCGACGACGACCCGACATGCGTCACCGTTGATGCACGCTATCCGGACATCGTGCTGAATCCCGAAATCCGCAGCGGCCGGCCGACCATAGCGGATCACAGTATTCTCGCGACCACTCTGGCCGATATGGTTCGCGGCGGCGATTCGATCGAGCGAGTCGCCAACTGGTACGACCTCACTATCGATCAGGTTCAACAGGCCGTCGATTTCACCGCGATCCGCAACCTAGCCGGTTAAGCGGGAGTTGCACGGCTGGCAAGTTCCTGCTGTGCTCGCCTCAGTCCGCTGCCGTGTTGATCAATCCCAGCAGGGCCGTGAAGGAGGTCTGGGGGAGGGTGAGGGTGCCGGCGGTGGGGTTCTTGGAGTCGCGGACGGCGGTCGTGGCCGGGTCCCAGGCGATCTCGACGCAGTTGCCGCCGCTGCTGCTGTAGGAGCTGGTGCGCCAAGTCCGCTGGTCGGTCATGTGTCCGCGTCTCCTTCGAGTTCGTCCGCGACGCTGGCGATCAGCTCCGCCGAGTCCCGCTCGCTCAGCGCGATCGCCTGCAGGTGCTCGATGATCCCATCATAGTCGCGGATGTCTGCTTTCTCCTCCAGGAAGATACTGAAAGCGCGGTTCTCGAGACAGACCACACCGCATCGGCCGGGCACATGGAACCGCATGAACGGGCCGTCCAGCCCAGGATGACCCTCCTCAGCGTTCGGTACCACGCGGATACAGATCTTGGGTCGTTCGTTGGCTTCCCGTGCCATGGCGAGCATTTCGTGCCGCCGCTCGCCCACGACTCGGTACACCGACAACAGACCGGCGACGTCCTCGAACTGGAAGCCGTACCTACCGCGTTCCATTTTGGACAGTTTGGGCGCGCTGGCGCCGATGTACCGGCCGGCCTCGACCAGAGTCAGCTTCGCCTCGACGCGAAGCCTGCGAAGTTCGTCGCCCAGGTGCTCACCACGCAGCGTGGCGTCACGGTCATCCATCAAGGGGTCCCCGTTCGAGTAGACGTGGGAAACTCATGATCGCGGAAACCGACGCTGCGCACAGGCCTTTCCGTTGTTCGGGCGCCAAATCCACCCGATGGGTGAACGGTTTTCCAACCCGGCAAATCCGGCCAGCCGGAGCCCGCTGGACAAAGGTCATTGACTCGGGTGGATAAGAGTGTTGCCAGGTGGACGTCACCTGGCAACACTCTTATCCAGCAGTGATGTTCCTCGGCGCCCGCACCGCTGGTATCGACATGCCCGTCAGCCGGAGCCGAGGCAGATGAAGCCGAGATCGCCGTGGGCGGCGGTGGCGTCGGCCAGGGCCTCGGCCGGATCGAGGCCGGCGGACATGCCGGCGTGGAGTTGGGTGACCAGGCCAACCGCCCGGTCGTCCGGCACCGGGAGCACGCTGGCGATCACCGTGGACGTGCCCTGCCGCAGCAGCGCCGCCGCGAAGCCCATCACCTCGTCACCGGGCCGCACCGCCGAACGGCCGGAATCGCAGGCGGACAACACGATCCGCCGGGGAGGCCGTCGAAGCCGGGCCACGTCATGACCGAACAGTGCCCCGTCGGCGAGCCGGATCGCCGAGAACAACGGCTGATCATCGCGGAACCGGGCGTGCGCGGCGATGTGCACGGTGTCGGCGCCGTCCATGGCCGCCATCGTCCGGTCGACCGTCGCCGCCGGGCCGATCAGCAGCTCACCGCCATGCCGGGCATGCAGGATCCGCACTTCCTGTTGGGCATGGCGGAGGCCCGGTCCGGCGATCCACACCCGTGAATCACCCTCGCCCGGACCGCGCTGGCTGGCCCGCAGCCAGCTGGTGACCGATGGCGCGACGGTCACCGCGCGTTTCTGGCAGGACGGCAGAACCGCCCAGGGCATGTTGTGCAGTGTCCCGGTGGGGACGATCACCAGCGGGCGGTCGCCGGCCAACCACGGCAGCCCCGTGAACAACAACTCTTCCAGCTCCCGCGCCGTGCCGGCCACGGCGTCGCCGGCCGGCTCACCGGCCGCGGCGAAGGTCAGCGCGAGCCGCAGTGACCGGACGGTCGAGTTGATCCGGCCCACGTCGCCGATCAGGTGGAGCCTGTGCCGGCCTTCGACGACGGACACCGCCAGCAGATCGTCCCGATGGCGGACGAAACTGACCAGCGACCGGCCGCCGAGCGCGGCGGACAGTTCCTCGCGGTCCCATGATGATCGATCCGCCGCGAGCTGGGCGCGTTGGCACCAGTCGAGGCTCCGGATCTCCTTCTCCAGCACGACAATGCGGTTCTGGTCCGCAATGGACGGTCGGCCGCCGGACGTGAACACCAGTGCCCGCAACGCCAACAACCGTTCGGCGAGCGCGGGATCGGCGGGAGGTAGCAGCGCCGGCCGGGACAACACCGCCGCTCGATGCAGGTCGATCCAGCGGAGCACCCGGTCCGGCCGTCCGCCGGCGAGCGCCGCGTCCAACCCGAGCCGCGCCAGTTCACCGGCCAGCCCGCGTGCCCCGGCCTGTAGTTCCCAGGCCGCGAGTTCGGCGGTGTGTCGGTCGACCACCCGCAGACCCGCCCGGCAGGCGGCGAGCACCGCGCGCTGAT
>DASVLX010000019.1:0-6832 GCA_036384655.1 Pseudonocardiaceae bacterium
CGCCTGGGACGTGAAGACCAATGGCGAGCACCCCATGCGGTTGGCCATCGACCGGTTCCTGCTTGAGTTCGCGGAGAACCTGCAGCATGACCCGGTGATCATGGAGCGCGCCGAGCAGGTCAAGAAACAGGTGCTGGAACATCCCGAGGTGCGAAACCTGATCGGCTCCGCGTGGTCCACGGCCAAGCGGATGCTGCTGGACGCGGCCGAGGACCCGTCCAGCGAGCTGCGCCGCCGGGTCAGCGCCGGGCTGATGAGCCTGGGCGAGCGGTTGGCGTCGGCGGACGATCCGCTGCAGGCCAAGGCCGACACCTGGGTGGAGAATGCCGCCGCCTACGTCGTGACCCACTTCCGGCACGAGATCACCACGCTGATCAGCGACACCGTGGCGCGCTGGGACACCGCCGACACGTCCCGCCGGATCGAGGTGCAGGTCGGCCGCGACCTGCAGTTCATCCGGATCAACGGCACCGTGGTCGGCGCCCTGGCCGGGTTGCTGATCTACACGATCACCCAACTGGCCTGAGCGCCGACCAGGTCGGCAGCGCTGTTCCTAGACCGGTTATTCCTCGATCGACAGTGCCTGGCTCGGGCACACCTTGACGGCCTCACGCGCCTTCTCGGCGAGTTCGCCGGTCGGCTCGGCGTTCAACACGATGACCGTGCCGTCCTCCTCGCTCTGGTCGAACAGCGCGGGCTCGGTGAGCACGCACTGACCCGCACCCACGCAGACGCTGGTATCCGCGACGATCTTCATGATTTCCTCTCTACCAGATCACCGGAAGCTCATGCAGGCCATAGATAGCGGCATTGTCCTTGAACTTCAGTTCCTCGACCGGCGCGGCCAGACGCAGACCGGGGACGCGCCGGAACAGTGTGTCGAACACGGTCCGCAGCTCCAGGCGGGCCAGGTTCTGACCCAGGCACTGATGCGGGCCGAAACCGAACGCGACATGGTTCCGGGCACCCCGGAGCAGGTCCAGGGTGTCCGGGTCGGTGAACACCGACTCGTCGTGGTTGGCCGAGTTACTCAGCACGAGCACACCGTCGCCGGCCTTGATCGTCACCCCACCGAGCTCCACGTCGGTCAGGGCGACCCGGCTGGTGGCGACCTCGGCGATGGTGAAGTACCGCAGCAACTCCTCGACCGCGGCGGGCGTCCGGCTCGGGTCGGCGGCGATGATGGCGAGCTGGTCGGGATTCTCCAGCAGCACCACGGTGCCCAGCGAGATCATGTTCGCGGTGGTCTCGTGCCCGGCGATGAGCAGCAGCACCGTCAGCGCGACGACATCGTCGTGCCGGTAGTCGCCCGCCTCGCGGCGGGCGCGGATCTGCCTGCCGATCAGGTCGTCGGTGGGCTGGTGCTCCTTCTCGGTGACCAGTGCGTCGAGATAGTCCTGCAGTTCGTCGATCGCCGCGCGCTTGGTCTCCTGCGGCAGCGTGCGGTTGAGCACGGTGGCACTGCGCGCCTGGAAGTACTCGTGGTCGGAATAGGGCACGCCGAGCAGTTCGCAGATCACCAGGGACGGCACCGGCAGGGACAACGCGGCGACCAGGTCCGCGGGCGTCGGACCGGCGAGCATGGCGTCGATGCGCTCGTCCACGATCTGCTGGATACGCGGCCGCATCGCCTCGATCCGCCGGACGGTGAACTCGCCGACGACCCGCCGCCGGGCCGGGTTGTGTTCGGGGTAGTCCATCGCGATCAGCGAGGGCTTGAACCGGCCTGGCTGCGGCCGGCTGGACCCGAACACGGCCGGGAAGCCCGGGTTGAAGCGATTGGAACTGAACCTCGGATCGGCCAGCAACGCGCGGACCTCCTGGTGCCGGGTCACCAGCCACGGTTGCTGCCCGGACGGCAGTTCGATGCGGACGACCGGGCCCTCCTGGCGAAAACGCTGGTACTCGGGTGGTGGCGCGAACGGGCAGGTTCGCCTGAGTGGAAAGTCCACCAGCTCTGGTTGGGCGCCCGCACCGGCCGTGTCGGTCGGAGCACCAGCGGGCGGGCTGGTCGGCGTGTCGGTCGGCGAGTCGATTGGCGAGTCACTGAGGTCGGCGAGATCGGCCATGCGAGGCAACCCCCTTGGGTACCGTTGGTATCCGGACGATTACATTCCGGTTCTGTGGCCCACGGTACCCAAGCGGAATGATTTCGTCCACTATCGCGGAACCGGACACATGCGAGAATCGTCCGGCCGGCGCAACGGCCGGGGACCGGGAGGCGATGCAGGTGACCGCGGGACGCGAGATGCCGCTGCGGGCGGACGCTCGGCGCAACCGGGACCAGATCATCGCCGCGGCGCGATCCATCTTCGCCGCGAGCGGGCCCGATGTGCCGATGGAGGAGATCGCTCGCACGGCGGGCGTCGGCGTGGGCACGCTGTACCGGCGTTTCCCCGACCGGGAGGCCCTGATCCGGGCGGTCGCCGTGGAGAGTTTCGAGCGGGTGCTCGCCGAGGCGAGGGCGGCGGTGACCGAGGAACCCACCGCCTGGCGCGCACTGGTGAAGCTGCTGTACCAGTCAGTTGAGCTGCATCTGAGCCTGCGGCTGGCGATGCTGTCGCAGCGGGCGCTGGCCATCCTCAAGAACGACGAGTCGGTCGCCGGGCTGCGCGACGATCTGCTGGCCGAGCTCGACGGCCTGGTGCGGGCCGCCCAGGCGGAGGGTGCGCTGCGGCCCGATGTCGGTACCGGCGATCTGGCGATGCTGTTCGCGCTGCTGTTGCATCAGCATCCGGTGTGCCCGCCGGAGATCGCCGAGATGTCGGCCAACCGAAGCATCACGATCATGATCGACGGCCTGCAGGCGAAGCCGGGCACCCCGCTGCCCGGCCGGCCGCTGGCCCGGTCCGACCTGAGCGCCAACGACGCCTGAGGCCGTCCGGGCGCCTCGGGTGTGCCCTGAGTCCCAGGCACACCCGAGGTTGGTCACTCCTGCTGGTAGCTGACCGAGAAACTGTCGCCGTCCGAGCCGATCGCGCTGGTGTGATCCTCGAAACCGGCGCGGCTGCTGGCGTCCAGCGCGACCGGGTCCGAAGAGGACAGTGGTGCGCCGTCGATGGTGACGTTGTCGAAACTGACCGTGCCGAAGTCCGGATATGCCGCGGACGGCGATTCCAGAATGATCTCGGCTGAGGCGTTGCGACCCCGGTACGACTGGGTGATCTGCTCCGTCCAGCCGCGCGTCTGGTCGGTCAGCCGCAGCGTGTAGTTCGTACCGCCGCGGGTCACCGTGGCCGTGATGACGTCCCCGGCGAGCACGGTGTCATGCCAGTACACCGGGCTCTTCGGGTACATCTCGTACCACGGCGAGTTGACCGGTGAACCGGAGGAACAGTCGGTCTGCACCCCGGCCTGCTCGACCGAGCTGCTGCCCAGGCCGTCGATTCCGACCCAGGGCGCGTAGAGGTCGTTACGAGAGTCGCAGGTCACGGCGGGTTGGGCCCAGGTGGCCGAGACCGAACTGAACCCGGAGCCGGTGGCCGCGTAACCGGACCAGTTCTGGCCGTTCTCATTGAACCCGTGCCGGAACGGGCCGCCGAACGCACGGAATGACTGCGCGGTCGCGGTCGTGTTGCCAGTCGTGTTGTTGGATGTTGTCGCGGATGCGGCGAGCGGGCTGCCCGCCGCCACGCCGGCGGCTCCCGCTAACAGGGTGGCGCCCACGAGGGCGAAAATACCGGTTCGCATGAACATCACCGTGCCGTATCCACGTCTTCCTGCCCAGGGCTCACGCCCACTTAACTGTTGACCTGAGGTCGAATCCTATGGTTCACAATTCGAATTCGACCTCAGGTCAGGGTCAGCGGACGGACCGAATTGGCCAGGTCAACCAGTTCGATGCGCCGCTCGCCATCGCTGGCGAGCCGGGCCATCGCCCGGTAGCACTGTTCCAACCCGAACCGCAGCTCCCGTTCGTTCATCGAATAGCCCAACAGCTTGTTGTCGTCGGGCCTGCCGGTCGCGTTCGGGGAGCCCGCGCGCAGCCAGTTGATCGCCGCGCGCAACACGTCAGCGCTCAGCCGTGCCTTGCGCTCGGCGTCCAGCCGCAGTGTCTCGACCCGCCGTCCAGCGTCCAGCAGGTCGCGATCGGAGGACCGCTGCGGCTGGGTCCACGCGGTTCGGATGGCGACCCCGGCGATCTGCGCGGCCAGGTGGTGACTGGACCGGTCCGGCACCGACTCGAGCACGTCCAGCGCGCCCGACCGGTCGCCCTGCGCCAGGTAGACACGGGCCAGGCCGAACGCGGCGCTGACATAGGACCGGTCGGTGCGCCACACCAGTTCGTACAACCGGGCGGCCGGGAAGTAGTCGCCGCAGCATTCGGCGCTGATCGCCAGCGCCAGCTTGGGCGCGAGTTCGCCGGGCACCATGTCGTAGACATGCTCGAAGGCGATCCGCGCATCCCTCGGCCGCCGGCCGGCCAGCGCCAACAGGCCACGGAACCAACTGATCCGCCAGTCGTAGGGCAGATCGGGAACCGGACCGCCCTGCGCGTCCAGCCTCGCCGCCTCGCCGAGCTCATGCGCGGCCATGCTGAGATCGCCGAGGTCGAGCGCGGCGCGTGCCCGCCACAGCCTGACCTCCATCGAGTCGGCCGGCGCGGAGGCCAGTGCCGTCAGGATGTCCTGCGGGTTGGTCCCCGGCGCGGAGGCCAACCCACCGACCAGACCGGCGGCCGAATCATCGCGGTCGACCTGCGGCGCCGGCAGGCAGTCCACGATCTCCTTCCAGTCCGGCGGGTTCGGCGTCCACGCGGCCCTGGTGTCGTCGGGCTTCCCGGCCGACCGGTCGACGTAGCCGGCGCCGAAGGTGCGCACCTCCGGCCCGAACACCGCCGACCTGCCCGGCCGCGGCTCCCGGGTGCTCAACGCGAGCACCTCGCGCAGCACCCCGGTCAGCTGTTCGGCCATCTCCTCGGCGGAGGAGAACCGCCGGTCCGGCTCGAAATGGGTGGCCCGGCGCAGCAGTCGGTAGTACGAGCTGAACAGCGAGAACAGTGGCATCTGTTGCGGGTGCGGCAGCGTGTAGAGGAAGTCCGACGTGTAGCCGACGAAATCGAAACTGAGCACCGCGAGGGTCCGGCCGACGGTGAACACGTCGGAGGACACCGACGGTCCCTCGCTGGCGATCTCCGGCGCGGCATAACCGGAGGTGAAGAAGATCGGGCTCGCCATGTCCTCCATATGCCGCACGGCGCCCAGGTCGATCAGCTTGACCTCGCCGTCGGTCTGGATGATGTTGTCCGGCTTGAGGTCGCAGTACAGCAGGCCGACGCTGTGCAGATAGCCCAACGCGGGCAACACTTCCAGGCCGTACGCCAGCACCCGGGCCAGCGGCAGCGGGGTGACCCTGCCATCGTTGTCCTTGTGGGCCAGGGCGATCTGGCGCAGCGACTGGCCGCCGACGTACTCCATCACGATGTAGCCGGTGGCGTTGCCGGTGATCGGATCGGGCACCTGGACGAAGTTGTAGATCTTGACGATGTTCGGGTGCTCGACCTGCGACAGGTACTCCTTCTCGGCCACCGCGGCCGCCATGGCGGCCGTGTCACCGGTGTCGATCAGGCCCTTGAGGACCACCCAGCGGTCGTTGACGTTGCGGTCCTTGGCCAGGTAGATCCAACCCAGTCCGCCGTGCGCGAGGGCGCCGAGGACCTCGTACTGGCCGCCGATCAGGTCGCCGGGGCCGAGCTTGGGCCGGAACGAGTACCGCGTGCCGCAGTTCGCGCACACGCCGTCCGGGTCACCGGGCTTACCGTCGGAACCCCGGCCGACCGGTTTCTGGCAGTTACCGCAGAACCGCTTGCCCTCCGGCACCATCGGGTTGGTCATCAGCGCGGTGGACGGGTCGCGGGCGGGTACCGGTGGAACCTCCACCATGCCGCCGCCGATCCGCCGCGCCGTGCGCGACGACCGGGAACCGCGGGTGCCTCGCGAGCCACGGGTGCCCTGGGAACCCCGGCCGGACAGCGGCCGGCTGTCCGAACCCCGCCCGGACATCGGACCGGACATGGGACCCGACATCGAACCGGACAGTGGACCCGAGACCGATCCGGACCCCGGTCCCGAGAGCGGCCCGGAAGACGGCTCGGGGGCCGGGCCGCTGCCCGCCTCGGACGGCGGCGCGACCGGCTGCAGCGACGGGTAGGTGGCGCTGGTGTCGGCCGGTGAGGGAGCGATCCACGGGTTGGCGCTCTGGGCGTGCGCGCCCGAAGGAGCGGAACCGGGAGCACCGCCCTGGCCGGGAACCCCGGTCGGCGGGCCGGCCTCATGCCGCCGGTGCTGCACGGCGCGGTCCGGCGTCTGGCGCAGTGGCTGACCGGGTGGCGCCCAGTTGGCCAGCGACCCCGCGGCCGGCGCGGCACCGCGAGGTTGCGGCGGCGGAACGAGAGTCGTCGGCGAGGGTGCCTCGAGCGCCGCCATGCCCTGCGGCGGCGAAGGCGGCGACGAGTGCTGTGAAGCGGGCGCCGGCATGCGCTGTGACTGCGGCAGCGCGTGTGGTTGGGACTCGGGCTGCGGCTGTCGCTGTGGCGGCCGTGGTGGTTGTGGTGGCTGCGCGTGCCGGGGTGGCAGCGAGCCCGTGATCGGCCCGTGCACCGACTGCTGCGGCGGCCCCTGCGGCCCTTGCGGCACCGGGCCGGGCTGGCCCGGTCGCTGCCACTGCGACGGCTGCTGCGAAGCCTGCCGTTGCGACGGCTGCGACGCGGCCGGGAAGGACCCGGACGGAGGGCCGGCCGGCGGTTCCGTCCACATCGGACGGCCCGGCGGCGGTGGCACCGGGTACCGGGTGCCGCAGGTGGCGCACACCCCGTCGACGACCGGCCCCGGGC
>DASVLX010000020.1:0-3015 GCA_036384655.1 Pseudonocardiaceae bacterium
GCTGCGCGCGGTGATCGACCGCCTGCGTGATCGCGTCACACATCTTCGGCTCAAGATCAAGGCGTTCTGAGGACACAAAGAGCGCCCCGCCCCTCCCGAAGGAGGAGCGGGGCGTGTTCTTGTCCGTATTGCGTGTTCCCGGCCGGGCAGATGCAGACGGCGAGGTGTCGCCAACGTGGCGGGCCGCCGAGGGATCGAACCTCGCGAGGCCGGCTTTGGAGACCAGCCCGCGCCCAGCGCGCGACCCTGGGAAGCACTACGCCCCGAGCTAACGACTCGGGGCGTAGGTGCCTGGGGTACCGCTCGTCGTCACGGGCGCATCGTTTCCACCTCCGGAAGTCGCGCGATAGATCGCACACCCTGAGGGTACCGCTGCCATCGTGTCACCGGCTACTGGTCGGGCCGGTCGCTCTTCATCTGGCGGATCATCGCCTCGGTGTTCCTGAGCCACGGGTACGCCTCGTACAGCCGCTCGCGGCGCTCCCGGGAGTCCTTGTGCCAGTCGTCGTGCGTCGGGAGGCCCTGGCCCTTGCGCCACCGGATGATGGTCCGCTCCGACAGGCCGGACGCCGCGGCGACTTCGCGGATCGACCCGCCATGCTTCATCGCCGTCAGGACCGCGTCGACCAGCTCGAGCTCGACGAGCGCGCGCAGCTCGATCGCCTTCCGGATCCGCTCTTCATCGGCCGGCGGGACGAGGCCCTTCCGTTGCGGTGACACCGCGACAGCGTATGAGCCGCGAGCGCGACAAGGTACTGACACCGTGTCACCGCTCCCGACCGTAGGCGGAATACGGACGGGTCAGAGTTTGACGACGAACGGGCCCCACTCGGTGATGAGGGTGGCCCCGGTGTTCTGAATCCCGATCCGCTTGTTCCCGGTGAAGGTGGTGTCGGTCAGGTCGATGACCTTCTCGTCGTCGACCCAGCACTTGATCCGGCCGTTGCGGATGGTGACGCGGACGGGGTACTCGATGCCGATGCCGAGGTTCATCGCGGCCCCGGCCCCGAGGCTGGTGGTCGCTCCTGCCACGACCTTATAGAGCGTCGGGGTGACCGCGCCGCCGTTGCCCGCGAACTGGAGCTTGTAGAAGTTCGAGGCGTCGGCCATCTGGAACACCAGTGCCCCGGTGAACGCCGTGCTCGATGACAGCACCGTGGTCTGGATCTCGTGGTAGTCCGAGCGGTTCACGTCGATCGCGACCAGCATCCCGGATGTGGCCGCGCCGGGCTTGATCCGGCCGCTCGCGAGGTTGAACGACCCGCTGTACGCCTTCCAGACGTGGCCGCTGTCTGTGGTCCCCAACGGGCTCTCGTCGGCGCGCTCCATGGTGTCGTAGGCGATGACGCGGTTACGGCCGAGCATCGGCGCGAGCGGGGTGCGGCGCTCGAAGTCGGCGTCACCGAACGGGGTCTGCTGGCCAGTGAGAGAGAAGTACTGGAACACGATGTCGCCGACGGTGTTGCTGGTGCGTTCCCGGCCGGTGACCACGCCGTAGACGCCGGGCACGTACTCGAAGTGTCCGGCGTACTGGTAGCCCGCGCCGGACACGAAGAAGGTCGGGTCGGACCACGTGACGCCCTTGTCGGCCGAGACCCGAACGGCCCCGTGGGTCAGGCCGGGGTCGCGGTAGATGACGATGAGGGTGTCGTCGACCGACGAGACGACCTGTGCGGGCCGACCGGTGCCGACGAACGCGACCGCCAGCGCCGACCACGTGGCACCGTGGTCAGCCGAGGTGGTGCGGTACATGTTGCCGTCGGTGGTGCAGCGGATCAGGCAGTGGACGGTGCCGTCGGAGAACACGGCCAAGGTCGGCTCGGTGTACGCCTTCGTGTCGGCGAAACCGTCCGCGATCTTCGTCCACGACCACGTTGCGCCCTGGTCGGTGGATCGGCCGATGGACACGCAGTAGTTCGCGTTGCTCACCACGTCGTTGCCGTAGGCGGCGGTGAGCCAGTCGCCGTTGGCGGCGACCACGACCCCGCACTCGATGGCGTTCAGGTAGGCGAACGGCTGGGTGATGAGCGCGGTGGCGGCCCAGGTGTCGCCGTCGTCAGTGGAGTCGGACTTGAAGATTCGGGCATCGGCGGGCGTGGTGCCGCTGGTGGTGTCGTCGTACCAGCCGAGGCCGTAGAGACGCCCACCTCCGACGTTCTCCAGCATGAACGTCTTCATTGCCTGATGTACCGAATCGGCCGGGCTGAACATCGTGGAGGCTGCGGTCCACGTCGCACCCTTGTTGTCGGACATCATCTTCTTGATGACGCCGCCCCGGGCGGTGTGCCCGGTGCCGGAGGAGAAGGTCGCGATGAGCCGTCCGCTGTCGGTGCGGGTCATCGCGGGCCATGCGTTGTACGCGCCGTCCGCGAACAGCGAGAGGAGCCGCCCGACCTTGACTCGCCGTGGCGCGTAGGGCGTGCCAGCCAGCGACGTGGGCCGGATGATCGCGTTGGCCTCGACCGCCTCGGTCGCGTAGCCCGGAGTCAGTGTGGCGACACGAGCATCCACGGCGGCCTGCGGGTCGGTCTCACCGGGCTCGATGCTGTTTGCAGTCGAGGCCGACAACGCCTTACCGTCGATCGTCGTCGCATTCCCGAGGACCGCCTCCCAGGCGGCCTCCTCCGTCGTGTCGAAGCTCGCGCCCGAGGTGCCGTTCGCCAGCCGGCGGATGGTCGACCCGTCGGGCGCCTGACGCACGTCGCCGGCGGCGTAGGCCGTGGCCGGCGCCCACGCGACCAGGGACACCGAGCCGGCCGCTGAGGCGGCGTACCCGGCGGCCGCGGTCTCGCTCGCCGCGGCGTTCGTCTCGGACGTCGCGGCCGCGCTCTCGGAGGCGGCGGCATTGGTCTCGCTGGTCGCAGCAGCCGTGGCCGAGCCGGCGGCCGCCGTGGCGCTGGCCGACGCCTCACCGGCCTTGGTAGTCGCGGTGGACGCAGAACCGGATGCCGAGGTCGCGGAGCCCGCCGCGAGGTCTGCAGACGTGTCGGCGTCAGCTGCGGACGAGGATGCCGC
>DASVLX010000021.1:0-3130 GCA_036384655.1 Pseudonocardiaceae bacterium
GCAGGCTGACGATCGCCAGGAAGTCGCGGGACGACGCATCGCCGGCGGACCAGATCCGACGGCCGCGAATCAGCACGGCGCCGAACACAAGGTTCATCGAGTTCGCCAACACCGACCCGCTGTGGTCGTGGGTATCGGCCAGCAGCACGTCGAGCATTTCGTCGCCGTACCGCGATCGGTAATCACGTGGGTAGAACGCCAACAATCTGCGGTAGTGATGCTCAAGGGCATCCGAGTACTCGGTCACGCCGATCCCCCAGCGAGTTCGACAGGAGTCCGCGCCCGCAGGCGTGCCTCAGCGACCTGGACATGCGACCGCATCCGGGCGACCTCGGTGTCGAGGCGACTGGCACCCTGCGAGGTCAGGCGGTAGTAGCGGCGCAGCCTGCCGTCGACGACCTCCTCGCTGTCCGGTTCCACCCAGCCCTCGGAGCACAACCGGTCAAGAGCCGCGTAGAGGGTTCCGGCGCGGAGGTGGACTCGACCGTCGGAGATCGCCGCCACGTCAGACACGATTCCGTAGCCATGTTTGGGCCCGGAGGCCAAGGCCGTCAGGATCAGGAAGCTCGGCTCCTGGAGCAGTTTTCCGCTCATGCTGACGTTATATACCGATTATTGGTATATGGCAAGGTGTCCGTGGTCAAGATCGTTTCCGCAGTTCAGTGGCATATTCGGTGATGCGGCTGTGAGTACTCTGTGAAGGCGTGACTCTCGCCCGCAGCGCGGTTCGCCGGGCCGCCGAACCGATCCTGTCCCGCATCGCCCACCGAGCGGCCGCCCTCGTGGCGGGCGACGATGCCACGACCGATCTGCTTTTCGGCCCGGCCGGACGCCTCAACACGCGCTCGATCACCCACCATGAGGTCGACGAACTCGCCAGCCAGATCGGGAGCACGACCGGCGTGACGGATGCGGATGTCCATGTCGCACAGGCATTCCGGGCATTGGTCGAGCTGGAATGCCGGTGCGTCGGCAGAATCGCCGGCACGACCACCAACGTTCTCGGCAAGCTGACTGCCGCGCCCCTGCTGCTGCCAAAGCTGGATCGGCCGGTGCGGGTGTTGGAGATCGGGACGCTGTTCGGCTTGTTCGCCGCGGGGCTGGACCGGCAGTTGCTGAGGTATGGCCACGATCACGAGATCGTCATCGTCGATCCGTTGGAGTCCGTGCAGCTACAGCCCGAACGTGAGCGGGCGACTGACCCAACCGGCACGCCCGTGACCGAGGCGACCGTGCGGAACAACCTCCGGCTCGGCGGCGTCGACCTGAATCGGGTCCGGATCGTGCGCGGCATGTCGACCGACCCCGCGATCCAGACCGAGGTCGGCGGACCGTTCGATCTCGTCATCATCGACGGCGACCACTCGCGGGTCGGAGTCGCCGCCGATCTCGCCTGGGTCGAGACGATCGCGGAGCCGGGTGCGGTCATCGTGATGGACGACTACGGCGATGCCGGCTGGCCGGGCGTTCAGGCCGCGCTGAACGAGCACCTCGCCGCCGGCTCGAAACTGATGTTGCGCGGAGTGGCGTCGACCTCGGCCTTTCTGGCCATGCCGGCGTGATCCAGTGTTCGGTGTTCGGTCCAGACAGAACACCGAACACGTCAGTGCCGTAGCCGCGGTGAGCACAACGGGCAGCGCGAACCCGGTGGCGCCACCAGCGCGGCCGACAGCACCACCGTGCCGCAGGTCGCCGTGTACTCGCCGGTGCCGGCGGCCACCCCCACGCTCATCGCGTCGTCCGTGATCGCGTGATCCAGCCCGTCCGTCACGGACGTCACCCAGGTCAGGTGTCGACGCACCGTGCCGGTCGCCGCATGATCGCCATCCATCGTGTTACCTCCGACGAGGCACGTTATGTCTGATCAAGAACTGCATGTTGCAAACGCGCCAACATCACCTGAACGGATCAGAGCAGCGGACCTGCCCGCTAGGCCAACCGAGTGGTCGTGGGACGGGCTGGCGGTTGGCACGCGCGGTGGCTCAGAGCCTGCGTTCACACCGTGTCGTCGCTGCTGTGCGTGATCGGCTGGCTGCTGTTCGGTCCCGGCTGATCGTCCGGCTGGGGCGGCGTCTGGTCACGACAAGCTGAAGCGTGACGCACGACCCGGATTGGCAACGACAAGCGGACTTGGGCGTCGGATAGGGTGGTTGGGTTCCGAATGATCCCATGGCTCGGGTGAGCTGCGCGAACGAGGAGTAATCGGTCATCCAAGAGGGTCAGTTGATCGCTGGGCACTACCGGTTGCTGGAACGCATCGGCAGTGGGGCAATGGGTGTTGTGTGGCGGGCCCGCGACGAACGCCTTGAGCGCATCGTCGCGATCAAGCAGTTGCTGCTTCAACCGGGTCTTACCGAGCAGCAAAAGGACGAGGCCCGAAAACGGGCGATGCGGGAGGCCCGCATCGCCGCGCGCCTGCACCACCCCAACGCCATCGTCGTGTTCGATGTGGCCGAGCATGACGGCGATCCGTGCCTGGTGATGGAGTATCTGCCGTCCCAGAGCCTGGCCGCCCTGCTGACCGAGCGGGGCAGCCTGCCGGTGTCCGATGTCGCGGCGCTGGGGAGCCAGATCGCCGCCGCGCTGGCCGCCGCGCACGCCTGCGGGATCGTGCACCGGGATGTCAAGCCCGGCAATGTCCTGATCAATGACGAGGGCGTCGCCAAGATCACCGACTTCGGCATCGCCCGCGCCGCCGGCGATATCACGCTCACCCAGACCGGGACCTTCGCCGGCACCCCCGCCTACCTGGCACCGGAGGTGGCGCGCGGGCAGGAGCCGACGTCCGCCGCCGACGTGTTCTCGCTGGGCGCCACCCTGTATGACGCGGTGGAGGGCGGGCCGCCGTTCCCGGACCGCACCAACCAGTTGGCGCTGCTGCATCTCGTCGCCGAGGGCCGGATCCAGCCGCCCAAGCAGGCCGGCGAGCTGACCTCGCTGCTCATGAGCCTGCTGGAGAGCGAACCCACCCAGCGGCCCACCATGGCGCAGGCGAGTTCGATGCTGGCGGAGCTGGCCGACGCCCGCTCGCCGCGGCCGGTGGTGTTGTCCAGCCTGAGCCGCCCGACGCTGCCGGGCATGGTGCGGGCCGCCGATGGCGCGCGACCCGCGACCCCGACGTCGACCGTCG
>DASVLX010000022.1:0-6188 GCA_036384655.1 Pseudonocardiaceae bacterium
CGAGCAGTCCCTGCACGGCAAGGCCCCGATCGGGGTGGCCCGGGCGGCCCGGGCCGCGGGCGTCCCGGTCGTGGCGATCGCCGGGCGGTGCCTGTTGACCGCCGGTCAACTCGCCGAGGCCGGCATCGCCGCCGTCTACCCGCTCACCGATCTTGAGCCCGACCCGAGAAAATGCATGGCCCGCGCCGACTGGCTTGTCGCCCGGCAGGCGGCAAGGATCGGGCGTGACTGGCTGGTTGCCGGCCTGGCGAAGGGAAGTGGCTGATGGGCTCCAGCGTCGAACGCCCGGACGACCCACTCGATGATCACCTCGATGACCACTTCGACACGGTCTTCCGCGCCGGACGGGTGATCACTCCGGACGGCGAGCGGGGAGCCTGCGTGGCCGTCCGGGACGGCCGGATCGTCACTCTGCTGCCGGTGGACGCCCCTTGCGAGGCCGACCAAACCATCGACCTCGCCCCGGACGAGGTGCTGCTGCCCGGTCTGGTCGACACCCACGTGCACGTCAACGAGCCGGGCCGGGCGGACTGGGAGGGATTCGACACCGCGACCAGGGCCGCGGCGGCCGGTGGCATCACCACCATCCTGGACATGCCATTGCACTGCCTGCCGCCGACGATCGACACCGACGCCCTGGCGATCAAGCGTGCCGCCGCGCGAGGCCGAATCCACGTCGATGTCGGCTTCTGGGGCGGAGCCGTTCCGGACAATCTGGATCGAATTCCGGAACTGCATGAAGCGGGCGTGTTCGGATTCAAATGTTTCCTGCCGCCGTCGGGTGTGCCGGAATTCGGCTGCCTGGACTATGACCGGCTCGCCGAGGTGATGAAGGTCGTCGCGGATCTTGGGGCGCTGCTCGCGGTGCACGCCGAGGACCCGGACGCCCTCGACCAGGCGCCGGCACCACACGGCCGGCGGTACTGCGATTTTCTCGCGTCACGGCCGCCCTGGGCCGAGAACACCGCGATCAACCGGGTGCTGGGGCTGGCTCGGCGGTTCGACGCACGGGTGCATATCTCCCATCTGTCCAGCGCGGAGCTTCCGCATATCGTGCGGTACTTCGTAGACCGGGGTGTACGGGCCAGTGTGGAGACCTGCCCGCACTATCTGACCTTCTGCGCGGAGGAGATCCCGGACGGCGCCACCGAGTTCAAATGCCGCCCGCCGATCCGGGACGCCGAGAACCGGGAGCGGCTGTGGCGGGCGCTGGTCGACGGTGTGATCGGCAGCGTGGCCAGCGCACACTCGCCCTGCACGGCCGATCTCAAGCGATATGAAAGCGGTGACTTCGCTGTCGCCCGCGACGGCATCTCCGGCATCGAATTGTCCCTGCCCGCCGTGTGGACGGGCGCCCGGCGGCGTGGCATCGAGCTGTCCACAGTGGTGCGTTGGATGGCCGGGCGGCCGGCCGATCTGGTGGGACTACGGCAGAAGGGACGGATCGCGCCGGGCGCGGACGCCGATTTCTGCGTGTTCGCACCGGATGCCGCGTTTGTCGTGGATGTCGCGCGCCTGCACCATCGCAATCCGATCAGTCCCTATCACGATCGTCCACTGGCGGGCGTGGTGCGTGGCACCTGGTTGCGTGGCATACGGGTGACGGGCGACCGGGCGCACGGCGAGTTGTTGACCCGCGCCGGCGCTGACGCCGGTAAGGGTGGTGACGCTCGTAAGGTGGAGCAGGAGATCACACCGGCATCGACGCGGGAGGCAACCCCATGACCATCGCCACTCGGGCGGGCACCATTTCGGTCGGCGGTTACACGGTGAACCGGCTGGGCTACGGGGCCATGCAGATCACCGGCTCGGGCGTCTGGGGAGAGCCGCCGAGCCGGTCCGACGCCATCGCGGTGCTGCGCCGGGCCGTGGACCTCGGTGTCAACTTCATCGACACGGCCGACTCCTACGGCCCGTACATCAGTGAGGAACTGATTCGCGAGGCGCTCCACCCGTATCCGGCCGACCTGCTGATCGCCACCAAGGGCGGGTTCGTGCGCACCGGTCCGGACCAGTGGGTCCCGGTGGGCCGCCCCGCGTACCTGCGGCAGGAGGTCGAGATGAGCCTGCGCCGGCTCGGACTCGACGCGATCGGCCTCTACCAGTTGCACCGCGTCGACCCCGACGTGCCGCTGGCCGAACAGATCGGTGAGCTGCGGGAACTGCGCGACGAGGGCAAGATCGTGCACATCGGACTGTCCCAGGTCGATGTCGACACCATCGAGAAGGCCCGGGCGATCACCGAGATCGTCAGCGTGCAGAACCTCTACAACCTCACCAACCGCGCGTCCGAGGCGATCGTCAACCACTGCGAGCGGGAGGGTCTGACGTTCATCCCGTGGTTCCCGATCGCGACCGGCCAACTCGCCCGGCCGGGCGGGGTGCTGGACGGCCTGGCCAAGGAGTACGGCGCCACCCCGGCCCAGTTGGCACTGGCCTGGCTGCTGCGCCGGTCGCCCGCCATGCTGCCGATTCCGGGCACGAAGTCCGTTGCCCACCTGGAGGAGAACGTGGCGGCGGCCAACATCGAGCTGTCCGAGGAACGGTTCCAGGCGCTGTCCGCGCTGGCCTGAAAGACCACCACACACCGCCACAACCCCGGCCGGGTGAGCCCCTCGCGTCGGGCTGGTGACGTTCCGGTACGGTTGCGACACTTACCGTTACCTCGGAGTTCAGGGATCACCCTGACGAAGATCCGGGGATCAACCGGATGGCCGAGCGGCGTCCTGGCACGACACTGCTCGTGTTCAGTCATCGAGCCCACACACAGGGGGATTCGTTATGCCGGGCCAAGGCACCAGCGCGGCAGCATTGATCGAATCAGCGTCGACCGAACCGGGGCCGATCGAATCTGGATCAATTGCGTCTGATCCGGTGGAGCCGGAGCGGGGGGAGCCGCGGCCGGACCGGCCCGCCTGGCGGCGATTCGTCGCGCTGGGCAACCGCCTGCTGATGCCCGGGGCGCTGATCGCGGTCGTGGTCGCGACGGTGATGGTGATCTGGCTGCACCTGCTGCCCAACTGGGGTGGCGTCAATCCGGTCACCGGGATGCTCAGCGACTACGGCATCCTGCCCGACGGCTGGGTCTTCGACACCGCGCTGGACATCATCAGCCTCGCGTCGGCCGCGGTACTGGTGAAGATGGCCAGGTACGGCGTGCTGCGCGAGCGGATCGAGCTGATCGCGATGGCCAGCTGGTGCGTCTGTCTCGCCGGTGTCGCGGCCTTCACCAAGGATCCGAACAGCGGCTCCGAGACACTCCGGGGCGCGGTGCACCTCTATTCGACCGCCGCCGCCTGCGGCAGCCTGCCGCTCGCCGCGCTGATGACCGGCTGGCACCACCGGCGCAGCCCCGAGTGGCGGCGCTGGGCATGGATCAGCCAGGGACTGGCGGTGCTGAGTGTGCCGTTCGTGTCGCCGTTCGTGATCTCCTTCTTCGTCATCCGGCTGACCCATTCGCCGGGCCTGAACGCAGTGCCGACCGGTCTGGTCGAGCGGTTGATGGGCCTGCTGGATCTGGTCATCCTGGTGGTGCTGGCACTGTGGGCGCAGCGGGCCGCCCGGCGGCGGCCGCTGCTGACCTGGAAACGACCGCTGACATCGTGGAAACGATGACCGCGATCATGGACGGCGTGGAAACGGAGCGGCTGGGCATGGACGACGACCCGGAGCTGGTCGAACTGGCCACCAGGCTGTTCGGCATGGCGCGCGACGGCGAAACCGAGCAGTTGGCCGCCTATCTCGATGCCGGGGTGCCGGTGAACCTGGCCAACGACAACGGCGACACGCTGGTGATGCTGGCCGCGTACTACGGACACGCGGAGACCGTGCGGGCACTGCTGGAGCGCGGCGCCGACCCGGACAGGTCCAACGACCGCGGGCAGACACCACTGGCGGGTGCCGTGTTCAAGGGGGAGATGGACGTGGTTCGTGCCCTGGTGGCCGGCGGCGCCGACCCGGCAGCGGGGCAGCCCTCCGCGATCGATGCCGCCACCCTGTTTGGCAAGCCCGAACTGCTGGCCCTGTTCAAGGCATAGGACCGGCGCCGGTCCCGCTGGTTACGGGGTCGTTGACGTGGTCGTCGAGGGACTGGCCGACCCGCTGGTTGACTGGCCCGTCCCTGAGGCTGACTCCGACGGCGTGCTGCCGGTCGTGGTGACAACCGCGTTCCCGTATGACGTGGTGGGGTAGTCGGCCGGGTTCGCCGGCTGCTGGTTGTTGACGCACCCGGCGATGCTCAGGGCGATGGCGGACAGCAGTGCGGACGCTGCCACGGCTCGGATCACGGTGATGCGCACGTCGGTGTGTCCCTTCGGCCTCGGGATCTGGTATTGGTCCATGCGTCGATCCACGGCGTCGATCGATGGTGGGACCGAGATCACGCGCCCCAAGGGTAAACGCCCGGCCGGACCGCCTCCAGCATCTTTCGGCCGATGCGCGCGCCAACGCGCCTGTCTGGGGTTTCTGTGTTTAGCATCTGGGGACGACCCTTGCCCAAGGCAGTTCATGGAGGCACCGTGACGGCCCTAGCGCCCAATCCGATCGCCGCTCGTCCGTTTCCCGTGCAGCGGGGGTTGCGGGGTGGGGTGGTGTTGCGGGTGTTGCGGACGACGGATCCGAAGATGATCGGGATCATGTATTTGGTGTCGACGTATGTGTTCTTCCTGGCTGGTGGCCTGATGGCGTTGTTGCTGCGGACGGAGTTGGCGCGGCCGGGGTTGCAGTTTTTGTCGGAGGAGCAGTACAACCAGTTGTTCACCATGCATGGCACGGTGATGTTGTTGTTGTACGCGACACCGTCGCTGTTCGGGTTCGCCAACTACATCCTGCCGTTGCAGATCGGTGCCCCCGACGTCGCCTTCCCCCGCCTGAACGCGCTGTCGTTCTGGTTGTTCCTGTTCGGTGGGCTGGTCACCCTGTCGGGGTTCCTGACACCCGGCGGCGCCGCCGATTTCGGCTGGTTCGCCTACACCCCCCTGTCGGATGTGACGCACTCCCCGGGCGTCGGCGCGGACCTGTGGCTGACCGGGCTGACCATCGGTGGCCTGGGCACCATCCTGGGGGCGGTGAACATGGCCACCACCGTCATCTGCCTGCGCGCCCCGGGCATGACCCTGTTTAGGATGCCGATCTTCACCTGGAACATCTTCGTCACCAGCATCCTGATCCTGATGGTCTTCCCGATCCTGGCCGCCGCCCTCCTCGGGCTCGTGATCGACCGGAAGTTGGGGGCGCACCTGTTCGACCCCGCCAACGGCGGCGTCATCCTGTGGCAACACATGTTCTGGTTCTTCGGCCACCCCGAGGTCTACATCCTCGCCCTGCCGTTCTTCGGGATCGTCTCCGAGATCTTCCCCGTCTTCTCCCGCAAACCCGTCTTCGGCTACCGCGGCCTGGTCTACGCCACCCTGTCGATCGCGGCCCTGTCGATGAGCGTGTGGGCCCACCACATGTACGCCACCGGCGCCGTCCTGCTCCCCTTCTTCTCCATGATGACCTTCCTCATCGCCGTCCCCACCGGCGTCAAATTCTTCAACTGGATCGGCACCATGTGGAAAGGCCAGTTGACCTTCGAAACCCCCATGCTGTTCTCCGTCGGCTTCCTCATCACCTTCCTGCTCGGCGGCCTGACCGGCGTCATGCTCGCCAGCCCGGCCATCGACTTCGACGTCTCCGACACCTACTTCGTCGTCGCCCACTTCCACTACGTCCTGTTCGGCACCATCGTCTTCGCCACCTACGCCGGCCTCTACTTCTGGTTCCCCAAAATCACCGGCCGCATGCTCGACGAACGCCTCGGCAAACTCCACTTCTGGCTCACCTTCCTCGGCTTCCACCTCACCTTCCTCGTCATGCACTGGTTGGGCGCCGAAGGCATGCCCCGCCGCTACGCCGACTACCTCCCCACCGACGGCTTCACCACCCTCAACACCATCTCCACCATCGGCAGCTACGTCCTGGGTGCCTCCGTGCTGCCGTTCATCTACAACGTCTTCCACAGCTACCGCTACGGCCAACCCGTCACCATCGACGACCCCTGGGGCTACGGCAACAGCCTCGAATGGGCCACCAGCTGCCCCCCACCCCGCCACAACTTCACCGAACTCCCCCGCATCCGCAGCGAACGCCCCGCCTTCGAACTCCACTACCCCCACATGATCCAACGACTCCACCAAGAAGCACACACC
>DASVLX010000023.1:0-8082 GCA_036384655.1 Pseudonocardiaceae bacterium
TATAACCAGCGTCGACTCCATAGCGCGATCGATCACATGTCGCCGACGGAATATGAAGACCTCTACTATGCGCAACACGACTCTGCTACAGTAGTCCAGACATCAACAACATAGCCTCCACCGAACCCGGTGCGGTTCAGACATTCCACGAAACAATCGAGGTTCGGATGCCCCACTAGCCGACTTCGGTCGAGGCCGAACAGCCTCGTCAAACCTGCTCGACCGACAGTCCGCGGCGGCGGTGCGGGTGGGCTCCGCCGCTGCACCACTGCGCCGCAGTGTTAGTCCGCTACCTGCACGCGCAGGTCTACGACCTGTGTGTCCGCAGGTCGACACGGATCTGGCGCCGTGCAGCGGAAAATCTGGTAACTGGTAACGACAGCCGCCTGGCCGACGATCACATGCATGGACCTGGAGGGATCATGAGCACTGCCACGCCACCGGTCGACCATGGGGTCGATCCGGCGGATTCGGTCGGCCGGTTAGCCGCTGTCATACGCGATGAGGCCGCCCGCACGCGCCGGCTCCTGCTGTGGATCTTCGTGGGGATACCTCTGGCCACCGCCTGTATCGCGCTGGGGTATTTCGCGGTGCAGGACATGTCGGCCAGTTCGCACGGTTCCACGCCGTCGTATTCGACCTACAGCACGCAGACATCGGACGCGCCGGGCACGGCTGATATGTCAGGCGCGGGGTCGGGGTCGATCTGCGGTGGCCTACCGGGATGCGTGCCGCCCCACGGCTGAGATCTGCGGGCGGGTGGGTGGAGAAAACGTCAGATGACATGGAGGGATCATGAGCGAGATCGAGCAGCCGGCGCCGTTAGCTCCAGAGCCACCAAGTGAGAAGCCCGCCGCTGTGGTGCCTGCACCCGAGCCGCCGAAGCAGCAGCGGAAGTGGTGGCCGTGGGCGGCTGTGGGCGTCGTCGTCTGTCTCGGCGTCGGCGCCGGCTTGGCCGTCGCCCTGCACGGCAGCGACGGAAATACCCCTGCCGAGACGTTCACCCTGTCTGGGACGATCACGATCGACGACGGGGCGGCTGGAACCCCGAACGATCATCCCAGTTTCTCCGCGTTCGGGGACGAGTGCGAGGGCGTGAACGGCTACAGCGACCTGACCCCCGGCACTGCGGTCATCGTCGCGGGCGCCGATGGTCAAACCGTGGCGACCGGCTCTCTGAGCAAGGGGACGCCAGGACCGGTGGGTCCGTGGAATGAGCCGCAGGAGTGCGCAGTTCCGTTCGCGGTGCCCGGCGTGCCGGATGACCTTTCGTCCTATGCGGTGACCGTCAGTCACCGGGGGACGCAGGTGTTCACCTTGGCCGAGGCGAAGGCCGGGATCTCTCTGAGTATCGGCCAGTAGCGGCCGTCTTTGGTCGCGGCGGCTGACTACACGATCAACGGATCCTGACCGATCCACCCGTCCGCGCTGTCCCGATGCCGGGGCAGTGCGCTGCCTCACTCGCGGTCGGTGTTTCTGGTCCTGGAGGTCTCGATGATCGACCGAAGTGTGCCGGTCGCAAGCTCATCGTCTCGGCGATTGTGTAACTCGGACCAGCCGCAGGTAAGCCGATACTGCGGTTGCTTGTTCAACGCGGGGCAAGACGGGCTACTGAAGGTCCCGGTGGCCACTGCTGCGTTGGCCACCCAGCGCCTGCCGCTCCCGCCCTTGCGTGTCTCGCATCCTCACTCCGCGGTCCCGCAGTCTGGCGCGCACCGTCGTTGGGTCGACGCCGAGCTTGCGTCCGATCCGAGCGAGTGACCAGCCATCGTTGTAGAGATGTACGGCTTCGTCCACTTGCTCGGAGGACAGGCCGCGGCGACGCATAGGCACATGGTGGCGGTGCAGGATGTCGCTGACCGTCCGGCGGTCGATGCTGAACTGAGTACCGAGCTCGTAGACGGTCCGGCCGGCCTGATAGGCGGCGATGAGCTCTTGGACTTGGTCGGGCTTGAGCTGCTTCGCTGTGGCGGGTATGGGTGGTTTCGCCTGTTGCTGGAGCGGCGAGGACGGATCGGGCAGCTTCTCGATCAGGGCTTCCAGCTCGCTGACCTGCTGCTTCGAGTTGTAGTAACGTCCCCCCAAGGTCCACCAGGTTGGTCATTGTGCGAATCGGCTGCGGTTGTCGGCTGCCGGGCTGGGTAAATGCGACGGTGGGGTGCTCAACCTCCGGAGCGTCTAGGCGGGGCTGAGGGCGGCGGCGACGAGCGCGGTGACGCCGAGGACTGCCAGGAGCACCGAGATCACGAGCAGCGAGGGACGTCGGCTGCGCGGCCGTGGCTCCGCCGAGTCGCCACTCGTTTTGGTGGGCAACTCGGCGGCCACCGGTCCGGGCCGCTCCTCCGGTGCGAGCGGGGACTCCTCACCCGACCGTCGGGTGACGCCGCGCGCGAGCTTGGCCAGCAGCCCCTGTTTCGGGGCGAGCAGCCAGGACAGCAGGAACAGCGCGGTGAGGACGAGGACGATCGTGCCGCCGGTGGGCAGGTCCTCCGACCACGAGACATAGAGGCCGACGAGCGCGGCGAGGCCCCCGATGACGGGGGAGATCAACATCATCACGCCCAGCCGGTCAGTGAGCATTCGTGCCGTCGCGGCGGGCGTCACGAGCAGCGCGAGCACGAGGATGTTGCCGATCGTCTGCACGCTGATCACCACGGCCACCGTGACGAGCACGTAGAGGACCAGGTCGAACCAGAACACCGGCACGCCGAGCGCGCGTGCCGACTCACGGTCGAGGCTGATCGTGACGAACTCCTTGTGTAGCAAGAACATCACGGTCAGCACGGCGGCGCCCGCGCCCCCGGCGAGGTAGAGGTCGCTGGTCGGGATGCCGGTGATCGAGCCGAACAGAAACTGTTCGAGGCTGCCGGCGTAACCGGGCGTCTGCGAGATGACGACGACGCCGAGAGCGAACGCCGCGACGAAGAAGATCCCGATGAGCGAGTCTTCCTTGAGCCTGCGGTTCTGGGAGAACACCGCGACGAGCACGGCGGTGGCGACGCCCGCCAGGGTGCCGCCGAGCACCAGGTCGCCTTCGATGACGAACGCGATGGCCAGCCCGGGGAAGACGGCGTGCGAGACGGCGTCTCCGATGAACGCCATACCCCGCAGTACGACGTGGGTGCCGACGATGCCGCAGACGACGGAGGAGATCACCGCGATCGCGAGCGCCTTGGGCAGGAAGGTGAGATCGGGGTTGAGCAGGTCGGCGAGGAAATCGGTTGGACTCATTCAGTGTCAGCCATTCCTGTCAGCGTGCGAGCTGGGCCGCCACGGTGACAACGCTTTCCGAACAGGACACGGACGGGACCCTTACGCGACTTTCAGGATGCGCAGCAGCGGGCTGTCCGCGGTGACACCGAAGGTCGCCATCCACACGTCGGGCCGGGCGGCGAGTTCGGCGGCCGTCCCGGCCGCGATGACCGTCCGGTTGAGCAGGGCGAGCCGATCGCAGCCGTAGCGGGCCGCGGCGAGATCGTGGGTGGTCATGAGCACCGCGCGATCCTCTCGCGCGAGCCGGGTGAACAGGTCGGAGAGCAGTTCCTGGGTGGGCATGTCCAGGCCGGTGAAGGGCTCGTCGAGGAGCAGTAGCGCGGGCCGGGAGACAAGCGCGCGGGCGACGAGCACGCGCTGGCGCTGGCCACCGGAGAGCTGCCCGACGGGTCGTTCCGCGAGGTCGGCCATCCGTACCCGGTCGAGTGCGTCGGCGACGGCCTCCCAGTGGGTGAGGTTCGGGCGGCGCAGCGGCCCGAGCCGCCCGGTGAGTCCGGTCATGACGGCTCCGGCGACGGAGATGGGATAGTCCCACGCGAACTCGTGCCGTTGCGGCACATACCCGATGCGTCCACGTGCCGGACGCGAGGTTCTGTCGGCTGCGTGGATGGTCCCGGCGGCCGGGCGGAGCAGTCCGAGGATGGTGCGTAGCAGGGTGGTCTTGCCCGCACCGTTGGGCCCGATGAGACCGACGAGTTCACCGCGGGAGATGGTCAGGTCGGTGTGCTCGAGTACCCGCCGTCCACCGAGGTCGACGGCGAGATCGGAGACGGTGAGCGCGGCCGGCGTGCTGGTCACCAGGGCACCAGCCTTCCCGTGAGGTGGTCGGATGGCCTTGCCGGATCTCGGCGAGGTCCGTGAATGGGCTTGGTCACGAGTGATCCCCGTGCGACGGCGAGGACATGCGTGCGGCGAGTACCCGCCGCCGCGCCCGGTTGCCGCGCACGATGGCGACGGTGAACCCGACGATCAGCAGCACGGCGACGAGGACTATCGCCCCGATCAGGATCGGCACCAGCGGGCCGTGATCCCCATCCGACGACGCGAGGGGGACGCGCGGTGCGGCGGAGGCGGTCGCACCCGCTGAGCCCGACGCGGGAGCGCTCGGCGCGGAACCCTTCCAGGTGGCGGCGAACGCGTCGTCGGTGGGAGTGCCGGTGCCGACCGCGAATCGCAGGAGCTGGGTGTCGGACACGGTGCCGCCGCCGGTGAGTTTGGCGCTGGCGGTCATCCGCACGAGGTACACGCCGGGTTTGGTGAACACCCAGTTGGCGTGCGTGTGGGTGTTGGTGTCGACGAAGATCGGCTGGGGGCCGGTCTTGCGGGAGTCCCACAGCAGTTGCGGGGCGCCGAAGTCTCCGGACTGCAGGTAGACGGTGAGCACGCCCGGTCCTTGGACGCCGTCGACGGAGAAGGTGGCACCCCGGTCGATCTTCGACATCACCGTGGGGTCCTGGGTGTTCCACCCGGCCCACACGACCGAGGGGTTCTGGGTCTGTGGCACGACCCAGACCGGGGTGCCGGGCGCGGCGCCGACGAACGCGTAGGTGTCGCCGTCGGGGACCGGGAGCTTGGCGGCGTCCACGACACGCAGCACGGTCTCGTCGGGATAGCGCCACACGGTCTGGGCATTCGCGTCGGCCTTCCGCGCATCGTCGTGGACGAGGAAGCGCCACGTCGTCCCGTCGAACTTGGGCCCCATGTCGACGTGACCGGTCTCGATGACGTGCCTGCCGTGCACGATCGGTTCGTCCGCGTCGATGGTCTGGCCCAGTCCGGGGTCGTCTGCCGGTGCGGCGAGTGCGGTGGCCGGTGCCAGCGCGGCCGCCAGGGCGAGCAGTCCGGCGGCGGCGAGTCTGGCGGGGTAGTGGAGCCGGTGGGTTCGGTTCGTGGTCGGGCGCATGGGGTCTTCCCGTCGGAGGGTGGTGGTCGTGGAGGTGTTCGCCGGTCACGGGCCGAGGCAGCGCAGGAGGCTGTCGGCGTTGAACCGCACCATGGCGAGGTAGGTGGGCGCCCCGGCGTCGAGGGTGTCGCCGTAGATCGGGCATACCTCGATGTGCTGCTCGGCGGCGACCTGCGTCAGCTGCGCGGAGCGCGCCTTGAGGTTCGGTTCCAGGAACACCGCTTTGACGTGCAGATCGCGGATCGTGTCGGTGAGGCGACGCCGGTCGGCCAGGGACGGCTCGGTGGCGGGGTTCGGGGTGACGAACCCGGCGACGGTGATGCCGTAGGCCTGCGCGAGATAGGCGAACGCGTCGTGGGTGGTCACCAGGTACCGGTTCGACTTCGGGATCTTCGCGATCGTGTCCCGCACATAGGCGTCCGCACGGTCGAGTTCGGTCAGATAGGCGGCGGCGTTCGCGCGGTAGACGGCGGCGCCGCCGGGGTCGCGGGCGATGAGCGTGTCCCGGATGAGCTTGACGTACGCCTCGGCGTTGCGGACGTTCTGCCACAGGTGCGGGTCGATCTCGCCGTGGACGTGCTTGCCGAGCACCGCCTGGGCGAGCTGGTACACCCGGTCTCCCGGCCGGCCCAGGAATCGGAACTGCCGGTCTCCGGGGATCTCCTCGAGCGCCTTGTCCGGCACGTCGATGACGACCTGGTTGGCCGCGTACCGCCGCTGGGTGTACTCGCCGCCGCCGGTGGGGTCATAGAGCACGTCCATGCCGCCACCGTCGAGTTCGGCGGTCAGGTCCGCGTGGCCCTGGTCGAGCACCACGGCGCCGGGTACAGCGGCCTCGTCGGGGTTGACGCCGACGGCGAACGTGTATGTCGCCTCTCCCAGGTCGACCGGTGGCGCCGCGTCGTTGACCCTCAACTGGGCCTTCAGCGTCAGCCGGTACACCCCGGGCGCGGTGAACGCCCAGGACAGGTGCGTGTGGGCGTCGGCGGGCAGGACCGCTGTGTCGCCGGGGTATCCGGTCATCCCGTCGGAGGAGTCGAAGTACACCTCGGTGTCGCCGAACGTGCCGGTCAGATAGGCATAGACCGACCCGGGCCCGGTCACGTGGGTGGCTTCGAGTAGCACGTCGGAGGCCCGGTTCGCGCCATACCGCGCGCCGCTGCCCCGGGCCCGCAGACCGAGCCAGACCGTGTCCAGGTGGACGTTCTCGACCAGCGGGATCAGTTCGGCGGAGTACTTCGCCGACTCCTCGACCAACGACACGTCCGCGGCGCCGGGGCGCAGGTTCGCGTCGAGTGTCTTGATGATCGAGTGTTCCTCCAACAGGGCGTAATTGGAGAAGGCGACATCGGCGTAGACGACGTTGCGGGCGTCGCGCAAGGTGGGTTCGTAGGTGTGGGGGTCGGCGCCGTCCGGCACGATCGACGCCACGTCCACCCGGTTCCCGCCGACGTTCCGGACCAGGTCGGCGAGAATCCCCGTGGTGGTGATCACCTGGAGGCGGCCGGTGCCCGACTCCAGCAGCGGTTTGGTGGCGCACCCGGCCAGGGTCGTCAGTGCGACCGTCACGGTGAGCGCGAGCAGTACCCGCCGGCAGGTACGGGCCCGTCTGGCCACCTCCATCATGACCGAGTCACCGCGCCCGCCGCGTTCTCCCACCTGCGACGCCGCCACCACAGCAGGGCCGTTCCCGCCGAGCCGATCACCAGGAGACCGCCGAGCACGGCCAGCAGCAGCCGCACCAGGTTCGTCCTCGCCGCCGTCGCGACCGGGACGCCGGGAAGCTGTCCGGCGGCGGCCTGGGCGGCGTCGGCCTGGGCCTGCCGGTCCGCCGCCGCGGCTTCGGGGAGCGGCAGATTCCCGGTGAGCGCCGTGTTGGAGATGGTGCCGCACCCGGGAGCCGTGCTGTTGGTCGCCGTGTTCGGGTCGACGTCGCCGACCGCGATGGTCAGCACTTCGCTGTCCGAGGACTGTTTTCCGCCGGGCAGGGTGACGGTCTGGGTGAAGTGCAGCCGGTAGATGCCCTGCTGGCTGAACGCCCAGTTCGCGTGCGCGTGCACGCCGAGCGCGATCGAGTAGCGGCCGGGGCCGTCGAACACCAGGTTCCGCACGCCGCCGAACGAGCCAGTCGTATAGACCTTCACGGTGCCAGGTCCGTCGACCGAGGTCAGTTGCCACGTGACGGGGCTCGCGGCGTTGCCCGCGTTGAGCAGTTCGGTGGACCAGCCCAGCCAGATCAGGTCGTAGTTCTGGGTCTGGGGAACCTGCCACACCGTCTGTCCCGGACCGCCGATCTGGGAGAACCCGGCCGGCAGCGTGACCTTGCTCGCCGGTTTGAGCCACAGCACCGTCTGCGACGGTTCCCGGTAGACCCTGGTGCCGGTCGAGTCGTCCCCGATCAGCGATTCGAGCTTGCCGCCGACGATGTGCGAGCCGTAGTCCAGGTGCCCCGCCGAGATCACCGTCTTCCGCGTGGGCGTGCACACCGTGCCGGATGTGTGCCGAGCCCCGCCGGTGGTGGCGTCACCACCGCCGGTGCCGACGGCGCCCGCGCTGGAGGTGTCGTCGACGCACGCGGCCCCACCGGGGACCGCGCTCACCGGGTCGACGTCGCCGACCACGATCGTGAGTACCTCGCTGTCGGCGGACGCACCGCCACCCGCGAGCGTCGCGGACTGGGTGAAGTGCAGCCGGTAGATTCCCGGTTGGCTGAACGCCCAGTTGGCGTGCGCGTGCACACCCGTGGCGATCTGATATGTGCCTTTCCCGTCGAACACCATCGACTGCACGCCGCCGAACTCGCCGTTCAGGAACACCTTCACGCTGCCCGGCCCGTCCACGTCGGTGAGCGCCCAGGTCACCGGTCCGGAAACCGTCGCGGAACTCAGCGTCTCGGTGGACCAGCC
>DASVLX010000024.1:0-6453 GCA_036384655.1 Pseudonocardiaceae bacterium
CCCAGGCCGGAACATCAGGCACCGAGATCACCCGCCGCCCGCGCCCGATACAGCAACGACGCCACGGTGCCGATCGTGGGGATCTCGTCACCGGCCAGATACTCGATGACCCGCCGATCCTGCGCACCCAACTCGATCCCGGCCAGCGGGGCCAGCAACGCCGAGACCTTCTCCGCGTGCCGACGCTCCCGCCATCCCTCCGCGTACTCGTCGGCCTGCCGGTCCAGCAGCGCCGGAGTCGGCCGGTCGAACGGCGGCCGGACACCACGCGGTGCCGCGTCCAACGGTCCGCAGCGCTTCACAGCACGTCACCCCAGTCACGCGCGGCGGTGTCGTGCACCTCGGCCGCATCCTGCGCGGAAGCGGCACGGTCGAGTTCCGCCATGATCCAGCGAATCGCCGCGTCCTGGTCCCCCATCCGCAACATCAGCGTCTGACGCAGCCTGCGCAGCAGCGCGAACACCACGGCGAACACCATCAGGCCGGTCACCGCAGGCACCATCGCCAGCATCGGCAGATCCAGCCACACGACGACCAGCAGCACGACGGCCACCGCCGGCACCAGCGTCGCGGTCGCGATGACCGGCGCGGCCAACCGCCACAGCGGGAACAACCACCAGGGCAGCGGCTTGGGCCGTTCGGCGATCACCGGGGTCTGTTCGGCATCCTTACTCATGGGTCGGACCTCCATCATCCGATCAAGGCCCTCGGTTGGTGTTGCAGCACCGCCGAGGGCCACCTATTTGTGTACATGCAGAAACTAGCGCATCGGGCGAGTAGCGCGCAAGGTTTCTGTACATGCGAAAATCAGCTACCCTGCCAGGCATGAACGAGAAGCGGCGGCCGGGCCGGCCCGCGACGGGCCAGACACCCAACCGCAGTATCCGCATGGCCGACGACCGGTGGCAGCGTTTCGGCCAAGCCACCGAACAAGCCGGCACCGACCGATCCAGCGCCGTGAACGCCTTCGCCGCCTGGTACACCCGCGAGACCGACGCCCGGCTACCCCCACGGCCACCATGCGACTGACCACCGAGCAAATCCGGCAGGCCCACCGCGCCGGCCTGGCCGCCGGCCACAACCTCGCCCGGCCAGCCCTCGACAACCCGTATACCGCCGGCATCATCCCGCCGTGGCAGCCACCCGCCCGCACACCCGCCGAACGGCAAGCACGCGCCCAGCAGGACCAGGCCGCCCGCATCCTCGCCCGCGTCTGGCTCACCGCCTGGCGGCACGGCATCGCCGAACACGCCCGGACACGCGGCATCAACACCACGATCGGCACCACCAACTGACCGGCCTCGCCCGTCCGGCCCGGCAGGCCCGCACGCCACCGCGTGATCACACCATCCGGCCCGGCACTGGACGGTAGCCACCTCGGCAGCTCATCCACGGGATATCGCCAGGTGAGGCCAATCTAAACAAGATCATCTTTGGGAGAAAATTGGGAGATGATCTTGTAAGTAGGCCCGATCCAGACCTCTGGACACCAGCGGAGACCAAAGCCCTGACCTGGCCACATCGGAGAACGTCGGGGTAGCGGGATCAACCTGACTTCGTTCGGGTCGAAGAGGTCGTGGGTTCAAATCCCGCCACCCCGACGGGAAAACCGCAGGTCATCGGGCATCCGGTGACCTGCGGTTCGCGTTTGGGGCTCTGCGATGTCCGATTCTGGGAGACGGTTGGGAGAGATCCGCCAACCCGCGGGATCACACCGGACAGCCGTCCCGTTTCGCCCAGTTCGCCATCACAGCAGGTCGGCCGCGTTGTCGGCGCGGTTCTCACCATCGCCGGTGGTGTCGATGGCTGAAAGTAGCCTGGCAGGATTGGCAAGGTGACGAACAACGCGCTGGCACGGATTCCGGAACACCTGTTCGACGACTCGGAACGAGAGCAGCGCTGGCGAGCCCGATTCACCGCGCCGCGGGTGTCGCTGCCGGACTGGGCCCGGGACGAGCCCCAGCACACGATCTACCTGTCGAACATCAGCGGGGTCTGGGAGGTTTACGCCTGGGACCGGCGGACCAACACGCACCGGCAGGTCACCGACCGGCCACATGGCACCTCGCATGCCGCGGTCAGCCCGGACGGCCAGCGGATCTGGTGGTTCAACGACACCGCCGGTGACGAGCACGGCAACTGGGTGAACCAGCCTTTCGACGGCGGTACCGGCGCTGGCACCGGCCCCGAAGGCCTCACCGACCCGGCGGTGCCTGGCACGGACCCCGGTTATCCCGCGGGTCTGGAGATCGGTGAGCGGATCGTCGCGATCGGCACCGACACCGACGACGGCACGACGATCTTGCTGTCCCGAGACGGCGGACCGGCCGAGGTCGTGTACGCCAGCGAGCACAACGCCGGGGTGGCCGCGCTGTCCCGCGACGACCGGCTGCTCGCGATCGCGCATTCCGAACACGGCGACAGCCGTCACCCCGCGCTCCGCATACTGTCCACATCGGACGGCTCGACGCTGGCGGAGAAATGGGACGGCCCGGGACGTGGCCTTGACGCACTGGCATTCTCGCCGGTGCCCGGCGATACCCGGCTGCTCGTCGCGCATGAACGCCGTGGTCGCGACGAACTGCTGATCTGGGACGTCGGGAAGGACACCGAGGCTCTCGTCGAACTCGACCTGCCCGGCGATGTCACCGCCGACTGGTATCCCGACGGCACCTCGCTGCTCATCGCGCACACCTACCGGGCGAGGAACACCCTGCACCGCTATGACATCGCCACCGGCATACTGTCCACTTTGACCACCCCGGGGGGCACGATCGGCGCGGCGCACGCGCGGCCGGACGGCACGGTGGAGTACTCGTGGTCCAATGCCGCGCAGCCGCCGCTGGTGCGCGAACTGCTGCCGGACGGCACGGACCGGGTCCTGCTGGAGCCGGCCGGCCCGAGCGCGCCACCGTCGGTGCCGGTCATCGACGCCCTGGTGCCCGGCCCGGGCGGCATCGTGCACGCACTGGTGTCGAGGCCAGCGGACGCGCCGGACCAGCCGCTGCCCACGGTGTTCAGCGTGCATGGTGGCCCACACGCGGCCGAGGAGGACCGTTTCTCCGCGTACCGCGCGGTGTGGCTGGACGCCGGGTTCGCGGTGGTGGAGGTCAACTACCGGGGTTCGACCGGCTATGGCACGGCCTGGCGGGACGCCATCGAGGGCCGGCCGGGACTGACCGAACTGGACGACATCGCCGCGGTACGGGACTGGGCCATCGAGACCCGGCTCGCCGACCCGGACCAGTGCGTGCTGGAGGGCGCCTCCTGGGGTGGCTACGTCACGCTGCTCGGGCTGGGCGTCCAGCCGGACCGCTGGGCGGCCGGGGCGGCCACCGTTCCCATCGCCGACTACATCACCGCGTACGCGGACGAGATGGAGCCGCTACGGGACTTCGACCGCGCCCTGTTCGGCGGCTCGCCCGACGACGTGCCGGACCGGTACCGGGACTGCTCGCCGATCACCTACGTGGACCAGGTGCGTGCGCCGGTGTTGATCGTGGCCGGTGAGAACGACCCGCGCTGCCCGATCCGGCAGATCGACAACTACCTGGACCGGCTGATCGAGCGCGATGCCGAGTACGAGGTTTACCGGTACGACGCGGGCCACGGCTCCCTCGTGGTCGCCGAGACGATCAAGCAGACCGCGATCACCGTGGACTTCGTGCTGCGGCACCTGGGCAAGCCCGGCTCGGATCACTGAGCCGGCCGGGGCCACGCCGGGCGGCTCGCCTAGGCCGTGCGGGCCAGCGCGAACTCCACGACCTGTGCGCCGATCACGCGGAGGGTGTTGGCGACCTTGGCGTCCGAGCAGTCGCCGTCGGCACCGATGGTGACCTCGCCGGAGTTGACGGCCGCGCCCAGCGGGGTCGGCCAGCCCCGCAGCGCGTGCACGACGGACCGCAGCGCGGTGAGCGTGCTGACCGCGGCCTGCCAGCCACGGGCCACCGCCACACAGCCGACCGCCCGGCCGTCCAGGTAGGGCCTGCTGTCCTGGCGCAGGTCCTCGATGTAGTCCAGCGCGTTCTTGACCAGGCCGGACAGCGTGCCGTGGTAGCCGGGCGCGGCGAGCAGCACACCGTCCGCCGCGCGCAGGTCCTCGATCAGCCGGATGGCTGCCTCGGGACGATCCGGTACGGCCGGATCGTAGAAGGGCAACATCAGATCGGCGCCGGTGAACAGGCTGGTCTTGGCGCCCGCCTGCTCGGCGCCCGCCAGAGCGAGCCGCAGGGCCCGCTCCGACTGCGAGTCTCCCCGAATCGATCCTCCGATGCCGACCACGGAAACAGCCATGGTCTCGATCCTGCCATCGGTTTCGTGGTCATCGGCCACACGGTTGAAGACGTCCCATATCGTGACTTGCCGACGACTGCCGCTGTGGACGGGAGATGGCATGACATACACATCCCGACTGACCTCGCGGGTTCCGGTGCGGGAGCAGGCCGGCGCGCTGCGCCTGATCTTCGAACTTCCTCGACCGGTGCGCAGGCTGCTCGCCGGACGGCCGGTCGTTCGTGAGGGCCAGCGGCTGGATTCCGACGTGCAGTTGTTGCTGCGCCTGCAGAAACTGGCCGGTTACCAGTTCGGCGGCAGGGATGTGGCCGAGGCTCGCGCGGCCCTGGAAATCGGTTCGCGGATGGCGGCCGGACCCCGCGTCGGATCGGTCAGCACGCGGCCGGTGGACATTCCGCGCGCCGACGGCGGGATCCCGGCGCGGCTCTACACGCCGACTGGCCTGGCCGCGGGATCACCGCTGTTGGTCTACTACCACGGCGGCGGCTGCGTGCTCGGCAGCCTGGACACCCACGACGCCCTGTGTCGGCATCTCGCCCGGCTGGCCGACGTCCGGTTGCTGGCGGTGGACTACCGGCTGGCACCGGAGCATCCCTTCCCGGCCGGCGTGGACGACGCGGTGGCGGCCTTCGCCCACGTCGCCGCGCACGCCGAGGAGCTGGGGGCCGACCCGGCCGCGCTCGCGGTCGGTGGCGACAGCGCGGGCGGCAACCTGGCCGCCGTCGTGGCGCACCAGGCCAGTCAGAACGGCACGGCCCGGCCGGTGTTCGCACTGCTGCTCTACCCCTCGACGGACGCGTCGGTGCGCCGACCGTCCCGGAACACGTTCGGCCGTGGCTTCTTCCTCCGTGACTCGGAACTGACGTGGTTCCTCAACCACTACGCCCCGGATCCGGCGACGCACACCGACCCGCGGCTGTCCGTGCTGCTCGCCGACGACCTGCGCGGCTTCCCGGCAACCTATCTCGCCACCGCCGGATTCGACCCGCTGCGCGACGAGGGCGAGGCGTTCGCCGCGAGGCTCACCGAGTTCGGGGTTCGGGTGACGGTCCATCGGCAGCCGGATCTGGTGCACGGGTACGCCGGCATGCTGGCCGCCAGTTCCCGCTGCCGCGAGGCGGTGGCGGAGGCGGCCGGCGCGCTGCGGGTCGGGCTGGCGCTGTCTCGGCCGAAGCCGCGGGCCCGCCGCCGGGCCGCCGCGAGCAGCGCCACCAACAGCACGACGCGCGGCCGGGCGGCGACCACTGCCAGGACGGCGAGCAGGACCGCGGCGAAGTCAGCCGAAAAGAAGTCAGCGGACAAAGAACCGACACAGAAACAACCGACACAGAAAGCGAAGTCGGCGGAGAGGGCCGCTGGCAGGAGGACGCCCAAGACACCCGGGGCGACGCCGCCGGAGGAGTGACTCACGCGGCCACGGCGGGCCACGCGGCGAGCCGTCAGAGCGGGAACGAGCGTGCGGCGGCGAGGAACGCGTCGTTCTCGGCGGGCTCGCTGACGGTGACCCGGACTCCGTCGCTGTCGGCGCCGGCCGCGAACGCGCGCACGACGATCTTGTGGTCCAGACAGTGCTCGTTGAACTCGGTGGTGCGCTCCCGCAGCGGCAACCAGACGAAGTTGGCCTGGCTGTCCGGAACCTCGTAGCCCATCGCGCGGAGTTCGGCGGTGACCCTTCCGCGCTCGGCGATGATCGACCGGCACCGGGTCATCAGCTCCGACTCGGCGTCCAGCGAGGCGATCGCGGCGGCCTGCGCGATCGAGTTGACCGCGAACGGCACGTACACCTTGCGCAGCGCGTCGGCGATCGGCTCCGGCGCGACGCAGTAGCCGACCCGCAGCCCGGCCAGCCCGTACGCCTTCGAGAAGGTCCGCAGCACGGCCACGTTCCGCCGGCCCCGCGACCAGGCCTCCCGTGCCGCCGTGATGCCGTCCGGCACGTCCGGGTCGTCCACGAACTCCCGGTATGCCTCGTCGAGCACCACCAGCACATCGTCGGGCACGCCGTCCAGCAGATGCGCCAGCTCGGCGGTGCGCAGCGCCGTTCCGGTCGGGTTGTTGGGCGTGCAGGCGAAAATCAACCGGGTGGTCGGGGTGATCGCCGCCAGGATGCCGTCCACGTCCAGCCGATAATCGCTGGTCAGCGGCACCTTCCGGGCATGG
>DASVLX010000025.1:0-6946 GCA_036384655.1 Pseudonocardiaceae bacterium
CCAACGCGGCCCATGTCGCGGTCACGATCTTCGACCAACAGCCGCTCAGCGGTGGAGAAGAGAAGGACGACACGCCCGATCCGGAACAGGGCCTGATCCGGTTCACCGCGCAGGCCGACCGCGCGATGCGCGGTACCCGAGGCGGCGTGATCGGCGTGGCCGTGCTGGACCAGGCCGGCGGGCGGGTGGTCTACGCCGGCATCGGCAACGTCACCGGCCGGTTGTGCACGGCGGACAGCAACCGGCACCTGGTCAGTCACTCCGGCTCGGTCGGCACCGGGCTGACCTCGCCGCGCGCCCGGCCGGAGTCGTATCCGTGGCCGTCGGGGGCGACCCTGCTGCTGGCCTCGGACGGCATCGACACCCGGTGGGAGCCGTCCCGGCACCCCGGCCTGCTGTGCCACCACCCCACGGTGATCGCGGCCGTCGTGCACCGCGACCACACGCGCGGCACCGACGACGCCGCCGTCCTCGTCATCCGTGCCGCGCCGAGCAGCGCGCAGACCGGGGGCGGGCGATGAACCACCCAATGAACAACGAGCCGGGCATCGACCTCGAGAAGCAGCTCGCCGAGGCCCGCGCGGAGCTGGCCGAACGGGACAGGGACCTGGCCTCGGCGCTGGGCCGGCTGGAGGACCTCACCGACGAGCTCGACGCCACCAATCGAGGCATCATCGCCCTGCACAGCGAGCTGGAGTCCGCCCGCGAGGCGGAGGCGCATGCCGAGGCCGAGCGGGAGGTCAACGCGGAACGCGACCGCATCGCCCGTGACCTGCACGATCTCGTCATCCGGCGGGTTTTCGGCGCCAGCATGGCGCTGCAGGGCGTGGCCCGACTGATCCGCCAGCCGCAGCTGTCCAGCCGGATCAAGTCGGTCATCCTGGACCTGGACGACACGATCCGCGAGCTGCGCGCGGCGATCTTCGAGCTACACGAGGAACCGTCGCGTAAGGCCGGCGGGCTGCGGTCCCAGCTCGTCGAGCTGGCCACCCAGGCGCAGGACGCCCTCGGTCACACTCCCACCCTCGGCTTCCAGGGCCCGATCAGCGGCCTGGCCGAGGGCATCGCAGCCGTGGTGTTGGCCATCACCCGCACGGCGCTCGCCAACATCACCCGGCACGCCGACAGCACCCGCACCGAGATCACTTTGGCCGCGGGCGAGGAGCTGCTGCTGCGCATCGAGGCCGACGGCGGCGGGCTGCGGCAGACCAGCCGGACCAGCGCACTGGGCAACGTCGGCCAGCGCGCCACAGCGCACGGCGGCATCTTCCGCATCTCGACGGCGCCGGACGGCGAGACGCGACTCGAATGGCGCGTGCCGTTGCCGCCGGGCGCCCAGCCGGCCGAGGGTGCCTCGCCGCCTGAATCATCGCCTCAGATGGGCCGACCATGACCTTTTCTCGGCCCGCGAACGACCTTCGGCCCTCCGAACGCCCTGGCGGCCGGACAAGTCTGAGAGTTGCACACATGTACCGGGCGTACCGTCAAATCAAAGGTCGAAGGGATGTGCGCGATGGGTATCGCCCAGCGTTTGGCCATGCTGTTCCGGATCAAGGCCAACAAGGCGTTGGACAAGGCGGAGGATCCCCGCGAGGTGCTCGACTACTCCTACCAGCGCCAGGTGGAGATGCTGGCCCAGATGCGGCGCGGCCTGGCCGAGGTGGCCACCAGCCGTAAGCGCCTGGACCTGCAGGGCGGCCAGTTGAAGCAGTCCGCCGACAAGCTTGAGGCACAGGCGACCGAGGCCGTGGGGCTGGGCAAGGACGATCTCGCCCGGGAGGCGCTGACCCGGCGGGCCGCCGTGCTGCAGCAGATCGAGGATCTGCGCGGCCAGCGTGAGGCGCTCAAGTCCGAAGAGGACAACCTGACGGTCGGGGCGCAACGGCTGCAGGCCAAGGTCGAGGCGTTCCGCACCCGCAAGGAGACCATCAAGGCCGCCTATACCGCCGCCGAGGCGCGCACCAAGGTCAACGAGGCCGTGTCCGGCATCTCCGAGGAGATGGGCGATGTCGGCCTGGCGATGCAGCGCGCCGAGGACAGAACCGCCCAGATGGTGGCACGGGCCGGTGCGTTGGACGAGCTGATGGCGACGGGCGCGCTGGACAACGCCGCCCTGCCGATCGGCAGCCAGCGTGACGACATCCAGGCCGCGCTGGAGGCGGCCCGCGGCGGCGGTGCGAGCGACATCGAGCTGCAGCTCGCCCAGCTCAAGGGACAGCTCCCGGCGGCAGAGCAGCAACCCGCCCTGGAGCAGGGCAAACAGCGCCAGGAAGAGGCCGAACCGTGATCATCCGGATCCTGAGCGAGGGGCAGTACGAAATACCCGACTCCGACACGGGCCAGTTGAACGAACTGGACGACAAGCTGATGGACGCCGTCGAGTCCGACGATGCCCAGGCATTCCGTCTCGCGTTGGGCGAACTGGAAGTCCTGGTGCGGAAACTGGGCACGCCGGTGCCGATCAGCGTGCTGAAGCCGTCCGACGCGGTGCTCCCCGCCGAGGACGCCGAGATCGACGAGGTGCGTGAGCTGTTGCATCCGGACGGTCTACTGCCCGGCTAAACTGATGTTGTGAGGTGAGGGTGATGCGAACTCGATTCCGCCCCGATCATCAGCTCACCACGCGGATGCTGATCACGTCCTTCCTGCTGCTGATCGTGTATGCGGCGTTCGTTTTTGCGTTGGTGTGGCTGATCAAGTCCGTCGTGATCGTGGTCCTGATCGCGGGCGGTCTGCTGGCGGCGCAGTTCTGGTTCTCGGACCGTATCGCTCTCGCCGCGATGCACGCCCAGATCGTGACGCCCGAGCAGGAGCCATATCTGCACGGGATCGTCGACCGGTTGTGCGCGACCGCGGACATGCCCAAGCCGCGCATCGCGATCTCGAATGACGACATGCCGAACGCATTCGCGACCGGTCGGAGCACGAAGCGGGCGGTGTTGTGCGTGACCACCGGGATCATGCGCAGGCTGAACGAGGAAGAGCTGGAGGGCGTTCTCGCGCACGAACTGTCCCATGTGGCGCACAGTGACGTCATGGTGATGACGGCCGCGTCGTTCATCGGTGTGCTGGCGGGATTGGTCGCTCGCTTCTCCTTGTACAGCACCATGTTCGGCGGTGGCCGGGACCGGCGTGACGGCGGTCAGCTCGCTTTGATCCTGCTGCTGGTGATGGCGGTCTCGGGCGCCGTGTACGCGATCAGCTACCTGCTGATCCGGGCGCTGTCCCGGTACCGTGAACTCGCCGCGGACCGTGCCGGCGCCATCCTGACCGGCCGGCCGTCGGCGTTGGCGTCCGCGCTGACCAAGGTGACCCAGGACATCAAGCGGATTCCGACCAGGGACCTGCGCGCGGCCACGGCGTTCAACGCATTCTTCTTCGCCCCCGCGCTCGGGCCGGGTGCCGTGATGGCCAACCTGTTCTCGACGCACCCCACCCTGGAGAAGCGGCTGGACCAACTCGCGCAGCTGTCCACCCAACTCGGCCAACCGACCGTCTGATCACATCCTGACGCAGCCCTGACACCCGAGGTGACCAGTGGGCTTTTTCGACATCCTGTTGGGCCGCACCAAACCGGTGCAGCCCAATCTGGACGTGCTGTTCGCGATTCCCGGCGCGGCCTTCACCCTGCAGGCCGCCCGCGACCTGGTGCCAACCGGGGCCGGCGCGGTGTGTTTCCGGGCCGCCGAGGGAGCCGCCGCCCACCAGACCGAGCGGGACATCCGGGATCTGCTGAACCTCGATCCGGGTGTCACGATCTCCGTTTCCAAGGATGAGTACGGCTACACCTGGGTGGTCTGCCGGCAGGCCGAGGGCGAGGTAGATCTGCCGACGCTGATGACCGACCTGCACGGGGTGAACTCGACGCTGGTGGAGAACGGTTTCGGGCCGTTCCTGCTGTGCACGGTGATCGGGTTCACTGGAGAGCACGACGGAAAGCGGCAACGGCTCGGGTTGATCTATCTCTACAAGCGCGGCACGGTGTATCCGTTCGCGCCCATCGGCCCGCAACAGCGCGATACCGACCTGGAGCTCCAGGTCCGCGCCGACATCACGGGTGACGTCCCCGTCGAATCCGACCTCAGCCGCTGGTTCCCCATCTGGGGCTCCCCGGTGCCGTAAGGGGTTTCGGGCGGTCCTGATGCCGAGTTCAGGGCGTGGCTGAGACGAGGTCCGTGACGAGCACCTCGAAGTACAGGTCGTCACGCAACGCCGTTCCGTTGATCAGATCCCCGAAGGGGAAGGGACGGTGCTCGCCGGTTTTGTGAAATCCTCGGCGCTCGTACCAGGCGATGATGTCCCGGCGCTGGGCGATCACCGTCATCTCCATCCGCGTCGAACCCCACTGGCGCCGCACCAGCATGGCCGCCTGATCCAACATCACCCGCCCGATGCCGCCACCCTGCCGCGTTGGCTCGACGGCGAACATCCCGAAGTAGGCCACTGCGTCGTCCCGACGCGCCAGCTCGCAACAGGCGACGAGCGAGCCGTCCGGGTCCTCGGCCAGCAGGATCAGCGAGCCCGGCCTGGTGATCTTGTCGGCCACATGCGCCGGGTCGATCCGCTCGTCGTCCAGCAGGTCAGCCTCCGTCGTCCAGCCCTGCCGGCTCTCCGGGCCACGGTAAGCCCGCCGCACCAGCGCGGTGACCTCGCCCGCATCCTCCTTGACCGCCATCCGAAACAGAAGATCCACGCCCCCATTCTGGCAGGTGCCGCAACGCGGAAAGCGTGGGATGGGCCAGTAGATGTCTGGCCCATCCCACGGCTCGTTCCCCATCCTGAGCTCAGTCGTCTGCCAGTTCGCGGGCCATTCGCAAGGCGTGTTCGGCCAACGTCCGCAGGAACCGCGCCGACTGTTCCCGGTCGTCGCCATGGTGCACGAAGTCAACGCGACCCGACCCGTCAACGGCGACAATGTGGAGCAGCGTGTGCGCCGGGTTCTCCCGGTACAGACCGATCCCAGCTTCTCCCCCAACGATGTCAGTGCGCAGGCTGATCGTCGTGTCCATGATCTGTGCGGTCATGCCCAAGCACCGGCCATCCGTGCACAGTAGACAGGACGACCGAGCGGCTGCCACTGACCACCCAAGGAATGCCGCACAGTGGCCAACTGCGGCGGATGCAGAGGCAACATCCCCAGCTCCGGCCATGTCACCCACCTCACCTCGCCGAGCGACTCGTCCGTGTTGACCGATGCCGTCGGGAGCCTGGCCTCGAACAGCAAGGTCACACCGTGATCGTCGGACTCGACCGTGCTTCCTCGCTCGATTACCGCCATGAAGTCGACCCGCCCGGCGTCCGCGTCGACGTACTCCCGCACCAGCCGGCAGACCACCTCCTCCACAGTTTCGTCCACGCTCACCAGGTCGAACGGCATGGTCCACGGCCCAACCGGCGTTCCGCGCGTGATCAGCACGCGCCCGTCAACGTTGATCGCCACCTGCGCCTGCACCCACGCCGCAGCCGGATACTCCGGCAGGGGCGTCTTGAGACTGCTGGTCACATTCACTCTCCCAACTCGTCACGATCGAACTGATCGGACCCACGATCGCGATTGCGCACCGGCCACCAGAAGGACAGCAGGTGGCCAGCCATGGCCGATATCTGTCGACTGCGGCCAGTCGCTTGAACACCGCAACGACGTGCTGTCACGATGGGCTTCGGATCGCTACTGTGTGTTGGGGACACCGGTGATCTGCAGGGGGCCACGATCATGACCCAACGAGCCGAGGCCGCGCCGCGCACGTTGCTGGAGCAACTCATGCGCCAGCGGTACTGGACCGACGCGGATCTTGAACGCGCCTTCACGAACGCCGCTCGCGAGATTCATGTATCGGCCGGCACGGCGGAACGGACCGTGCGTAGGTGGCGTACTGGCGAAGTCTTTCCGACATCACCGGCGACCAGACAGGTCCTCGAACGCATCTTCGGCCACCCCACACGTGAGTTGTTCGGGCCACCTGCCACCCATCACGCCAGTGCGGACGCCATCGACACGCCCGGATCGGTGCACGACATGGTAATAGCCGCGGCCGGCGACGCCCGGCACATCAGTGTGTGGATGGAGTCGACGAGCGCGGGTTCGGAATCAGTGGCGATGTACAGGGACGCCCTGACCGCCGCATCCGCCGATTTCCTCAGCGCGCCAGCGGCGGAGGTGTTCACTGCGGTATCCCGGCTGCGCGGCGAACTGTTCGGCGACATCGAGAAGCGACGCCACCACGCACGCAATGCGCGCGAACTGCTGGTCCTGCTGGGCATGACGTCGGTGGTGCTGGCCCATGCCTCTCACCTGCTCGGTCACCCGAGCGAAGGGATGACACAGGCTCGCCTTGCCCGCCAATGCGCCGATGACACCGATCACGTCGAACTCGGTGCCTGGGCCTGCGGGACACAGGCGCTGATAGCGGAATGCACCGGCCGTCTGCGCGACGCACTCGCGCATGTGCGTATCGCCCGCGAGCGGCTGGCCCGATCCCGCGTTCCCGGCAGTGCGGCTGGCCGGTTGGCGAGCTACGAAGCTCGTATCGCCGCCCGGCTGACTGGTGACTCGGATGTCGTGCGCGCGGCTCTGGTCGCGTCCAATGACGCACGCGAGGCACTGCGCGGCTATACGGAGATCGCTGACCTCGATGACATCGGCGGCATTCTTCAATTCCCGGAACCGAAGGCCGAGATGTATGCCGGCCAGGTGAACGGCCTCACCGAGCACTTTGCCGCCGCCGAACGGCACGCTCAGGCCGCGATCGACAGCTATCTCTCCGGTTCGGCCGAGCAGTGTTCATACGGCGACATCGCGCTAGCCCGCATCGACATCGCCTCCGCTCGGCTGGCCAGCCGTGATCTCGACGGCGTGCGCGATGCGCTGGCCGGTGTGTTCGCGCTGCCGACACCGCTGCGGACCGAGCACCTGCGCTCTCCACTGGGTGCCCTGGCTGCCGCGCTT